>JBAYJI010000044.1:0-4074 GCA_041665205.1 Minisyncoccota bacterium | reverse complement strand
GTCGCATCACGATCACGTCGGCGTAGTTGTTGATGATGCGGATCGTGTCTTCGAGCGTCTCGCCCTTTGACGCTGAAGAGAACTCGCCGGCGTTCTCGGTCGTGATCACGCCGCCGCCGAGCCGCAGCATCGCCGACTCAAACGAAAACCGAGTACGCGTACTCGGTTCATAAAAAAGCGAGGCCATTATCTTGCCTCGGAGTGGTTGATTCTTAGACTTCGCTATCGTGTCTGCAGACTTGAAGAGTGCCTCGATTGCCTTTCTATCAAACTGTTGTGATTCGATTATGTGTTTCATCAAGAGTCACTATACCACCGGATTTTTCAGATAGTGCTCGAGTGTGTATATCCAATCTACCTCTCCGGCAGGGTTCTGCTTCTTCTGCCCCAAGAGCCACTCGAGGTACCCCCGGTCGGTCTTGAGGACATCTTCGATCCGCTTGCCGTTGTACTTGCCGAAGCGGAGCGTCGTGAAGAGGAGCGGGCGCGACGAGACCTCGAGCATCGCTTCAAGGGCGGCCTCCTCGGTCCCATGCCGCTCCTTCATCTTCTCGAGGAGCCGCTCAAAGAGCGCCTCTAAGACCAGCACGTCGCCCCACGCGTCGTGCGCCACAGCCTCGACGTCGAGGTCGAGCAGGTAGCGCAAGTATTGGAGCCGATAGTTCGGCAGGGTGTCGTTTGGGTCGAGCGCATAGGCGACCTTGTAGGTACAGATCGTCTGGCGCGGGGTGACACCCTCTCGCGCGAGCATCCCGTTGTCAAAGGCCGCGTTGTGCGCGACAGCGAGCGTCTCGCGACTCTCAAAGAGATCCTTCACACTCCCATATTCGGGCGCGTCTTGAAATGCCGGCCGGCCGGCAACCATCTTCTCGGTAATATGGTGGATCGCCATCGACTCGATCGAGATCGGCACTGGTGGCTTGTAGAGTGCGTTCACTAAAGGCTCCTCGATATATCGCTCCTTTACGCCAAGCTGGCAGAGCCGATCCTTGTCGCTGTTGCCCGTCGTCTCGGTGTCGAAGAAGATAATTTTCATATGTCCATTCTACTTGAGAAGTTGGGTAACGAGCGCAACCATCTGCTCCTTCTTCTCGGGTTTGCTCTCAGCGATGAGGAGCGTGAGCGCAGTAAGGGCCGCCGGAGTTATGCGGCCACCCTTTGTACGCGCCCTGCGCAAGAACCAGACAAATGCGAACGCGCCCGAACGCTTATTACCATCGGTAAAGGGGTGATTCTTCACCATGAAGTAGAGCAGGTGCGCCGCTTTCGCTTCGACTGTCGCATAGACGTGCCTGCCGCCGAAAGACTGCATGACGTTCCCCACGATACCCTCAATACTCCCTGCATTTCGCTCCTGTGCAAAAAGCTCTGTGGCCTCCGCCTTTTTCATGAGCTCGTGGCGAAGACTCGCGATTGCTTCCGTGAGTTCCACACCGGTAAGCTTAATTGCGCGCTTTGTCGTACCGACGACCTTGAGTGTCTCTTTGTCGTAGGCATCGAGCGATACCCATGTGGCAGAAAACTCTTTCACGAGTTCCAGGATGTTCTTAGGGTCGAGCACGACATGGTCCGGCAGGAGCGCTTGGATATCTCCCACGGCCTTCGTGAAAGCGGCGTAGTTCCCGGCGATGCGCTTACGATTCAATGTGTAGCCCTTGATGATGTGTTCGCGAAGCGTCTTAGTCGCCCACTGACGGAACTGTGTCGCTCTTTTGCTATTTACTCGATACCCAACAGAAAGAATCATGTCCAGGTTGTAGTGCTTCACTTCACGTTCAACCTCACGTTTCCCTTCGATTTGAACTATCCGGTAATTCCGGACAGTTGCCTTTTCTTCAAGCTCCTTAGTTTTAAGGATGTTCTGGATATGTTCGTTAACAGTCCTAACATCCACTTCAAAAGCGCCAGCAATCTGGGCCTGTGTAGCCCAGAGAGTGTCGCGCGAAACATCGCCGCGGAGCTCAATCGCGCCGTTCTTCGCTTGATATATCACGACATTGGCCTGCCTCTTCATGTGGTAAGTATACCCCACCAACTGATCATCACACTTCTACTCCCCCATATTCTCTATTCTATATTCTATGCTCCACCCTCCTTCCCTTCAGGAGCGAGCGGGACAAAGATCCACGCGGCGATGTAAGCGAGAATAAACGCGCCCGAGAACATCAGGCCGAAGAAGAAGAGTCGCATGATAACCGGGTCAACGTCGAAGTATTCGGCGAAGCCGCCAGCTACGCCGGCGATAATCTTATTATTCTTCGAACGATAGAGCTTTTTCATCCTGTAGTGAAATTTTAGTTTGTTAAATCCTATCTCGAACTCATCACCTACACACCGAGATATGCGAGCGCGTGATAGACGACAAATGCCGGCCAGACGATCGCCTTTAAGACCCCGACGACTCCCACCCAGAAGGTCGGTGCGAGCTGGATATAGTAAATAGCCGCGCCAACAAACCCGAGCCCGTACACCGCCCCCGAACTGCCGCCACCATGCATTTTTCTGCACTTGCCTTTGCCGCAATGACCGCAATTGTTGTCCATTTTTATGTCTTGTTCCATGAGTTAATTTTACCACTCCCCTCCCCACCGACAACCTTACTTTTTACGTGTGCCGCATGGGGCTGCCTTGGTTTAAAATTACAGGACTAGTCCTGTCATTCGCCATTTGAAAAACCATGGCTGTCCTCGCTAGTCCCATTTAATCAAAACAGATTTTTATACTGCGGATAATTATCTTTGACTAGCTTCTGCCACTCAGCTGTTTCGTTCTTACCGCTCAAGTCAGTCTTAGCATAAACCAACAACACACGAACTTCATTCTGCCCCGAATGAATTGCGATGATACAGCGGTTGCCGGAACTGTGTCGCGACTCTTTCGTACCAGCGACTTTGAATTCTGTCTTACAAATCTTTACCTTCCCATCGACGATGATTTCTGCAATATTCCGCAAGAACAAGAGGTCCACCTGTTTGAACTCTTCTTGTATAGTCTCGAGCGTAATACTCCACGCACCCTTATACTTCTTCGCAAAGGACTTTATGAAGTGCCTTTCTGCAAAAGGTCCGACCTCTACCGTGTAGCTAGTAGATTTCATCGGGGTCCTCCTGAGTGAAGAGACCGTATGAGACAATCTCGTTATCTCGCGCAAAAAGATACGGGAGCTGCTTGTGGGTGAAGTCTACAACCTCTGCCGTCTTCTTCCCCTTCCATTTCTTCTCGATATCCCGGATAAGCTTCTCCTCTTCTTTGGTTATATCTGCGAGCTGCACCTTTGCACCACTTCGCGTCTCTGAGATCAGCATCGCTCCGTCTTCTGTCTGTGTGATAGAAATTTCTCCATTATCAGACATCTCGTCGATGAGGCGGAAGTACGCATCGGTGACCGGGCCGTATTGAATCTTCCTGTACTGCATCCCGCTCATACTCTCAAGATGCGAATAGAACCACGAGAAGTCAGCGAAATAGAGAAGCTTCGCGAGCTTCGTCTTAGGGATCTTCGCGCCCTGCCTGAGGAAGGCGAGAATCATCTGCTTATATTTCTCATAGTTCGGAGACTCTCCGCTCTCGAGTTCTTCGAAGGAGACACCGAGTATCTTCGCTATCTTCTCGAGCTCAGAAACAGTGAGTTCGCGTTTGCCTTGCTCGATAGCGATATATGAAGCCCGTGAAATCCCGAGGCTCTTTGCCATATCGAGCTGAGAGACCCCCCTTTCGAGTCGAAGCGATTTAATAGACTTGATGTATGTGCTAGTCATAGCTCAAGCATACAGCAAACGTGTACCAGAATCAAGACACGTGTGTGTACCTATTTTTCGACATCCTGAATCTTCTCAAACCGCGAAACCTTCTGACCATTCACCTCAACTAGCTCGGTAAACATCGCGCGGCTACCGACGGAAGTTGTCGACATTATTTTGGAGGTAGTGAGAGATATCCACGAAGCCGGGGATAACCCCGAAGAACGAGAGCGCCCAGCCCAAGAGCGCGAGCGCGAGTATGCCGCCGAGGAGCGCGCCCGCCCCTTGCCATAAGCCATACGCAAATGCGCGCCCCGGAGCAGGCGTGCGGTCT
>JBAYJI010000043.1:0-5102 GCA_041665205.1 Minisyncoccota bacterium | reverse complement strand
GTCATAGGACGTATTTAGCCTTACCGGTTAGTTCCGGCAGATTCACTCGAGCTATTCGTGTCTCGAGCTACTCAAGAATATGAACAAGAGTCGTCATGCATTTCGCGTACGGGGCCATTACCCTCTAGGGCGCTGCTTCCCAGCAGCTTCCGCTATACAGACGATTGATAACTCTTCTCGTACAAGTACGATGTTCACATCTTACAACCCCCCTTTCCGAAGAAAGAGGTTTGGGCTTTTCCCTTTTCGCTTGCCGCTATTCAGGGTATCACGAGAGTTGCGTTCCATTCACACGAACATACGCGTGAACGGAACGCAACTCATATTGTTCTCTTTTCCTCCTGGTACTGAGATGTTTCACTTCCCAGGGTTCGCATCATGCAAGCGTTACCTCGCAGATTACAGTTCAAAACTGTAGGGTTTCCCCATTCGGACATCTCCGGATCAAAGGCTACAAACCGCCTCCCCGAAGCTTTTCGCAGGTTAGTCGCGTCCTTCATAGCCGTCCTAGGCCAAGGCATCCACCGTGTGCTCTTATGTCTCTCGTACGGAGACCTACATAGCACAATGCTACCGAGCACTAACCACTAGCGCTCGGTAGCGCTCACACTCTCCCGCGACGGTGAGTCGCGGGATCTTCAATTACTCAATGCATATTCGCCCCGTTAGACAACTTTCCAATACGCACGTCTGCAGACCGTGAGTATTCACGTGCCACCAGGCGTACTCCCCACAACGAAGTGAGTTCGTTGAGTTGTCTAACGGGGTTCGTGTGTCAAAGATACAGTGTCCCGAGAAACGAAAACCGCCCCAAGGGGCGGTTTTCGTGTGCGCTTTGCACCCGAGGCCTTACGGCCTATCCGCTCCTAAAAGTTGTGCGTTCTTTCGGTTCGTAGACACGTAGAGGGAGTATAGACGACCACGTCTGGGGCGTCAAGCGGGGTAAAAGAAAAGCCGCTCCCGCCACGGCGGGAGCGGCTTTTCTGGGACTATTAGCCCTTGATATCTGACTGGAACCGATCGAGATAGCGAGCTGCCGAGGCTTGGCCGCCGAGACCGAAGGCGAGGCCGATTGCGAGCGATATCGCGATAACGATACCCGTAAAGAGGGTCTGTACGAAGGCCGTTGCGACGTTCAGCTGCGCGAGCGCTGCGAGAAGTGCAAAGATCCAGATCGCGTAGCGCGCCACCTTGCCGAAGAAGCCGGCAGAGTGGAGCGATGCAGCCTTGGCTGAGCCGACCACGATGCGTTCTACCGCCTCAGCGACGACTGCAGCGACGAGGAGGATCAAGACTGCCACGATCACCTGCGGGAGGTATCCAAGTACGACGTCCCTGATAAAGAGGTTCACGGTCGTCAGGTGGAGCACGTCGAGTGACGCGACCAAGAAGACGATGATGAAGAACCACTTCACGAGGAAGCCGAGGAATTTACCGGAGGAGAGTTCGAAGCCCGCGCGCGAGAGCACGTGCTCCAGCCCAGTCGCCTTGAGCGCCTGATCGATACGCAGCGAATTGACGATCTGTGTGACTACGCGGCCCAGGCCCACGCCGACGAGCCAACCGACAATGAAGATAACGATTGCGACGACTAAGTTGGGGATGAACGCGACCAATCCGTAGAAAAGATTCTGGAAAGACTGGCTCAGGACATCCGCCCATGTGGTGAAAACCATAGTTAGATAACTCTTTTTAGATGATTAATGACCCGCGTTTTACCTGCGAGTTCCTGCCACCAGTGTAGCATTTTTAGAGCCCTATTTTATCGATAAGGAGGCGGTGTGGATAGTCAAAAACGTCCCGAAGAAGGCGGTCGTACACCCCGCGGCGATAGCGGAAGTCTGCTGTAGCGAAGGAGGCGTAGCGTATCTCTCGCCCAAGCTCTGCCTCAAGCGTGCGCACGGCGCTCGCAAGCGCCTTCTCGTCGAGATGGTCGCCCACAACCAAGAGGTCGATCTGCGGCTCAAGGATACCCGTGAAGAGCCCTGAGAGCGCGACGAGCCGCAGAGCGCCAGCCTTCCGGAGTGCCTTGAGGATATTCTGCGGCCGCACCGAGGTCGTCTCGCGAATGAACGTATCGAGCGCGGCGAGATGCTCGAAGCGTGGGTTGACCTGATATCGCGTCGGCGCCTGTACACCCTTCTTGCGCAAGAGCTCGGCAGCGAGCAGCTCGGCTATTTCGTGGCGGGCAACCTCCTTTGTGAGCTTAGTCCGGTCGGCTATTTCGATGAGGGTGAGCGCAGCGTCTTGATTGAATATAAAGAGTCGAAGCATCTTCAGGCGGGCACCGGAGCCGAAGATCTTATTCAGGAGTTCCATAGACGCCAGTGTAGAGGTTTGGGGTATAAAACGCAAAACACGCCCCCGCCTCTGGCGGGGGCGTGTTTTTGTGTCGTTATTTGAGCGTTACTTTCGCACCAGCCTCGGTGAGCTTCTTTGCGAGCTCTGCGGCATCCTCCTTCTTCATGCCCTGCTTGAGCATCGACGGTGCGCCATCGACGAGGTCCTTGGCCTCCTTGAGACCGAGGGCGAGCGCCTCCTTCACCGCCTTGATAACGGCGATCTTGCTTGCGCCAACCTCGGTGAGCTCGACATCTGCAGTCGACTTCACCTCCTCTTCAGCGGCACCTGCGGCAGGACCTGCGGCAGCCACAGCCGTTGCAGAGACACCCCACTTCTCCTCAATTGCCTTTACGAGCGTATTGAGTTCGAGGACAGTCATCTTCTCAACTGCTTCAATTAGTTGTTCCTGATTCATACGTTGTTCTTAGTCTTCGCCACTTCGTTAAGCGCGATGGCAAAACGTTGTCGTGGTGAATTGATAATATTCGCGAACATGCCACGGAGCACAATCATCGACGGTATCGTCGCGATGGCCGTCATCCCCTTCGCGTCGAGGAATGCTCCTTCGAACACGCCACCAAGCAGCGACAAGACGCCCTTCAGCTTCTTGCCGAACTCGTACACACCACTCGCTGGTGCGGTGACATCGTCACTCTTTACCCATGCGACCGCGACCTCTCCCGGGAGTGCCGGCACCTCGCCCGTATACCCGCGTTCTGCGAGCGCCCGGAGGATAAGCGTCTTCTTCGCCACGTAGTAGCGAACGCCCTTCTGTGAGAGTTCCGTGCGCAGGCGCGAAGCCTCCTTCACGGTGAACTTAGTGAAGCCGACAAACGCAATCGAAGATGCTTCCGTAAATGCATCATTCAGTTTCGCGATAATCTCGCGCTTCTTATCTTTTGATATTGCCATGAGCTAGTATATTAGGCCTTAGGCACTAGGCGTTAGCCAGAAAGACTGCTAGTGCCTAATGCCTAGAGCCTGTCCGAGCGCCTAGTTAATTGCACGAACGAAATAAAGGAGAGTTCGACCCCATTGGTCTCGCCTCGGCAGGATTTATCCGGTTTTAAACGGAACCCACTGTCTTCGGTTCGTACGAGCACACTGTACCAGAACAGTACTGAAATGCAACTCCGACGCTTGCGGTCGGAGCCCCGACCCCAGAGGGCGTCAGGGTTATCCCATCGCGGCAGAGGCGACGTGGAGCGAGAGGAGCGCAACCGCGATAAGAGCCGCGAAGCCGGTCGCGAACTTCACAAACTCAACAAAAAAAGGCAGCGCGCGGCGCTCTCGTTCGCGCAGGCTCTCTTTA
The DNA here is from genome assembly GCA_041665205.1 of Minisyncoccota bacterium. Classification (GTDB taxonomy): domain Bacteria; phylum Patescibacteriota; class Minisyncoccia; order Phycocordibacterales; family Phycocordibacteraceae; genus C7867-001. Next base: position 1,447 of record JBAYJI010000043.1, on the reverse strand, counting down.
TTTTCTTGATTGTTCATACGCCTGTATCTTTTCTAGATCACCCTTCGCAGCGGTATTCGTGGGATCGAGCTCTATAACCTCTGCCAAGAAGAATGCTGCATCGGGGAGATTCATCACCGTCTCATAATACGTCGCGGCGCGGCGCGCGGTCTCAAGGTCGCTCGTATAGAGCTCCTTCCCTTTTGCGGCTTCGATGTCTGCTCCTTTCGTCTCACCTGAGGCGTAGAGGAGCTGGGCGAGCACGTAGTGCGGCATCGCACTCCTCGGTACGAGCGCGATGTAGCGAGAGAGTAGGTCGCGCGCAGCGGCGTAGCCTGCTGCACGTCCCTCTGAACGCGGCAGGTAGGCATTTGCGTTACTAATCGATAGATTCACGAGCACGTACCATGGCTGTGCTCGCTTCGGCGAGAGCCGGATAGCGCGCTCGAGCGCGCTCGAGAGAAGCGCCTGGTCGACCGTAACCCCCTCCGGCGCGAGCGAGAGCACGTGCGCGAGATAGAGCGCTGTACGTCCGTCATAGGCGTATCGGTTAAAATTTGCCGTCAGGAGCGCGCGTGCCGCCTGATAGGCATCGATGCGCTGTTGGCCCACAAGCACTGCCACCTGCGTATTCGCGTACATGTCATACGCCTCATACCCGTACTCGATATCGCCGTAGGTATTGAGCGCGATACCGTGCGAGAGGTAGCTCGTCTCCCGTTCGACGTCGACGATCTGATAGTGATACGCCTGCGCGAGGTCGTAGGCGGCGAGCGCCGGACGAGCCGCAAACGGGACAACCAGCAAGAGGAGTGCCGCCGCTACCGGCCACGAGGCGCGGCGCATGACCGGAGACACTGTTGCCGCTTCGCGTGGCCCCTCTTCAGAGACAGAGAGCAGCGCGGCGAGGAGTGCGAGCAGGAGCCAGAAAGAAGAGATTGTGTCGAAGACGAAGAAGTTCTGAACGGCATAGGTAACCGCAAGGAGGGCGAAGAACCCGGCAACGGGCCGATCGATACGGCGTGCTGCCCGTGCGGCTGTGGTGAAAAAAGAAATGATGAGCGCGAGGTAGAGCAGGAGCCCGCCGACGCCATACTGCGCTGTGTAGTCGAAGAAGGCATTGTGTGAACGGTCGAACCACTGCTCAGCGATCTGCGTCGGATCGTAGAAGCGGTTAAAGAGCGCGTCGATATGCTCGGCTCCGACACCGATCCACGGGCTCTTCTTAATCTCGGTCAGCATATTCTTCCAGACGAAGAGACGGCTCGCGACGTCCCCATCGGCAGTCGAGATTGAGGCGATGCGCGCCACCGGCTCAAACGGTACCTTTGCGAGCTCGCTGCGAAACGCGAAGAAGAGGCCACCGAGAGCGACTAGCGCCACCAGGACGCGCGCTGCCCAGAGGCGCTTCGCGCCGCTTGCACGTGTCGCGAGATGCACTAGCGCGACCACAAGCGCGACGGCGAGT
>JBAYJI010000042.1:0-5145 GCA_041665205.1 Minisyncoccota bacterium | reverse complement strand
GTCTGTGCTTTTTTAGTAAATGCCATAGTAGTTATTCGCTCTTGAGGGTAAGCCCGAAGCCGGCGAGAGACTCAGAGATCTCTTCGATCGCCTTCTCGCCGATCCCGTCGAGCTCCTTGAGTGCCGAGGCCGTCTTGCGTGCGAGGCCGGCTGCGCTCTTGATGCCCGCGCCTTCAAGCGAGGTGACGACGCGTGCCGAGAGGCCGAGCTCAGCGAGCTTCACCTTAGCGGCGTCAGTCGAGCCCTCTGCGACCTTTGAGGAGCCTGCTGGTGCGACCGGCTCGTTCTCTTGGAAGCCGATTACGGCGCGGAGTTGGTGGATCATCGTCTCGATAGACTGCTCGAGCGCCTCGCGCGGAGCGATCGTACCGTTGGTCTCGATCAGGATGCGCAGGCGGTTGAAGTCGGTGCGGTCGCCGACGCGCATATTGTCGACCTCGTAGTTCACACGGCGAATCGGGGTGAAGGTCGCGTCGAGCGCAATCGTACCGATGTCGACCTTGTCCTTCGTGAGTACCTCACGCGAGACGTAGCCCAAGCCCCGCTCGATAGTCGCCTCGAGCTCGAGTACTGCCTTGCCCGAAAGGTCGGCGATGTGCTGGTCGGGGTTCTTGATCTCGACCTGGCTCGGGAGGTTGAAGTCCTTTGCGGTAACCTCGCCGGCTCCCTTCTTGGTGAGAGAGATCGTCTGTGGCTCATCGCCGTGGAGGACGAAGTGTACACGCTTGAGGTTAAGGAGAATCTCCATAACTGTCTCGCGGACGCCGTCGATCGTCGCGAACTCGTGCGGGACGCCCTCGATCTTGACCTGCGTCACTGCTGCGCCAGGGAGCGAAGAGAGGATAATGCGGCGAAGACTGTTGCCGAGGGTGTGGCCGTAGCCCGGATAGAGCGAATCTATCTCGTAGACGCCCTGCAGTCCTTCTTCAGAAACGATACGGGGCTTACTGGGAAGTGTGATGTGGTATTCCATAACGCAATCGTAATTACCAATTAATTAATACTGAAATAACTATACCTGATTATCTCGTGTAGAACGAGAGCACCGCCACAAGGTCGCCCGCCGCGTCTGCAGACGCCGTGGTCGGTCGCTCCTTGACCGAGCCCTGCATCTTCTTCGCGTCCCAGGTGAGCCACGAAGGCAGCGGGCGCTCGGCGAACTTCTCGGCAAAGCCGACGAGCACACCGTGCTCCAAGGAGCCACTGCGGATTGCGATCGTGTCGCCGACCGAGAGTGCCTGCGAGGGCACGCGGCTCTTCTTCGCGCCGACCATCACGTGGCCGTGCGCGACCATCTGGCGAGCGCCGCGACGCGTCGAGGCGAGGCCGAGGCGCCAGACGACGTTGTCGAGACGCATCTCGAGGAGCTCGTGGAGACGGTCCTTCGGCTGGGCGCTGTGCACGTCGAGCGCCTTGCGCACGTAGTTGCGGAACTGGCGCTCGGTGAGGCCGTAGGTCACGCGGACCTTCTGCTTCTCGAGCATCTGCTTGCCGTACTCACTCTGGCGCCCGCGCCCGCGGCGCTTATTCTTGGCAGAGCGCTCGGCAGAGATCGCAAACTTCTGTGTCTGCGCCTTCTCAAAGACTGTTGCGCCGAGGCGCTTCGCTATCTTGTATCGTGGACCAGTCTTCATGTTTAAATGTTTAAATATTTAAAAGTCATTAGATGCGACGGGCCTTGGGCGGACGCGGACCGTTGTGCGGGACCGGCGTGACGTCCTTGATTGACTTGATCTGGACTCCCTTGCCTGAGAAGGCACGGAGCACCGACTCACGACCGGCACCAACACCGCGGATCACGACCGACGCCTCTTTGAGACCGATCATCATGCCCTTCTCGCCGAGGAACTCACCGACCTTGGCGGCTGCGTACGGGGTCGACTTGCGTGCACCAGAGAAGCCGAGCGCGCCTGCGCTCGAAGAGACGATCGCATTACCCTTCTCGTCGGTAAGGATAGCCTTCGTGTTGTTGAAGGTTGCGTCGATGTGCAGGATACCTTTCTCGAGATGACGCTTGGTCACCTTCGACATGGCGCGCTCCTTGCGGCCCTGGTCCATGCCCTTCCCACTCTTCTTGATGATGCGTTTTTTACCCATATGTTAATTATGTTTTTTCAAGTGTCCGGCGACCAGAGGTCATCGTCTTACGGACGTTGCCGCGACGTGTGCGCGAGTTGGTCTTGGTGCGCTGACCACGTACCGGGAGCCCGCGTGTGTGGCGCTCACCGCGTGCAGAGCGGATATCCTTCAAGCGCTTGATGTTCTGCCCGATCTCGCGGCGGAGCTCGCCCTCGATCGTGTAGCCCTCGGCGAGGAGACGAATCTTCTGCTCTTCGTCGGCAGTGAGCTCGCTGCCCTTCTTGGTAGGAGCAATGCCGACCGACTTCAAGATGTCGCGGGCACGTGTCGGACCAATGCCAAAAATAAGCGGCAATGAATACGCGAGTTGCTTGTTATCGGGAATGGTTACACCTGCGATACGCATACGGATAAATTTAAAAGTTTAAATATGTAAATATCTCTAGCCCTGGCGCGCCTTACGACGTGGGTTCTTCTTGTTAATACGATAGAGCCGTCCGCCGCGGCGGACGAGCTGGTCTCCTGATTGCTGTACTTTGATAGACGCACGAACTTTCATCGTAAAAGGATTGTTGAATTAGGTTAATCGGCGCACGATCCTCGCGCGACCCCCGTAGGGGTCAAGTACCATATCCACCTGATCGCCGACCAGGACGCGGATACGATGCAAACGCATCTTGCCTGCAAGGTAGGCGAGCAGAAGCTCTCCCTCGCCCCCCTCCTCGCTGGCAGCCCCGACGCTTTCAGTCGGGGAGCCGACCCCTTTCGGCGTCGGCTGAAGGCGGACACGAAAGAGTGAATTAGGCAACACCTCTTCGACGGTACCAACCGTCGTTGATTTAGACTCTTCGCCTTCGCTCATCTCTTATTCGTTACCATGCAGTACCATCACAATCTAGCAGGTGCAGCTTATATCGTCAAATCCCGCCTAGGGATTATTCACGACAATCGAGATTGTCGAGGGATCCTGGGGGAAGGTTTGGCGCCAAAACGGCCTGAGGATGATGATTGCCCGCTTGACCTCAGGGTAGTTGGTAAGTGCCACCTCGGCGGCAGAACGGGTCTTCCCGCTCACGGCAGCGGCGATCCGGGTCGGGTCTATCGTGTAGGCAAGCGAGGCGGTCCCCGAGAGGGTGAAGGAGAACTCCTTCGTATCGGCGCCTGGCAGCTCGGTGTCTGGCGCGAGGGCGAGATTGCTCGCGGGAGCGAGCATCACCGGCTCGTTCTGGTAGCCGAGACCAGAGACCGAGGCCGCCACCGCCTTGGCGAGTGCAGCTGTCGGGAAGATGACCGCGGTAATGGTCCCCTGCTCCTTCACCTCTACCTGCCCGGTCGTGGAGGAAGGGGTCGGAGCGAGGTCTTCGTAGGTTGTCGTCGAAGCGCCAGAGAGAAGCGTATAGCCCTCGGGAATCTGTGCCTTGATGCTCGCGGCCAAGTCTGGCTCGAGTGCGGTCGTGAGTGCTGTCCGTGCCTGCTTCTCGAGAGTTGCGTCGACGACAGGGGCGTTACCCGAAGCGCCGCCGGACATCGCGCTCGTCGAGCGAGCGTAGACAGCGGTTGCAAGCGGCGTACCGGCGAAGCCGGGGATAGTAAAAGAGGTCGGGCCCACGTTGTAGGTAGCGCCCTCTTGGTCGGCGTAGACCCGGGCAGAGACGGAGCCGGGCTTCGCAGTGGTGCCGGCGGGGACCGTGACCGCCGCGTGGATACGGAATATAAGCCCCGCAGCAGTCGCGAAGCGGGTGTTGGTGACGAGCTTCTGCTCCTTCGACTGCGTGTTGTAGATAGTGATTGTGCCCGAGGCAGAAGACTTGACTGCCTTGGTGCCGCTCCCCTTCACGCTCTGCGAGGCGATCTTCTGTGCAGTGAGTATCTCGAAGGGCAGGTCGCCTGAGCTCTTGGTCGCCGTAAATGAGCTCTGCACCGCAGCAGAGACGGTGTTTGGCGTGATCTCGACCTTGGCACTTGAGAAGTAGAAGAGTGCGCCGACCGATACCACAATAACCGCGAGAATAGCGATAAGTGTTGTGTAGGGGAACTGAGGCGGACGTTCGTTGAGGCGGAGCGGCTCGCGGACGCCGGCATAGTTACTGTTTAATGAATCTTCTCTTCTACGTGAGGGCGGGGTGATGTCATTTAGTGTACGCATGTACACAGTATATCAGCTCGGGCGGCAAGCCACCCATCTTCATGTGCATTACTCTCCCTGCCCTTCTCTCGCCTGAGCAAAGAGGGTCATCAAGAGGAGTAGGAGGTCAGGAGACGAGGAGGGAGACTGGCGCACGAGCGCACTCACGTGGCTCGGGAGCACTGCCACGACCTTGGGTGGGTCGTCTGAGAGCCAGAGTTTGCCAAGGTCGGCTGCGCCAAGCTGCTTCTGGAGTGACTCGACCTTTGTCTCGCGAGCGAGGAGGAATATGGTGCGCGGCAGCGGATAGTGCTTTGCGATGTCGGTGAGCTCGCTGGTGACGTTCTTGACCCACGAGTCATTCTCTTCAGCACTGGTCGCCTCGGCTATTGCTACGAAGAGGTCTCGCCGCACTAGTGCGATCGAGGTCGAAGAGTCGGTTACGTCGAGAATAAGCGCGTCGCGTTCGTGCGGGAAGGCGTAGCGTATCGCCTGGAAGCGGAGCGAGTTCCCCGCGATTGGTCGAACGTTCTTGGTGTGGTAGAAGCCTCGAAGCATCGAGATTACCGCTTCGGCGACCCGCTCATCGATAAAGGAAGTAAGGATGACGATTGAGGCGCGGTTCGCCTCCTTGCCGTAGGGATTGCGCGTCTCGTAGCCGTTGAGGATTGTGCCGATCACACTCTCGTCGACACGGAGCTGCTCGGGGACCTTGATGCTCGTGCTCGCGACCTTCTCGGCGACGAGTCCGCGCGTGAAGACGAAGGGCTCAGTCTGTTCGAAGTGCTCCGTGCGCACCGAGGTCTTCTGCCACGGGGCGTCGATAGAGACGAGGACGCTCTCGATGCTCCCGCTCCCGACTGCGCGCATGAGTACCGGAGCTCCCTCACGCAGAAGCGTCTCGCCGAGGAGCTCGAGCGCGCGGTTGGCGAGCACCTCGT
>JBAYJI010000041.1:0-6035 GCA_041665205.1 Minisyncoccota bacterium | reverse complement strand
TCCTCGCCGGCCTCTTCCCGCGGCTTGCTGATGCGGTCGTCGAGCGCGCATATGCGAAACGTACCCGGAGTATCTTGCTCACGATGTTGCTCGGCTTCGCCGTGCTCGTTGCAGCACCGGTGCTTCTTCTCTTGCTCCTACTCACGTTTGTCGGTATCGGGCTCGCGCTCCTGCTCCTGCTTCTCTATGTGCTCCTTGTGCTCCTTGCGATCATGTATGCGGGTATCCTTACCGGGAGCCTGTTCGCTCGCCGATTCATGCACCGCGACGCTATTCTGTGGCATGACGGCGCACTCGGCATGCTCGCCCTCTCGCTCGTGGCGCTCGTACCGGTGATCGGTGTCTTGATTGCCGTACTCCTCACGATCTTCTCGGCAGGCGCGCTCCTGCAGATTTCCTTCTCCTTCGCTTTCCCGCACGAAGAACATACGCGTAAGACATCATGAGTAGCGTTGTGCGTAAGACACGTGCGAAGAAGATAGTCGCGTACCTGAAGAGGGCATACCCCAAACCAGAGAGTGAACTCAAGCACCGCACACCATTTCAATTTCTCGCCGCAGTGATCCTCTCGGCGCAATGTACCGACAAGGCGGTGAACCGGCTCACGGCAACACTCTTCAAGAAGTACAAGACACCTAAGGACTTCGCGAATGCGAAGCCGGCTCCCTTTACGAAGGAGATCTCCTCTATCCCGTTCTTTCGCAACAAGGCGAAGGCGATTATCGGTGCAGCGAAGATGATAGAGGCAAAATTTGCCGGGCGCGTACCCCGTAACGAGACGGATCTGGTCTCGTTACCGGGGGTGGGGTACAAGACCGCACACGTAGTGCTCGGCGAGCTCTACGACATATGGGAGGGTATCGCGACCGACACGCACGTAAAGCGCTTCGCGAAGCGCTTCGACCTCACGGATCAGAATGACCTCACGAAGATATCGAAGGACTTGGAGGCGCTTATCCCGAAGAAAGATTGGAAATATATAAACAATGGTCTCGTACTCTACGGAAGATATGTGTGCAACGCGCGCCCGCACGACTGTGCCGCGCACCCGCTCACGAAAATCTGGCCGCCTGCAGCCCTCCGGTGGCCCAAGGCGAAATGACCATACCCCAGTTCCGAAAGACAGTCTGGGCGTATTACAAAAAGTACGGGCGGCACGACTTGCCGTGGCGCCCTCCTGCGCTAAAGTTACGGAAGGATAAAACCCTAGATCCCTATCGTGTGCTGGTCTCCGAGATTATGCTGCAGCAGACGCAGGTAGAGAGGGTCATACCTTTTTATACAAAGTTCATCAAACGATTCCCGACGGCGAAGAGGCTTGCCGCAGCGCCGCTTGGCGAGGTGCTCGCTCTGTGGCAAGGGCTCGGCTACAACCGCCGCGCGAAGCTTCTCAGAGAGGCGGCACAGCATCTCGTACATACGCCATTATATGGCACAAGGTCGGACCTTGTAGAACAGCTGGAGGAGTTGCCGGGGGTGGGGCCCTACACGGCGCGCGCAGTCGCCGCATTTGCGTACAACATCGACGTGATATTCGTCGAGACGAATATCCGTACGGTCATCATCCACCACTTCTTCACGACGGATAGAAACACTACCATATATGGTAGTGTTTCTGACGCACAGATTCTCGAGGTACTTGCAGAGGCATTGCTGAAAGGGAGGGCACGAGAGTGGTACAGCGCGCTTATGGACTATGGCGCACACCTGAAGAGCTCTGGTATCTCGCACAACGCGCGGAGTAAGAAGTACGTGAAGCAGAGCACGTTCGCGGGCTCACTGCGCGAGGCGCGAGGCGCAATCGTGCGCGAATACACGAAGGGCGTTACCTCACACGCCACACTGCTCGGTCTACTCGGCCCGTCGCGCAGGGCGCAGATGGAAAAAGCGCTCGAAGCACTTATCGCAGAAGGCCTGATTACCTGAAATCTTTTATCAAAAATGTCGCTCCCGCACCGGCGACAACCAGGAACATGCCCGTGAGTGCAAAGAGCATCTGAAAATCACCAAAGAAGAGTATCAGGCTGGCAGCGATCGGCCCGATGATATTCGCGAGTGGCCAGATACCACGGAAGATGCTCATGGAGTTGATATCGTCTGCCGACACGCGGCGGAAGAAGTGCCCCTCGGTCATGCTCTCGATGAGCGCAGCGCCGATACGGGAGGCGACAAGGATACAGAGGATAAGGGTGAGAGAAGAAGTGGGAGAGAGGAAGCTGAGCGAGGCGAGCGCGCCGCCGGCGATGATAAATCCGGCGAACAGCATCTCTTTGTCGCCGAGCACTTGGTCGGCGACCCACCCGGCCGGGTACTCGAGAAGGGCGTAGGGGACGAGCATCACCGAGAACATCCAGCCGAGACTTGCCCATGCGATACCGAGCACCTCGTGCAGATAGATCGGGACGTAGAGCGGCGCCCAGATATAGAAGAGGTAGAGGAGGAAGTGCGCGAAGGTGACCGCGGAGAGGTCGCGGTCGTGAGAGATGCAGACGAGAGTGTCCTTCATGTGGGAGATCTTCGGAGTGATGCCCTCAGGCAAGGCGCGTGCGGCGAAGAGGACGATGAAGGGTACGAGCATCGCCGCAGCAGCGAGGAATATTCGATTGTACTCGTTTGAGTCGTCGAGCAGCGCACCGAGGAGGAGCGGCGCGGCGAGCGCGCCAAAGTTCCACGCAGTGAGAAATATCGTGCGCACGCGACCGACCGTGTCTCGCTCGGTTGTCGCAGCCTCAAGCAGTAGGTCGAGCTCGTACGAGATAAAGGGCTGTATTGCCACTGCGACGATCACCAGTAGTGCGCTCGCGATCGCGCCCGGGGCTACGGCAAGCGCGAAGAGAGCAATCATCTCGGCGATTGCGAAGACAAGCGCGAGCTCTTGTGCCCCGTAGCGCGCGACGAGCCGCGGGAGAAAGGGGAAGGTGACGACCGCGATGAGTCCGCCGACAGCGACAACGAGCCCCGTGTATGCCTCTGACATGAAGGAGGAGAGGAAGGGGAGGAGGATATAGATCGTCAGCGCGGTAAATATAGAGAAAAAGAAATTCCCGACGAAGATAATCACGCGCGGTTGCATTGCTCACGAGTTTAGCATACGGAAAACGCGCCCCGCTTTTAGCGGGGCGCGTTTTCCGAGAAATTACATCCCGATGAGGACGGGGATCACCATCGGCGCCTTGTTGGTGCGCGCGAAGAGGAATCCGGCCATCACATCGGCGAGGTTGTCCTTCACGTAGTCGAGGTCGATCGGATTCATGTTGCGGGTTGAATCTTCGATTGTCTTCTTGATCAGGATGCGCCCCTCGTTTAGGAGGTTCTGCGACTCGCGCAGGTAGACGAAGCCGCGGCTGATAATGTCAGGCGACTTGCGCAGCTTACCGGTCTTGAGGTTGACGCTCGCTATGATCACGAACATGCCGTCCTTAGCCAAGGACTGACGGTCGCGGATCACGACCTCTTGGATATCGCCGATCGTGAATCCGTCGACGACCATCGGAGAGGAGGGGACCTTCTGCTTGTGCACGTTCATCCGCTCGCCGTCTTCGATATCGATCACGGTGCCGTTGTCAGCGACGATGATGTTCTCGCGCGGGAAGCCAGATTGCTCGACTGCGCGCGCGTGACAGGCAGTCATCGAACGATAGCCGTATGAAGGCATAAAGAACTTTGCGTTCACCTGCTTGTTGATCCACACGAGCTCGCCCGTGTTGCCGTGGCCGGTCGAGTGTACGTCGCTTGAGCGATAGTGGATGAGAGTGACGTTGTGACGGTAGAGATTGTCCTTCAACTTCTGCACCGAGATCTCGTTCCCCGGGATAACCGAAGAGGAGAGCACGATCGTATCGCGCTCGTTCAGCGTGATGTACTTGTGCTGCTTGGTCGCGATACGCATAAGCGCGGCAAATTCCTCTCCCTGCGCGCCGGTCGAGAGAATTACGATCTTATCCGGCGGATAGTTCTGGATATCCTGCGCCTGTATGAGCGTCTCCTTTTGTATCTTGAGGAGGCCGGTCTTCTCGGCGATCTCGAGGTTGTTCTTGATCGAGCGGCCCTCGGTGACGATCTTCTTGCCGAGTTTCTCGGCAGTCTCGATGATGTGGATCATGCGCTCGAATTGCGAGGCGAAGGTGCCGATGATAAGGCGGCCGCTGACCGTCTTGATGATGTCCTCAAGGGTCTGGATAACGCGCTTCTCGGGGATCGAGAAGCCGTCCTTCTCGGCGTTAGTCGAGTCGGCGATAAAGAAGATGTTCTTGTCCTTTGCGAGGTCGCCCCACGTCTTCTGTTCGCGTTCGGTCGGGATACCGTCGTCGTGGTCGAGCTTCAAGTCGCCGGTGATGACGACGTTCCCTTGCGGGGTCTCGATCGAGCAGCCCATCGAGTCGGGGATCGAGTGTGTGACGGGGAAGAACTTCACCTTCGTGGAGCCTATCGTCACGGTCTGGCCGACCTCGACGACGACCATCTCCGACTTTGGTACGTCCGGATACTCCTCCTGGCGCCGTTCGATCATGATCGAGGTGAGCTTCTGTGTGTAGATAGGCGGGGTGCCGAAGCGCGGCAGGATAAAGGGAATGCCGCCGATGTGGTCGAGGTGGCCGTGGGTGATAATCACGCCCTTTACGCGGCTCGCATTCTTCTCGAGGTACTTCGTATTGGGGAGGATATAGTCGACGCCTGGAGAGGTGTCCTCAGAGACGAACTGGAACCCTGCGTCAAAGACGAGGATGTCGCCGGTCGCGCCTACCTCGACGGCCGTCATGTTGCGGCCCACCTCTTCGACACCGCCAAGCGGGATGATGCGAACCGTAGTCGGTCCGGGCTGTTCGGGGTAGTAGTCTGCGGTGCGAGTGACCCGGGTCGGGTTCGAGGTGGGGCGGCGAAGTATCCTCTGGATACGACGTGAGGCGCCACCAGGGCGCGAGGCTCCTCGGCCGCCGGCGGCAGGAGGTCGACCTCCACCGCGGTCAGAGCGTCGGGGACCTCGTCCGTGGCTCGGACGCGGGCCACGCTCCGGTGTCGGTCTTGATGAGGGTGCCGGCTCGCGCATGGGTGCGGGAGCGGGTGCTGGTGCTGGATTCATAATGGTGAGTGTTATTTCGGGTAAATTGTTAAATTAAAACTGAAACCCGTACGAAAATGGCTGAGACTATTTGTTGGCAAAAAATGGCCAGACCGCGTCACTCCTGCGGTACCACGTCGCGACTGTCGCGAAGCGGTCTGCGGGAGTGATGATCTGCGGGAGCACGACGCCGTGCAGATCCTCGGGCACGGCATAGGTGAAGTCTGGTGCGTAGATGAATGCAGCAGGGTAGTCGGCGGCGACGAGGTCCTCAATCTTCTGCAGGTCTGCGGCGCGCTTCGTCTCGTCGGTGGTGCTCCGTGCATCCTCGAGGAGCGCGTCGACAGTCTTGTTCGCGTACTGCGCGATGTTGAGGCCCGGGTCGTTACGTTCCTGCGAGCTCCAGAAGGCGTAGAGATCTTGGTCGCGGCCAATCACCATCCCATAGAGAAGCGCCCCATACTTGCGCGGGCGGATAACGTTCTGCGAGAGATCGCCCGGTTCGTAGAGCTCGATGTCCACGGAGATGCCGAGCTTCTCCCAGTCGGTCTTCACCGCATTCGCGACGTTCTTGAGCTCGGGGACGTTACTTGTGCGTATCGTGATCCGGTCGAGCGACTGCTTCGCGCCCGCATTCTTCCAGATGCGCAGCGTCCCGTCGTAGGCCCATCCGGCACTCTGGAGCACGTCCGTCGCCGCCTTCGTCGGGTTCGACAACTGCGGCACGGGAAACTGGGTCACGTTCTCGCCGGGCGGCACGGGGCCCATGACCGCCGTGGCGTATCCGCCAAGCACAGTGTCGACGATAGCCTTGCGGTCGAGAGCGAGCGAGAGCGCCTTGCGCACCTCAGCGCGCGCGTAGACCTGCTTGTCGCTCGGGTTCCAGAACACACCGAAGACGCGCGCGTAGGGGGCGGTGAGCGCACCCTTTGCTCCGACGTCGTAGGCGCTCTCTTCAGCACCGCTTGCGATTGCC
>JBAYJI010000040.1:0-6184 GCA_041665205.1 Minisyncoccota bacterium | reverse complement strand
TAGAGGAAATCCAAAAAGACCCCTCTCTCCCCGCCAAAAAATCCGCCCTTCAAAAAATCTTCGGCTCGAACCTGAAACTCCAAAATCAAAAAGTCTCTGGCACGGCGCATCCACTCTACGCGGCGGTAGCCGCCGCGCGGGAAAATTCCGAGATTTCCGACATGGGTCGGGTGATGGTGCACCTACCTGGGCTCGAACCAGGGACCGTCTCCTTAAGAGGGAGCTGCTCTACCAACTGAGCTATAGGTGCAATTCCTAATGAATATAGCAGATATCGCAGTTGTTTCAATTACCTTTCATTAGTTATCCCCTATTGGTAGACGCTTTGTGCCTTAGTATACTATACGCGATGGCAAGACCTTCTAAGTTTATTAAAGTGACTTGGACGCACGAATTCGCCTACGCTATTGGTCTGCTTACTAGTGACGGGAATCTATCTCCTAATGGCAGACACATCAATCTTACCTCTCAAGATAAAGAGATTACCGAGCATGCTCGCGATATCTTCGCAATCGACAATAAAATCGGGAGAAAAGGCCGCGGAGGATCTCGCGTCAAGAAGTATTACGTACTTCAGTTTGGGAGTGTGCAGTTCTACGCCTTTCTTCTCAAGATTGGCCTGACGCCTGCCAAATCGAAGACACTTGGCCCCATAGATATTCCTGGCAAATTCTTCGGTGATTTTATACGAGGCTGTTTTGATGGTGATGGAAATATTAGTGAACAGAAACATCCAGAGAGCGAGGAGCTGCAGCTTCGTTTCAGAATTGCTTCAGCAAGTCCTGCATTCTTGGAGTGGTTGCTCGCAGAACATAGACGTCTGTGGCATATTAAGGGTGGTTGGATTTATACTGACAAGAAGAAGTCCGTCGGGATGCTTTGTTTTGGCAAGAAGGATTCTATCGAGATATTGAATTATATCTACCGCTACAAGACGAAGTATTACTTGAAAAGAAAGTATGCAGTAGCAGAAAAATACCTGGGCGAGTAGCCGAATTGGTACAGGCGCATGGCTTAGGACCATGTCTCGCAAGAGGTGGGGGTTCGAGTCCCCCCTCGCCCACATACCCTTGACTTTTCTGTAGTTTCGTGTACTCTATATAGCAGACAGCAGCTCTTTCTGCTGAAACATACAATAGGAGAAACAACATGTTCTATCTAGTCGCGGTACTCGCGCTGGCCCTAGTGGCTGTCGCAGCAATTGTAGGCTTCCCTTTCTTCCTCCAGTGGCTCGCTGTAGAGAATGTATTCTTCACCACGGTAAAAGAAGGAACGGCAAAGGCAATCATGCGCGGGAAATCACTCGACCGATTCATCATGAAGTTTGCCGAATATCATCTCAACGCACCAGGGAAACCTTGGTATAAACAGGGGTTCACGGATATTGACGAGAAGATACACAGGCTCCCCGACTGGGAAGTTCTCTACCACGGTAAAGGTAACCGGAAAGGATTCGCGGAAGAAAGCGACGAGTACTACGATGTGCGGTCGGAATGGGAACCGTTTGACCGACTACTCAAACATCTTGGTCTTCATTGGGTCGGGTGGCCGTGGGCAAGCAGCGTATACGTCTATGCGTTCGAGTGGAACGAGACCTATACAGAAAGAACGGAAGGCAAAGAAAAGGTCCTCCCGCGCGCCGAGCCAACCGACTTTATCTATGTCGCTGACTTCACATATGCGATCCGAACCGATAGCGCAGAGACAAACGACCGTCTGCCGACCGACGAGCTCACACTCGTCACTGTCGCGATACGTAACCCGTATCGTGCGCTCTTCAGTGGTGAAGATTGGATCCGGCGCATTACTGCCGCGATAAACCGTCACGTACGCAACTTCGTCGGAAGTAAGGGATATGATGAACTCATCTCCATTACGAAAGGAAAGGATGTCGGTGTAACCAACACAGCGGCAAAATGGGCCGAGGATTTCTCAATCCCTATTATCAGGCTCAGTGAATTACTACCTGATGAGACGGAAGAGAGCCCTCCTCCCAAAGGACTGCGGGGTAGATACGGCGTAGAGATTCGTACAGCCGACCTACAGACGGTTGAGTTGTCCGGGACTGCTGAAGAGAAGAAACAGCACCAAGAAGCCGCGACGAAGGTGTACACCGCCGAACAAGACGCCAAAGCAAAGCGCCTTACCGGCCAGGCAGAAGCCGACGTCATCAAGATGAGAGGCGACCAAGAAGCCGAGGCTCTCGCAGCAAGACTCAAGGTAATCAAAGAGCACGGCGATGCAGGAATGCTACTCGCCCAACTCGATGCGATCCAAGAGTCCTCAAAGGGCGCCGGCAACACGGTCGTTTGGGCGAATAGCCCATTCGCTCCGCTTACCGGCCTATTGAAACCTGAAGCAAAAAAAGGAGATAACCCATGAGTACACTCTCTTGGATTGCGGTAGCTTTTGTCTTCGTCTCTTTGTTCATCGTGTTGCCATTCCTTATTGTCTGGTATATCCGTGTCTCGAGACCTCATTCGAGAAACATGGCCAAGGAGCAGGCGCAGCTCGACAAAAAGACCGGGACGACCGCAGATGCACCTGTTCGGACGAAAAAAGGGAAGAACCTTATCGAGGGGCTGAGAGAAAAGCTCGGCTCAAGGATATGGACTATTCTCGTTGTTCTCGTCGCTGCAGCGGTCTTCTACTGGGGTCTCTACAAAACCGGTGGACAGGGACTGCGGCTCTCACAGGTCGGAGATTGGAGCTGGAATCACTGGCTCTCGCTCCCGATCTTCTGCGCTCTCGTCTTCGTTCTCATCAAGATGCACAAAGATGCATTGGGGGCGATGGCGGGGACACTCGAGTCGGTGCTCGTGGGGGCGGTGTTCCTCATGTTCATCGGCGCCCCTGTAGGGATCTGGGTGAAAGACCTGTTCACACCCCAAGTCATCTGCAAGGATGTGAGCGCCCACGAGACGCGTAGCTGCGCCCTCAACACGGCATGGTCCTCTTGGATCAAGTTTGCTGAGGGTCCCGAGAATAACGGGATGCAGATATGCTTCACCCCTGGTGGGCAGTTCGAACGTACTGACGTCAACGGCACTACCTTCTGGCGCTTCAAAGCGCACGAGGGTAACCTCGTCAAGACGTACCGGCTCTTCCCCGGAGACAGGGCGTGCCCTCGGACTCTGTCGTAGCTGTTCTTTTGTCGGGTTGTCCGACGCAAAAGGCCGCACAATGTGCGGCCTTTTTTCTTTTCTCTCTTCCCTTCTACGGAGTAATCTTCTGCAGCGGCGGGAGGTTGAACGAGCCGAGTGCGATATTGATGATCCCGTACGCACCGAAGATAATCACGAGACCGACAAGCCCCCAGAGAATGGCGCTCCTGCCCTCTGCACGCTTCGTCTCGTCTCCTGCGTTCTTAATAAACTCAAACACGCCCCAGAGGAAGACGACAAACGCACTCGCCGCGAGGAGCAGGATAATCGGGTTGACGATCTGCTCGACGACCTTCCCGAGGAACTTGTTGAGTACGTCCATTTACCCGCCAACCTGCACACCTGCCTTCGGTGTACCGCTCGTAGGACCGGTGTTGTTGCCGAAGGTAACGGTGCCGGTGAGGATATTGACCAAGCCCCAGACCGAGACCATCACGAAGAAGCCGATAAGGCCCCAGAGCATAAGGTTCTTCCCTGATTCCTTTGCCTCTTCAGAACCTTGACCGAGGATAAATGTCTTGAATACGCCGTAGACGAAGACAATAAAGGCAATCGCGAAGAGCACCGGGACGAGGATATTGTTGATCGTATTGATAATGAACGAGCCGACGTCTGAGATGTTGCTAATCGCAGCTGACGAGATAAGCGGGACCGCGAATGCGGCGAGGGTAACCGAGGTAAGGGCAAGAGCTTTTTTCATAATGTAGATAAGTGGATAACGGTGTAATTGTAACGTTTCTATAAGAGGGGTCAATGCGCTCTAAGAGCCCGTGTGGACAAGTCTTTAGAGCGTCGGGAAGTTGGGGCGAGTAGAGCTCGCCGAGGTGGGGACGATGGTGTCCTTGACCATATTCACCAGCCCCCAGACCGAGGTGATCACGACGAAGCCGATAACGCCCCAGAGGACGAATTGCCTCCCTTCTGTGCGCGACTTTTCGTCAGCTGCACCGAAGATGAAGTACTTGTAGACCCCCCAGAGGAAGACGATAAACGATATCGCGATGAGTGCAGGGACGAGGATCGAGTTTACAAACCAGACGACGGTGTCTTTGTAGTAGACCGCCCATTGCTGATTCACACTACCCGCGCCTGAGGCAGATACGGCTCCTGATACCGTACATCCGAAATCAGTAGCGCTATATTGAACACATGTCTGTCCAGAAGGACAAGTCACCGCACTGCAGTCGGCAGAAGCGAAAAGCGGGGTCGAGAGAGAGGCAAGGAAGACGAACGATACGGCGAGTTTAGAGAATGTGTTCATGTGATTAGTATGAGCGTGGCAGCATCGGTGCGACAGAGCCTGCGAGACCGAAGGTGTTCGCGACGACGTTCACCAGCCCCCAGAGCGAGATCATCACCACGAAGCCGATAATGCCCCAGAGGACCAGCTTATGCCCCTTCTCGACCTCGGCAGGCTCACCTCCCGAGAAGATGTAGGTCTTTGCGATACCGTAGAGAAAGACGATAAAGGCGATTGCGAAGAGGAGCGGCACGAGCACAGCGTTGATAAGGTAGAGAATCGTCTGGGCGACGCCGCAGATATTACTCGTGCAGAGGCCGCCCGTCCCTCCGCCATAAAAGAGCCCCCACGTCCCGCCTGCGTTTGACTGCACAATCCCGATACTTGTTTGATTTGGAAACATAGGTACTAGTATGACACGTTATTAAGACGGCGCGATGCCGAGCGTGGATAACATGATATTCACGAATCCCCAGACCGAGAAGAGCACTGCCATCCCGATAAGACCCCAGAGGACGAACGTCCGCCCTTCTGCCCGCTTGCCGTCGTCGCCCCCGTTAAGGTAGAAGTATCGCATCACCCCCCAGACGAAGGCTGCGAAGGCGAAGGCGAAGATGACCGGCACGACAAGCGTGTTCAAGAGGCCGATGATGCCGGTAGTGCCGCTGCCAATAAAATCTTTAAAGGTCATGATACTAGCCGCCGGCCGAGAGCGACTGCACGGTCTTCTCGATAGCCATCGCAATCGCCTGCGACCCGAGCAAGACAAGCGCGCCCACGACTGTCCAGAGCAGCGCCTGGCGTGCCTCGGTGATCTTACCCGGCTCGCCCTGTGCGACGACGAACTTGTACCCGACAAACACCATCATCAAGATAATAACGACTGTGCCGATACGGACCACAAATTTTAGAATGTCGCCGAGAAATGTCTCGAGACTTGTCCCTGCCTTGAGCGGATTGATGAGTGCGACGTTGGAACCCGACCGAGTCGTGCCTGTCGGATTTATAGTACCCGTCCCACCTGATTGAATACCTCCTGTAGTGCCGATACCGCCTGTATTGCAATAGAAATCTCCCGTTCCATTGTCGAGACAGGTGCCCGTACCTCCCCCAAAGGAACATGCCGCACCCGCAGTAGTACAGACCTGCGCACTCGCGAAGAGTGGTGCGCCAAAGGACGCTACGAAGACAAACGTGGTAATGAGAAGAAATGTACGCATATTATTGTTGGAGGAGTGAGCTTAAAGAGCGCTCGGCATTGGCGAGCGCCGCCTGCACGTTCGAACGGCCGCTTATCACGTCGTTAATCATACCCGAGAACACGGTGTCCGTGTCCTCTGGCGCTGGGGACAGCCACCCGCTCGCGTAGAGCGCTCCGGAGTGTGCGACTGCCGCGATCGGGTCGACGGGGAGCGTCCCGAGCTGGCTGAGTGCTGCTGGCGCGAGGCCGGTGTTTGCCGCTGCTATCGCCTGCGGGGCGGCGTTCGAGAGGAGCGCAGCAGCCTGGTACGCACCCGAGGCATTCTTCGACCCGCGCGGAATCATGAAGGCGTAGACGAGGCCGTAGGTCTTCTTGATAGTCGCGGTCGCCGGCTGCGGCAAGGGCGTCACCTCGAAGTCGAGATTCGGATTCGCCGCACGGAGAAAGCGCGCCTCAGACACGTAGCCGAGGTAGAGCGCGAGGTCGCCCGAGAGGAATGCTTGCTGCGAGTCAGGGAGCGAAGCGTTCCAGGTGTACGAGACCTTGGAGGGGTCGGTAAACGGGGTATAGAGGCCGAGC
>JBAYJI010000039.1:0-6392 GCA_041665205.1 Minisyncoccota bacterium | reverse complement strand
GACTGCACAGTCTCGGGCACCTTCTCAAGTTCTGTTGTCGCCAATATGAAAACAGCATGGGCAGGCGGCTCTTCGAGCGTCTTCAAAAAGGCGTTCCACGCACCCTTTGAGAGCATGTGCACCTCGTCGAGAATGTAGACCTTGTAGGGAGAGGCGAACGGGAGCGTGTACACGCCCTCGGCGAGCGCGCGGATATCTTCGACACTGTTGTTCGACGCTGCGTCTATCTCGTAGAGATCATTCTCAGTGCAGCCGATAGCCGCCGCGAAGATGCGCGCAACAGAGGTCTTGCCCAACCCGCGGCTGCCCGCGAAGAGGTATGCGTGCCCGATTGAGTTACTCTTCGCGGCCTCTTCAAGAGGCTTCGTCACCTGCTCCTGCCCCACGACGTCAGAGAAGGTCGCGGGTCGATACATCCGATAGAGAGACTGGTGTGCCATGCAAGAAGTATACAGGGTGCAGCTGGCCGGCGGTAGGTTATAAAAAAAGGGCCTCGAATCCAGGGAGTGGAGGATCCGAGGCCCTTGAACGCTTTCCCTGCGAAGAAAAAAGCGTGCTCAGAAGCAGAGACACTGTCACAGGAGAGGACATCTGCTCTGAACAAATCAATAGTACACCCTTAGCCTAGACATGTCAAGAGCGCTAATCCTGATGTTCTTGACGATGGCTGCCGGCAACGCCGAGCGCCTCGCGCAGGTTCCGCGCGCTGATCTTAAGCAAGGACGCCCACTCTGCCACTGCGCCTGGGGCGGGCTGCTGATCAGTGACCGCGAGCATGCGTTTGGCAACCTCGTCAATCCCCTTCAATGAGCGGACAATACTTTCATGCATTTGAATCTCCTTTTTTGTACGTGGGCCAGACCTTAAATTATCCGCGCATGCGGGCAGTGTCAAGCACGATTGACTCGATCTCGTGCGCGTTCTCTGCCTGCATCAGGCGCGCACGCAGTTCGGCTGCTCCGTCGAAGCCGGTGACAAATGCCTTGATGTGCTTCTTGAGCAGCGAGAAGTTCTTCTGCGGCACGATTGCCTCGAAGCCATGTGCGAGCTCGACGAGCGCGGCGAGCTTCTCTTCAAGGGTGCGTTCGATTGTGCATACCTGGTTTGCACAACTTTTGTGCAAACCAGGTATGCACAAGTCTGCGAAGACCCACGGATTGCCGAACATCCCGCGGCCAATCATGATGCCGTCGCAGCCGGTCTCTTCTGCAAGGCGCCTGCCCTGCTCAATGCTCTCGACGTCGCCGTTGCCGATCAGGAGCACGTGTGGATTCACGCGATTGCGGATCTCGACTGCACGCTTCATGAGCTCCCAGTTCGCGCTCGCAAGCGAGAGCTCCTTGCGCGTCCGCAGATGGAGCGTGATAGCGGCAGGATCTGCTTCAAGCAGTGCGGTGAGCCACTCCTCGAGCGCCTCCTTGTTATAGCCGACACGCGTCTTCACCGAGACCGGCAGCTTGCTCGCCCCCTGCGCCGCGCGGATCAGTTCGACCGCAAGCCTAGGGTTCTTCAGAAGCGCAGCACCCGCACCCTGCTTCTCGACGGTGCGGTCGGGGCAGCCCATGTTGATATCCACACCGTCGAAGCCGAGCTCCTCTACAAGCTTCGCCGCATACGCGACCATCTCGGGCTTGCTCGAGAAGATCTGCGCGACGATGGGCCGCTCAGCAGGAGAGAATTGCAGATCACGCAAAAGCGGATTCTCTGCATCATTCATCTTCTTGATCTCTCGTGTGTGATACAGGCCGTCTGCCGAGACGAACTCGGTCCAGAAGACGTCCGGCTTGCCGCGTGAGGCAACGAGCGCGCGAAAGGCCGCGTCGGTGACGTCCTTCATCGGTGCCATCACAAAGAATGGCTTTGGTAACTTGTTCCAGAAACTCATTTGTCTACGGTATCAAACCTAGTGCCTAGCGCCTAGCGCCTAGCGTTTCTTCAGATACATCTTGCGGTCGAAGCGCAGATCGACGTACTCGAGCGAGCCGTCGACGAGATTGAGGTCCCCTTGTGCCGAGACAAGTGCCGTAAAGGCGTTCTGCTCGTTGCCGAGCACATAGGTCACGCGCGTGCCGCTTGCGAGATAGTCGTCTACCTCGTCACCGCGCAGGACAACGCGCGTGACCGGCGAGCCGAGGGTTGCGAGCTCCCGCGCGAAGTCGAATGCGCCGGGGAGTTCACTTGCGTGTGCGAGAGTCGCCCGCAAGGGCTCGAGCGTCTCCCCTGTCAGGGGTGCGTAGAGCGAGAAGGGGTTGAGTGTCTCGGTCGAGGTCGCCGCGGCGGCGAAGATAAAGCCGCTTGCGTCGAAGAGGTAGCAATACTCTTCTGCTCCGTGCGCGCTCCCTGCCGCAGCAAAGTCTGTCGGGGCGAGGCCGCACCAGCGCGCGATAGCAACACGGTTGTCTACCTTTATCGTGAGGCCGGTGAGTCCGTTACGGAATATCGAAATGGCGGCGATGCCCGGGTACGCGCTGATGAGGGCGGCGCGGATGCTTGTCGCAGGGAAGAAGAAGGTCGAGTCGCGCGGGACGATGCCGAGATAGCTCCCCCGCATCGCCTCAGTGGCGAGCTCGGCAAGAGACTGGTCGGCACCAAACATCTGGACATGAGAAATGCGCGCCACGCTCTGGTTGAGCTCGTAGAGCGCCCCTGCTAAGAGGAGCAGGAGCAGAATGCAAAGAGATACGAGGACGCGCCGCCGCCTCTGGCGGCGGCGTGCACGCAAGCTTTCGCCCGGCCCCTGGCCGTGCGAACTACCGCGCGACGCCGAGGACGCTCTTTCCAACATAGGGCACCAGAGCCTCGGGCACCTTGATCGTACCGTCCGCCTGCTGATAGTTCTCGATCAGGACAGCGAGGAATCGCGGCGTCGCGAGTGCGGTGTTGTTGAGCGAGTGCGCGAACTTCATCTCGCCCTGTTCGTCGCGATAACGGATATTGAGACGACGTGTCTGGAAGTCGTGGAAGTAGGAGGAGGAGTGCGTCTCGCGATATTTCCCTTCTGAGGGCATCCAGCACTCGATGTCATATTTCTTAACCTGCCCGAGCCCGAGGTCGCCGCTGCAGTTCACCACGACGTGGTACGGGATCTTGAGGAGCTGGAGCATCTCTTCAGCGTTCGCAGTCAGCTCTTCGTGATACGCGACACTTGTCTCGTGCGACGCCTCGCAGAGGATCACCTGTTCAAATTTATAAAACTCGTGCACGCGCACGAGACCCTTCGTGTCCTTGCCGTGCGCACCCGCCTCACGACGGAAGCAGGGCGAGAAGGAGAAGTACTTGATCGGGAACTGCTTCACGTCGAGCACCTCGTCCATGTGGTAGCCCATGCTGGCGACCTCGGCAGTGCCTGCGAGATACTCGCCGTCTTGTGTCTTGTAGAGGTCCTCTTCTGACTGCGGCAGGTAGCCGGTGCCCATGAAGGATTCGCGGCGCACGAGGCTCGGGACGATCATCGGCGTGAAGCCACCCTTCTTCATGAAGTGGTCAGAGAGGAGGTGCCAGAGCGCGTAGGAGAGGAGCGCGCCGTCACCCTTGAGGAAGTAGCCGCGGAATCCGGCAACCTTGGTCCCCCGCTCGAAGTCGGCCATACCGAGCGCAGTCATGAGCTCGACGTGATTCTTAGGAGTGAAGGAGAAGGCGGTCGTCTCGCCCACCTTCTTCACCTCAAGATTGTCGGCGTCGCTCTCGCCGTCGGGCACCGACATGTCAGGGATGTTCGGGACCATGAGCATCAGCTTCTGCCACTCGACCATCACCTCCTTCAGCCGTTCCTCGGCCTCGGCCATGCCGGCCTTCAGGTGCTGCATCTGCTCGATGACCTTCTCGCGCTCCTCGTCCTTCAATATTTGGATCTCGTTGCTGCGACGGTTCTGCTCGGCGCGCTTCGCCTCGAGCTCTTGGCGCAGGAGCTTGCGCTCGTCGTCGACTGCGATCAGGCGGTCGATATCGACCTCGATGTGCTTCTTTATCGCACCGGCCTTGATAAGCTCCGCGTTCTCCCTAATAAAATGTATATCCAGCATATGCCGGATAGTATACCCCGTTAGATATCCGCGTAAAAGCGTGTCTGTGGTGAAATCGCCACACTATCTAACGGGGTATACTGCACCTATGGACATTCGCGAACTAGAACGCACAGAATGGCCGGCGCAGCTCGACGAGATACCCGAGCCGCCGAAGCGGCTCTGGATCCGCGGTTCTCTACCGCCTGCGGGCCACAAGTTGCTCGCGGTCGTAGGGTCGAGAGCGATGACGCGCTACGGACAAGAGGCGTGCGAGCGGCTCATCACCGGTCTCGCCGGATATCCGATATCAATCGTGAGCGGACTTGCACTTGGCGTCGACACCTGCGCGCACAAGGCAGCACTCGCCGCCGGGCTCCACACGCTCGCCTTCCCCGGCTCGGGACTCGACGACTCGATACTCTACCCAAGGAGCAACCGGCCGTTCGCAAAAGAAATCTTAGAAAAAGGCGGTGGCATGCTCTCTGAATATGCGCCGACAACTCCCTCGCACGTGCGCTACTTCCCCGAGCGCAACCGGCTCATGGTCGGTATCAGTGACGCCGTGCTCGTGATCGAGGCGGGCGAGAAGTCGGGGACGCTCATCACCGCGCGACTGGCGAGCGAGTACAACCGCGACCTCTTGTGTATCCCTCACCGGATCGGTGACCCGCACGCCTTCGGGCCGCACCTCTTTATCCGCCTCGGCGCGGCGCTCGTCACCGAACCACTCCACATCCTCGAAGTGCTCGGAATCCCGCCGCGCGAAGGCGCTTCGACCGGTGTCGCTCCGACCGATCTTGAGAGTGCAGAACTTGCAATCTGGAGTATGCTCGAAGAAGCGAAGACGCGTGACGAGATACTCCGCGGGGGCACTGCTTCTGCGGGCGAGACACTCACCGCACTCGTCGCTTTAGAGCTGCGCGGTCTGGTGAAAGAAGAGTTCGGTGCGTGGCGCAGGACGTAACCCCACCCTATGAAAATCTATTCCTGGAACATGCTCTACCGCAATAAAGAGCTCGATCGCGCGCTTGCCTTTATCGCAGCAAGCGACTTCGACCTCTTCTGTCTCCAAGAGGTCTCAGAAACCTTTCTCAAGCGTCTGCAAACGCTCCCCTACTCGATCGCCTTTCGTACCGACGTCGAGAAGCTGCTCCCCGAGGGCGCCGTCCCGATGTTCAACGTCCTTCTCTCCAGGTACCCGATCACGGCACAGGGCGAGATACCGTTCCCCGAGTATTGGCCGCTCCTCCCGCTCCGCACGCGGCTCTTTGTCCACCTCATGCCCTCCCGATTCTTCACCCAGATCCGCAACCGCGGAGGACTCTACGTCGACGTGACCGTAGGAGGGGTCTCGGTGCGCGTCTTCAACCTCCACCTGATCCTCGCGCAGCCGCTCTGGCGGTCGAGAGAGTTTGAGCTCGCGATGACTAAGCGCAGCGCCTCGCAGCCGACGATCGTCTGCGGCGATTTCAATATCTTAGAGAAGCGCCATATCACGCCGCTCAACTGGATCCTTGGCGGCAGCGTGAGCGATGCACTCCTCCACAACCGCGAGCGTACCCACATCGAGAAGCGCTTTGTCGAACACCAATTGCAGAATCCGCTTTCAAGCAAGATGACGCACACGCTCTCGCGTTCTCAGCTCGACCATATCCTCGTTTCGAATTCATTTGTGGTTAAAAATGCGGCCGTCCTGCCCGACCGGATCGGCTCTGACCATCACCCGATACGTGTAGAAATCTCATAAGCGCACTTGACCATATATAGGTGTGCGCGTTATGAGTTAACGTGTGACTAAGAGATTACTTATTGTTGAATCGCCGACGAAGGCGCGCACGATCGGCGGCTATCTGGGCAAGGACTACACCGTCCTCGCTTCAGTCGGGCACGTCCGCGACTTGCCGAAGTCAAACAAAGACGCCGTCGATATCGAGGGCGGCTTTATCCCCCGCTACGTGATCCCCGCCGAGAAGCGCGAGGTGATCGAGAAGATCGAGCGTGCGGCGACAAAGGCAGACGAGATCTACCTCGCGACCGACCCCGACCGCGAGGGCGAGGCGATCGCCTGGCATATCAAGGAGGTCGCGGGCCTCAAGAAGCCCCAGCGAGTCGTCTTCCACGAGATCACCAAGACGGCGATCGAAGAGGCGATCGCGCACCCGCGACTCATCGACGAGAATCTGCGCCGCGCGCAAGAAGCGCGGCGTGTCCTCGACCGCATCGTCGGCTACGACCTCTCTGGCCTGATTTGGAAGAAGGTGCGGTACGGCCTCTCCGCAGGTCGCGTGCAGTCGCCGGCGCTCCGGATCCTCGCCGAGCGCGAGCGCGAGATAAAGGCCTTTATCCCCGTCACCTACTTCGTACTCTCTGCATTGTTTAAATCAAAAT
>JBAYJI010000038.1:0-6477 GCA_041665205.1 Minisyncoccota bacterium | reverse complement strand
TTCGAGAATATGGGTGCGGAGATCGTGAAGGAGGTCGCCAACAAGACTAACGATACTGCCGGCGACGGTACCACGACCTCGGTCGTGCTTCTTGAGGCACTCGTCGAAGAGGGTCTCTCGCGCGTGATGAAGGGTGCGAACGCGATGGCGATCCGCTCCGGCATGGAGAAGGCGCGCGACGCGGCGGTCGCTGAACTTAAGAAGATGGCCAAGCCAGTTGCCGGCAAGGCGCAGGTGAAGCAGGTCGCCTCGGTCTCTGCCGAATCTGAAGTGCTGGGCACAATCATCGCAGAGGCAGTAGAGAAGGTGGGCAGTAGCGGCGTGGTGACGGTCGAGGAGAGCCAGGGTATGGAGCTCTCCTACGACATCGTCGAAGGGCTCCAGATCGACAAGGGCTACGTCTCCGCGTATATGGTGACGAATGCCGAGCGCATGGAGGCCGAGATGAAGGATCCGGCGATCCTCCTCACCGACAAGAAGATCAGCAACGTGCAGGAGATCCTCCCGCTTCTTGAGAAGGTCGTGCAGTCGGGCAAGCGCGAGCTCGTTATTATCGCCGACGACGTCGAGGGCGACGCACTCTCGACCTTTATTGTGAATCGTCTCAAAGGCACATTCAGTGTGCTTGCGATTAAGGCGCCAGGCTACGGCGACCGCAAGAAGGAGATGCTCGCCGACATCGCGACGGTCGTGGGCGGTCAGGTGATCACGAGCGAGGTCGGCATGACCTTTGAGAACGCGACGCTCTCGATGCTTGGCCGCGCGACGCGCGTCGTCGCGACGAAGGACGCGACGACCATTGTCGGCGGCAAGGGCAAGAAGGCGGACATCGCTGCGCGCGTCGCGCAGCTGTCGGCCCAGATCGAAAACATCGACTCCAAGTTTGATAAAGAGAAGCTCGAAGAGCGCATCGCCAAGCTCTCGGGTGGCGTAGCAGTGATCTCAGTCGGTGCCGCGACCGAGACCGAGATGAAGTACCTGAAGGACAAGATCGACGATGCAGTGAAGGCGACCAAGGCCTCAATCGAAGAGGGCGTCGTCGCCGGCGGCGGAACTGCGCTCGCGAAGGTCGCGAAGAAGCTTATGGCGCACGAGGGCAAGATGACTGCCGATGAGAAGTCAGGCTTCGACATCGTGGTGCGCGCCCTAGAGATGCCGCTCGCACAGATTGCGATTAATGCCGGCAAGGATGATGCGTCGGTTATCGTCTCGAAGGTGCAGGCAGGGAAGGCGAATGCCGGCTACAACGCCGTCACCGACGAAGTTGTCGAGGATATGCTCGTCGCGGGTATCATCGACCCGGCTAAGATGCCGCGCATGGCGCTTGAGAACGCGGTCTCTGCCGCGGCGATCCTCCTCACGACCGAGGCGGCTATCGCGGATATACCCGAACCGAAAGCCCCTCCCGCTCCCGACATGGGCGGAATGGGCTACTAAATTCTAAGGTCCGACCTTAGAATCGAGAAATAAAAAAGCCCCGCGGAAGCGGGGCTTTTGCGCTGAAGGAAGTCAGAAATAACTGCCGTAGGTATTTCTCATTGCTTCGCGCCTCGTTTGCACGATGAACGAACCGAAGCTCCCCAGCATTTCTCCGTTCATACCTTGCTCCGAGCCTATGAGCATTTCGTGCATAGCGGTCATGCACATGGTAAGCAGGGGCAGCATATCCGGATGGCACGCTGGGACTGTCGTCCGGAAGTTTGGCCCGCAGAATACATTCCCGAAGAAAGGCGTTTTAGCCTCAATCCAGGGATTCGGCGCGGTTTGCTGACCAAGAAGAAGGTCGTCCTTTCTTGACCATGCAAGCACGATGGTCGCGAGCTCATCGACAGCGTCTTCGCTCGTCATTGTTTTTCTATCCCGACGATCATGCATGCGAAAGAACCTGTTAATTCTATGAACCCTGTTGGTCGGGAAATCGATTTCCACGTTTACGCCAAAATGGCTCAGTGCAAGTCGCGTGCGATCCAAGGTATGATGGAGCTTCACTACTTCGGCCTGCGATATCTCGAAGCCATCCGTACTGCGCCAGATAAGCGCGCGGACAAGAATCATTCGTCTGTTCAAGAAGACTTCGTCGAACAGTCTCTTCGCCGCAGCTACATGCTCGCTTGTTGGCACACCTTCAATTGCGTCATTCATGTCAATCCTCCAATCAGGCTATCCTCAAGGGTAATCGCCCTATGGTTAACAAAAGCGCCGAGAGGGCGCGCTCATACTCCTCCGCCATCCTGCTCTTTCCCGCCTGAAAGTCAATCGGCAGGGTATCAAAACTAATCAACGGTCGTCGTATTGTTTTGATATCCCCAAAATACTGCTATAGCAGTAAGATTGGGATACGAGAAAATAATTACCGGCGTTAAACTTCGGTAGAAACACAAAGCCCCGCGGAAGCGGGGCTTTGTGTTCGATATATTGTTATCCGGGGATTTCTTTGATCGTGACCGTGACCTGAGCCTTATTGAGAGAACTCATGATGCTCGTGATGCCGCTCTTGTAGCCGGAAGCATTTTGGCGGACCTCCATAAGCTTCTGCGTGATCAGATTCGATTTGTCCGATATCGGCGTGAGAGAAGAGCCTGCTGCCTGATCAGAGGTGAGCTGACTTAGGTAGAGCTGCTCAGTCGACGCCACATTTTTCAGCTGGTCGAGACTGGATTGGCAATTCTGCCGAGCGGTGGCGGCATCTTGGATGAAATTACTTTCATTCTCCGTGTAGTCGGGAGAGGTGACCGAGTTTTTCAACTGCGAAATGAAATTGCCGGCCTGCGCGAGCGGCAGAGAAGCGTTGGTGTCTGCATAGAGACTGTATCCTGCATCGCGGTCTGTTGCCTTGTATTGGTTAGTGTTTGAGATCGTCCCGCCGAGCGTCTGGATTATGCTGGCTATCTGCTGCTGCTTAGTGGCGATGTTGGCGTTCGAGGTTCGGATGACGATGGAATAGTATTGCGTCTTCGCATCCGCAGGGATGTCGCAGGAGACGCCTTCAAGCGAGATACTCGGCGCCGTGAGGGTGGCCTGCCGAGCAGCCGCCTCATTCTGGAGATTGATTGCAGTGCTCTGCGTGCGCAAATATGACACGGCATACGCCGCCACAATCACAATCGCGATGAGCGCGAGAGCTCCTAAACCGATAAGTGAATATTTAAGGTATTTCATTAGGAGCAAAATACCATGTAAACGTGTTTCGGCAAGTTTCGACGCAGGGGACAAGAAGTGGCCAGAGCGCTCCGAAAAGGGCAGATGAAGTCAGCATAGTGCAATCAGTATAGCCGAGTGATAGACTCGAAGTATATGCAATCTCTAAAGAACCTTGTATTTACCAAGTGGCGCTGGGCGATCGTGGCGCTCGTTGTTGTCGCCGGCGGCTATTACTTCTTCATAGGGAAGGGAACAAGTCTCGGCGCTACGCTTACGATCACTCCGGGTGATTTCACCGAAAAGGTGAGTGTCTCGGGAGCTGTCATCGCCGCCCAGAACGTCGATCTGGGGTTTGCCGCAAACGGTCGCATCGCAGGCACCTACGCGAGCGTGGGGCAGTACGTCGACGCGGGGACGGTGCTCGCCGAGACAGAAAACGGCGATCTCGTCGCAGCGCTGGCGCAAGCGAGGGCGAATCTCGCGTCGCTTCAGGCAGGTACGCGAGCAGAGGAGGTCGCGGTTGCCGCCGCCGCGGTCACGAACGCGCAGGCAGCGCTTGTCGATGCGGTGCAGAGTGCGTACACCGCCTCTGACGATGCCGTCCATAATAAGGTTGATGCGTTCTTCACCAACCCACGTACCGACCCGAAGGTCTCGTTCACGATCGGGAATTCTGCACTTAAGACCACGGTCGAGCGCGACCGCACTGCTATCGAGCCTGTGCTCGCAAGCTGGGCGCTGCTTGTCGCGAAGCTCACAAACGACAATGTCGCCGACTCGGCGAAGCAGGCGCAGCTCTATCTTACTCAGGTCACGACACTTCTCGCTGATGCAAACAATGCGTTGAATCAGGGAGTGCCCGACCAATCAATCTCGGCCGCAACCCTCTCTTCATACATCACGACGCTCGCGGTTGCGCGCACCGCAGTGAACGCTGCCGCTGCAACACTCACCGCCGACAGCGCCGCACTCGGCTCAGCCGAGAAGAATCTCACGCTCAAGCAAGCAGGTTCTACGCCCGAAGCGCTCGCAGCGCAAGAGGCGGCGGTTCGTTCTGCGCAGGCGATGCTTGTGAAGACGCGCGTGGTCGCGCCCTTTGGTGGCACGGTAACGCGCATGGATGCAAAGGTCGGCGAAATCGTTGCTCCGACGACCTCGCTTATCTCAATGCAGAGTAACGGCATCTTCGAAGTCGAGACCTTCGTGCCGGAGGTGACGATTGCGCGCGTCGCACGCGGGAACCATGCAGTCATCACACTCGATGCCTACGGCACCGCGGTCGAGTTCCCGGCGACGGTACTCTCGGTCGATCCGGCAGAGACGATGAAAGACGGCGTGCCGGCCTACAAGACGACGCTCGTGTTTCAGAAGGCCGATAAAAGGATCAGGAGCGGCATGACGGCGAATGTGGTGATGGAGACGGGTGTGCTGCACGACGCAATCGTCATCCCTGCGGGCGCCGTGGGCCAGAAAGAGGGCACGTCGTACGTGTCGGTTGTCGAGCAAGGTGCGGCAGTCTCTCGCACCGTGACGACGGGCCCTTCTCCCGCGCTCGGGCAGGCGCAGATTCTCTCGGGCCTTTCAAAGGGTGACGTTATCCTGCTCTCCCCTGCGCCCTAGGCATGTTCTCGCTGCTCAATATCCGCGTCGGCTTTTATCTGGCTCTCCGTCAGCTCCGCCGCGCGAGCCGTTGGACCACGAGCCTCATCGTCTTCGTGATGCTCTTGACCTTCTTGAACCTGGTCGTGGTGACCGGGCTTCTGGTCGGCATCGTCGCCGGCATCTCCAACCAGTACCGTATCCAGGAGACCGGTGACGTCGTGATCACGGCGCTTGATACGAAGGATTACATTGAGAACAGCCCGCAGATCATTTCCTTCTTGCAGACGCTCCCGCAGCCCGAGGCCACGAGCGCACGGTACATCGCTGCAGGGAGCGTAGAAGCGAATTACTTCTCGCGCATAGACCCAAACGAGAAGGCGAACAAGTCTGGCGCATCAATCGTCGGGATCGATCCGGTCGCCGAGAACGAGTTCTCGAACCTCTCGAGCTACGTCGGGGAGGGGAGTTACTTGGCGCCTTCCGACTACGACACGGTCTTGCTTGGACCGCAGTTTGTCGACAGGTACTCGTTTGGAGAACAGCCAGGATTAACGCCGCTTAAGAACGTATATCCCGGGACCAAGATCCGTCTGACGATAAACGGGTTTACGCGGGAGGTCGTCGTGAAAGGGATTCTGGACGTCCCGGCGAACTCGCCGCTTGCCGCGCGCGTCTTTATGCCGGCGGCGGAGTTGCGGCAGATGATGGAGCGGACTGACTATTCGGTAAACGAGATCGCCGTCCTGCTTAAGCCCGGAGCAGACGCAGCTGCGTTCCGGGACCTACTCAAGCGGAGCGGTGTCGGCGAGAGAGCGAAGGTGCGCACCTTTGACGAGAGCATACCGAACGGAGTCGCTGAAGTGCAGAACACCTTTGCGATGATAGGGAATGCGATCGGGTCGATAGGTCTCGTGGTCGCGGCTATCACGATCTTCATCGTTATCTTCATCAACGCCATCACGCGCCGCAAGTTTATTGGCATCTTGAAGGGTATCGGCATCTCGGGATCGGCTATTGAGATTTCCTACATCTTCCAGTCGCTCTTCTATGCGGCGATTGGCTCGACGCTCGGACTTGGATTTCTCTATGGCTTCTTGGTGCCGTACGTGTCGGCGCATCCGATTGTGTTGCCTATCAGCAATGCGATCATCGTGGCGCCCGTTGGCGGCACGTTCATGCGTATCGGGCTTATTGTGCTCACGACGATTATCGCCGGGTACCTGCCCTCGCGCATGATTGTGCGCAAGAACACACTCGACTCTATCCTCGGCCGAAATTAATATGATTGAAGTCAAACAACTCGTGAAAAGTTTTAAAGACGGACTCGTCGAGACACGGGTGCTGAAGGGGATCGACCTCTCGGTAGAGAACGGCGAGTTTATCGCGATTATGGGCCGCTCGGGAGCGGGGAAGAGTACGCTCCTCTATCAGATATCGCTCCTTGATGAGCCCACCTCCGGACACATCCACATCAACGGCAAAGAGGTGCATATGATGAGCGAAGAGGAGAAGATGCTCTTCCGGCTCGCCGAGTTCGGCTACGTCTTTCAAGACTACGCGCTCCTGCCCGAGCTGACGGCGCTCGAGAATGTCGCCCTGCCGCTCATTATGCAGGGGCTAAGTAAGGCAGCGGCAAACGAGAAGGCGGCCAGGGCGCTCGGGCGCGTCGGGCTCGGGGCTCGCCTCAACAACCTCCCGAGCCAGCTCTCGGGCGGCGAGCAGCAGCGCGTCTCG
>JBAYJI010000037.1:0-6903 GCA_041665205.1 Minisyncoccota bacterium | reverse complement strand
CGTATCCTCACCTTCATTCATCCGCTCGCCGATATTCGCGGCACCGGGTACAACGCCTATCAGGCGAAGATTGCAGTCGGCTCGGGAGAGCTCTTTGGCAAGGGGGTCGGATACGGGACCCAGTCGAAGCTGCGCTTTCTCCCTGAGTATCAGACCGACTTCATCTTCGCCGCATTTGCAGAAGAGTGGGGGTTCGTCGGTGTGCTACTCCTACTCGGGGTCTATGCACTCCTCTTTGTGCGGCTCGCGCAGATCGCACAGGCAGCCGCGACCAACTTCGACGCATTCTTCACGCTCGGCGTGCTGATACTCTTTGCTGCACACGTGGCGATACATACGAGCATCAGTCTCGGGCTCTTGCCGGTGACGGGTACGACGATACCCTTCATGAGCTCGGGCGGCTCGCACCTCGTGCTTGAATTTGCTGCGCTCGGCATTGTCACCTCGCTTGCGCGTCACGGCCGCGGCGCAACACGCGACCTCTCTGCAAACGAGTATCTAGGGGGATAATGTCGTGCTACTATCCGTCATATAGACACGTAATTCGACAACATGGCTACATTAGCTCGATATTCATTTTTTGCGGGATTAGTATTGGTCGTCATTGGCAGTTCCTTTCTTATGGCCGTTTTTGGAACCATAGCCCTTTGTGCAGGTGGTATAGAAGCAGCTTGTGTTGCGGCGATATCTACACTGAAAATGTTGGCACTATTGCCCAGTGGTCTCCAAGATCCAGCACTCTATGTGTATGTGGTAATTGCGTTATTTCTCATCGCATTCATTGCAAAACTTCTAGTTCGTCGCACGGAGCGTTTATCTAGCAAGGTATAGATCTTTCGTTCTCTGCACCATCCGTGCAAGCGAGAAGTCACTCATATCTTTTGCATCCAGTATTTCGCCCACGCCCCCCACTCGATTAGCAACAATGGGGAGACCAGCTGCCTTCGCCTCAAGAAGCACATAGGGAAGACCCTCTTTGAGAGAAGGGAGTGCGAACATATCGAAACCTCGCAGCACCTCATTCGCTGGGATAAAACCGAAGAGTTTTACGCGACTTCCGAGGCCGTATTCTTTAATTTTTGATTCTAGACGAGCACGCTCTTCTCCTTCGCCGACGATTGCAATAAACATATCAGGGTTGTTTCTTGATTGCTCGATGAGTGAGATTTGATTTTTATTCTTTGTGAGTTCTCCGACCGTGCCGGTAATACATGTGCCAAGAGGGAAGGAGTTGCGGATTTTTTCTCCAGAACCAAACGACATATGAGGATCAATACCGTTATGTATGACGATAAACTTCCGACGAGTGAAAATCACGGGAGCGCGCTTGAGCTCGTAGTTTGATAAGACAACGACTCTATGTGCAAAAAGAATGGTGAGCCACGAGGCAATCCAAATGAGAGCGCGCTGGTAGAGCGGCCGCATTTCGTTGTGTGCGAATCCGTGCGCGGTAAAAATAATCTTGCGTATTCCCGCGATGCGTCCGGCAAGTGTGCCGATGCCCCCGGCTTTCGAGCTATTCAAATGGAGCACATCCGGCTTTTCTTTTTTGATTACGTTAAGTAATTCAAAAAAAGCCTTGAATTCCCGGAAAAGATAAATGTCTCGGGTAAATGAAGTAAGGAAAATGGTCCGCACGCTGCTTGCTGTGAGACGTTCTGCAAGGAGGCCGCTTGAGGCGTCTGCTCCGCCAGTACCGCCGAATGCTACGACAATCTCGAATTGTTCTTTAGGAAGATTTGTCGCGAGGTCGTAGACGTAGCGCTGGGCGCCACCCCAGTTCGATTTGGTAATAACAAACAAGATTTTCTTTTTCATGGGGCTGTACAATACAACTTTACGTTATAATATCAGGTTATAACACATATGGCTTTCGACCGCCGAGAAACGGCGATTCTTCTTATAGGTGATTTCCTCATATTGGTCGCGTCCCTCTGGGTCGCGCTTCTTCTCCGTAACCTCGCCGTGCCCACCCCAAGTTACTTCGAGTCCAATTTTATCCCGTTTCTGCCGGTGTTCCTTCTCTCGTTGGTAGTGTTCTATATCGCCGGTCTGTACGAGAAACAGACACGGCCGATTCGGCGAGTGATGGGCGCGCGTATTTTTGGCGCACAGGCGGCAACGGTCGCTCTTGCGGCTATCCTCTTTTTCGTCCTGCCACTCACGATTGCTCCCAAGACTATCCTCATGCTCTACCTTCTTGTCTCGGTCGCGGCTGAGAGTGGTTGGCGTTTTATTCGTATGAATAAAGAAGTTGCCGAAGGGAAGCGAGTGCCGATTATCTTGGTCGGGTCTGGGCCAGCCGCACTTGAGCTGTATGACGAAGTGAATAACAACAACAAATACATGATTCGGTTTACAGATCGAATAGAAAAGGGAGCGTTGCCTACTGACAGAGTCGGTGACCGAGTCTATAGGGATGTCGCCTCTCTCTACGAAGAGATATTTGACCGCGTGCCGCTCGAGCACCTTGATGCGACGCAACTTCTTGAATCTCTGCCCAAACATCGTTCACTTTATGATGGCGCAAAACGCATATTCGATATCGTGCTGGCGCTTGTTGGCGCCGTCATTGCGGTCCCTATCATAGGTATTGCTGCGCTCGCCCTCCTTCTTGAGGGCGGGATGCCATTTTTTAGTCACGAACGCATCGGCAAGAACGGTCGCCACTTCTACCTCGTGAAGCTGCGCTCGATGCTTCTCAACGACCATGGCGATCCTGAACTGCAGAAGAAAAATCGCGTGACTACGCTCGGGCATATACTCAGAAAGACACGCATCGACGAGCTGCCGCAGCTGTGGAACGTGCTTGCGGGCGACCTCTCTTTTATCGGCCCGCGACCCGAGCTCCCCAAGATAGCTGAGGTGTATGAACGCGAGATCCCACAGTACTGGATGCGGCATCTTATCACCCCGGGCCTCTCGGGATGGGCGCAGATACGCGACTATGACGCACCGCGCGGGGGAGCAGACGTCGCGCGTACGCGGAGGAAACTCTCGTTCGATCTGTATTATCTGAAGCACCGATCGTTTGGGCTCGACGTTGCGATCGCGCTCAAGACGCTCCGCGCGCTGCTCTCCTTCTCGGGCACGTAATCTATGCGTATTCTCGTTACCGGCGGAGCAGGATTTATCGGGAGCCATCTCGTCGCTCTTCACCTTACTCCGTTGATACGACTGACCGAGGGGATTTCAGAACTTTTGAATCTATGATTATTGATGGACGAATAATGGCGGCAGAGGTACTCGCACGCGCGAAGGTGCGCGCAGCGGCACTCGGCAAGACCCCTCGGGTACTCGCGATAGTGGCGAACGAGACTCCGGCCACAAAGTCGTACCTCTCGATCAAGTCAAAGCGCGCCGCAGACGCGGGGTGCATACTCGAGGTGCAGGCATTCCCCGAATCGGTCTCGACTGAAGATTTGCAGGCGGCGATTAGGGCGTCTGAGGCAGACGCGATTATCGTCCAGCTCCCGCTCCCGCCAGGCGTCGACACGCAATCAGTATGCGATTCGATCCCTGCTGAGAAGGATGCGGATGTCTTGTCTGATAGCGCACGGCAGAAATTCGCCCGCGGCGACGCGGGTGCCTTCGTGCCGCCAGTCGTCGGAGCTGTCGCCGAGATCTTTCGCGTGCACGCTCTCGAACCTAAGGGCAAGAAGGCAGTCGTTATCGGCAGAGGTTTTCTGGTCGGAGCGCCTGTAGCGATGTGGCTCGCCCAAGAGGGTGCACAGGTGACCGTCGTGGGTCGTTCAACGCAGGATTTCGCAGATATCCTGCGTGGCGCAGACATTATCGTCTCGGGTGCCGGCGTACCGCGACTCATCACACCCGACATGCTCAAGCAAGGCCTCGCCTTGATAGATGCCGGCACGTCTGAGTCGAACGGGGAGGTGGTCGGCGACGCCGACCCGGCCTGTGCGGCGAAGTGCTCGCTCTTCACCCCTGTCCCGGGCGGCGTGGGCCCGCTTGCGGTCGCCTGTCTCTTCGAGAACGCCGTTACCCTCACGGAGAGTAAAGCTTAACCACCTGCACACAAATACATAGGACGGTCCTATGTATTTGTGTGCTACGATTGTTCCTATGGAACGCGGGCACATTATTTCTGAAGGCGAGTACTACCATTTGTACAATCGTGGCGTTGAAAAACGGAATATCTTTCTTACACAAGGAGATCGTAACCGATTTAAACGGTTATTGTATCTAGCAAATGGAACCAATAGTTTTATTTACCGTGAAATTGCAGATAAACCGTTGGAAGACATTGAACGCGGAAGTCCTCTTGTGGCCATTGCCGCATGGGTGCTTATGCCGAACCACTTCCATATTCTCGTGAGAGAAATTACGGAAGGAGGAACAGCTATGTTTATGCGAAAGCTCTGCACAGGTTATTCATCCTATTTTAACAAATGCCATAATCGCATCGGCCCCCTGTTTCAAGGTAGATATAAATCACAGCATGTGTCGGGAGATATACACTTAAAGTATCTGTTTGCGTACATTCACCTCAACCCATTTAAGTTGATAGATCCGACATGGAAAGAGAATAGAAGTATAAACATGACAAAAGCAAAGAAATTTATTTCAGAATATAAATATTCAAGCTACCTCTCATATGTAGATACAAGTCGAGAAGAAAACATCCTACTCTCCAAGACTGAATTTCCAGAGTATTTTTCGGGGAAGAAGGATTTCGAGGATTTTCATTCCGACTTCATCTCGTTTCCAGACATGGATACATAGGACTGTCCTATGTAGTGTCCCGTGTAGTTTTGCAAAGAATGAGAGATATGGAGCTATAATCTAGTCACAGCTAATAATCCTTCCTATGTCACACGAACTACCGAGGTCAGAACGAGCTCCTTTGTCCGGCGAGATGAAACCTTTTGGAACCGTACGTGTGAACGGTATGGAATTAGAAGTCGGCCTGAGTCTTGACTCAAAGAGGGTCGTTGCTGTGGCAAATGGAGTGGACTTAACACTCTTTTCGGTGATTAACAAAGTTAATTCGCAGGGAGGAACAGACTTTGAGATTGTTCCAGACCAACAGAATGCTGGAGTAGCCAATTTGTGTATGAAGGATCCTAACTGGGGGAAAATCACGGTTTCAATCGTTAACGACTTGGGCGCCTCAAATCAGAGGGCAACGAATAAGTAAATAGCGCAAGGCTTCGCTTTTTTTGTATTTCAGCTATAATCCCCGCATGACTCGTTTCCGAGTGTCTGCCGCTATCGCCCTCGTTGCAGGGTTTTTGCTTATCTATTTCGTCTGGGCGACCGAGGCGAACCCGCTCTCGAGTTACCGCTTCAAGCTCGGCCTCGACCTAGCAGGAGGCACAGAATTGGTCTACAAGGCCGATATGAGCCAGACCCCCTCTGGAGAGCGTTCAGATGCCCTCGGGGCGCTCCAGGGCGTTATCGAGCGCCGGGTAAACCTCTTCGGCGTTGCCGAGCCTCTCGTGCAGACCGAGCAGGCGAGCGCGCTCTCGGGCACCACAGAGGATCGCCTCATCGTCGATTTGCCGGGCGTGACCGACATCAAGGCGGCGATCGCGGCACTCGGAGAGACGCCGACTCTCGAGTTCCGTCTCGTGACCCCCACCCAGGTCGGCACGACGACCGAGACCGCCTACGTCGCAACGGGTCTCAACGGTCGCTACCTCTCGAATGCGACGCTCGGCTTCGGCTCGGGCGCGACGGCTGGCCTCTCTGCGCCGCAGGTTATCCTCAATTTCAATAGCGATGGGGCAAAACTTTTTGAAAAGATTACGAGCGAGAATGTCGGCAAGCAGCTCGCCATCTTCCTCGACGGGCAGCCAATCTCTTCTCCCGTTATCCAAGAGGCGATCCCGGGCGGTAAGGCGACTATCACCGGCAAGTTTACCGCGACTGAGGCGCGCGACCTCGTCCGCAACTTAAACTTCGGTGCGCTCCCGGTGCCGATTACGCTTGAGAGCAGCTCGGCTGTCGGCCCCACCTTGGGTGCCGCGGCGATCAGTGCGGGGGTCATGGCCGGCCTTATCGGCTTCGCTATTGTCGCGCTCTTCATGATTGCGTGGTACCGCCTCCCGGGCGT
The DNA here is from genome assembly GCA_041665205.1 of Minisyncoccota bacterium. Lineage (GTDB taxonomy): Bacteria > Patescibacteriota > Minisyncoccia > Phycocordibacterales > Phycocordibacteraceae > C7867-001. The sequence continues at coordinate 827 of JBAYJI010000037.1, read as the reverse complement.
TGTCGCAGCACTCGCCCTTGTCGAGTACGTCGCCTTCATGCTCGCCGTGATCAAGGTGATCCCGGTGACGCTCACCGCCTCGGGTATCGCCGGTCTCATTATATCGGTCGGTATGGCAGTCGACGCGAACGTGCTTATCTTCGAGCGCACCAAGGAGGAGCTCCGCTCTGGCAAGTCTCCAAGGGAGGCGGTGCATATCGGCTTCTCGCGCGCGTGGCCGGCGATTCGCGACGGCCACCTTACGATGATCATCTCGGGTGTCATCCTCTTCTGGCTCGGTACCTCGATTGTGCAGGGCTTCGCGCTTGTCTTCGTGCTCGGTGTGCTCGCCTCCTTTATCTCAGCAGTGTCGCTCTCGCGCGTCTTCTTGCTCGCGGTCGTCCCTGAAGAGAATGAAGGCCCCTGGCACTTCCTCATGGGTTCGGGCGGTCGTAATTCATAATTTATGTACATCATCTCGCATCGCGGACTCTTCTTCTGGATCACGGGGATTCTCCTTGCCGCGGCAATCGGCGCGATTGTGGCCTGGGGTCTCCCGCTCGGCATCGACTTCACCGGTGGCTCCCTGATGCAGGTCGGCTACGCACAGGAGGTCACGCCGCTCGCGACGATTGAAGAGCAGATTGCTGCCGTCCCCTTGGGCGTCGTGTCAGTCCGTGCCTCGGGAGAGAACGCCGTCACGATCCGTTCGCGCACCATGACGCCCGCAGAGCACGAGGCAGTACTCGCGGCGATGTCGGCAAACGCGTCCACGACCGAGCTCGCGTACACTTCAGTCGGCCCCGCGCTCGGGAGCCAGTTCGCGAGCAAAGCGCTCTGGGCTATCT
>JBAYJI010000036.1:0-7026 GCA_041665205.1 Minisyncoccota bacterium | reverse complement strand
GCCCTTCAGGGTTAGCCGCTCCAAGATCGACCTCTTCTGCGAATGCCAACGCTGCGCATATCTCGATATGCGGCTCGGCGTGAAGCGCCCGTCGGGACCGTCATTCACACTCAACAACGCGGTCGACGAGCTCTTGAAGCGTGAGTTCGATATCCACCGCGCGAATGGGACGAAGCACCCGCTCGTGAAGGAGTATGGTCTCGACGCGATTCCTCTTGCAGACGACCGGATGGAGGAGTGGCGCGACGCGCTTCGCCGGGGCATCGCTTATTTCCACGAACCGACAAACCTGATCCTCCGCGGCGGCATCGACGACGTGTGGGTGAACCCTGCGGGCGAGCTTATTATCGTCGACTACAAGGCGACCAGTAAGAAGATAGGCCCCTCTACCGAGGACGACCTCTACGACTCCTACAAGCGCCAACTCGAGATCTATCAGTGGCTCTTTCGCAAGAACGGCTTCGCCGTATCGCCGACGGTCTACTTCGTCTACGTGAACGGCAAGTCTGATGCAGAAGCCTTCGATGGGAAACTTGAATTCAACATCGAACTTATCCCGTACACCGGTAGCGATACCTGGGTCGAACCCGCCGTGTACGACCTGAAGGAGATGCTCATGAGCGACGAGATTCCGGCGATAGGCACAGCCTTCGGTGGCGGACCGTGCGACTTCTGTACCTACCGCGAGAACGCGGGGAAGATACTCCTTGAACTTCATACCAAAAACAAGAAAGGGGCGTAATGTGTATGAATATGCGAAGTACGTCATTTGCAAAACGAGTCAGAGACGCCGTACGACAGATACCCAGAGGAGAGACGCGCTCCTACGGAGAGGTCGCACGAGCGATCGGCTATCCGGGCGCCGCTCGTGCCGTCGGCACGGTGATGAAGAATAACTTCGACCCAAGCGTGCCGTGTCACCGCGTCGTCCGCGCTGACGGCACGATTGGCGACTACAACCGTGGCGGTGAACGCGCCAAGAAGCGCTTGCTCGAACAAGAAGGGGCACTATGACGGTAAAGATCGAGCCGTCGTGGGCGAGGCATCTCTCGGGAGAATTCGAGCAGGCATACTTCAAAGAGCTCACCGATTTTGTAAAAAAAGAATACCAAGAAGGGAAGGTGTATCCGGCGCCCAAGAACATATTTCGTGCGTTTGACCTGTGTCCGTTTGAGGATGTGAAGGTGGTGATACTCGGTCAAGACCCGTATCACGGCCCCGGGCAGGCCAATGGTCTCTGCTTTGCAGTCGGCGCCGAGACACGCGTCCCGCCATCTTTGCAAAACATCTTCAAAGAGATCGAGAGCGACCTCGGTAAACCGCTCGTGCACACTGATGGTGATTTAACTCGCTGGGCAGAGCAGGGTGTTTTATTACTAAACTCGACCCTCACGGTCCGTGCACACACAGCAGGCTCACATCAAGAGAAAGGGTGGGAGCAATTTACCGATGCGGTTATCAAAGCACTTTCAGAAGAACGCGAGCATCTCGTCTTCATGCTCTGGGGCAATTATGCAAAGGCAAAAGGTGCGCACATCGACCGGTCTAAACATCTCGTACTCGAGGCTCCGCACCCCTCGCCCTTCTCTGCTTATTCAGGTTTCTTCGGCTGCAAGCACTTCAGTAAGGCGAACGACTATCTCATCTCCCACAACTCAACCCCCATCGACTGGCTTTAACCATGTTCGCTAACTACTACGACCGTTGGAGATAACGAACATTGAAATACGGACTTACGATGTCCGTAGTTGTGTGGTATAACGCGCTCAGAATTCCTGCCTGTATGGGTAGGTCGCTCCTTGTCGTAAGGCTATAGGGGAGTCAGGCCGATGCCTCTCGCGGCTAGTCGAGAGCAATCGTACTAAGGAGAACCACGTGAGCACACTCAGTGAACAAGTATATCCGAAGGCAATTACGAAAGAACGGTACCACAAGATCTATAATATCCATGAACTTGGTCCGAACAATTTCGGTCTTGCGGTCGGGCTTTGCTACGCAAATACCGATAAACCCGAAATTGTGAAATTCGGTATTACTCGCGACGATGGGGAGAAAAGTTGGCTCAGTGTTGCTCTGACTATGCTTAGAAACGTCGGCGAGGGAAGGGAGGCTTCAGCCATGAAAGATACTTGGGATTTTGAGGGGTTTCTTTGGGGCAGCGGATCCTCGCATGCCTGGGCAAAAGTCCACGGGTTCTATGATTCGCAGGAGCGCAAAGGCACGCTCTACGTGCTCGCGCATGAACAGCCGAAGCCGCTCGTCGAAGTCATTTCGTGGCAGGAAGTCATCGAGCGGGTCGAAAAGGGCGAGGCCATCATTGAGTTCAAGCACAGGAAGAACGGAACGCTGAAACGTGCTCCGTTAACTGGCGCGAGGCTCGAAGAAAACCTCCGCCATATTGAATACGTCGTGCTCGATGCCGACGTACTTGTCTGGACTGGCGTTGGGAGCGGTGCAACCAGTGTTGAAATCAAGAAATGTTCCTCGCCACTGGTATTCGCTGATGGCCGTATCCAATTTGAATCCGAAGAAGAGATCGACTACACGATATACCAGCTTGGACATGATGACATCTGGAAACGCGTCTAGCCAGGGCGCACTCAAACCCGCGGGGATAAAATCCCGCGGTGTTTTTTATTTCAGAATCACTTTACCTTAATGCAGCCTATAGGCGACGCTAAGGTAAACCTGACTCAACCTACTTTTTCTTCCAGTACGGTTCGAAGTTGAGGATCTCTGACGTGAGGTCTTCGGCGCTTTGGCCCTTGTAGCAGATCGCGCGGTCGTCGACGTAGACAAAGGCTATCGGCTTGCCCGGATTCTCGCCCTCCTTGTGCGGTTGGCGGTTGATGTAATCAACGGGTATCGAGAATCGCTCGCAATACGTTTTAAGAAATTCGTCGCCGCGTGTGGAGTGGAGGAGTATTTTGCATCCCTTCTCTTTGAGCAGGTTAATTGCCATCACCACCTCGCTATTGGGCTCTTGCACGTCGTCCTTCGCGACAAAGCCGTTGTACTGAGCGAGTACACCGTCGAAGTCAAAGGCGATTATAGGAGCAGAGGTGTTCATGGGTAAAGCTTACCAGATTTTTGCCCGCGCCTTGGGCTCGCGATAGAGTTTGTCGCCCTTCTTCACACCGAAGGCTCCATAGAACTCAGGGAGATTGGAGGCGGGGCCGTTAATCCGGTAGATACCGGGAGAGTGCGGGTCGGTGAGCACCTGCGACTTCTCTGCCTCGGGGCGTCGATTCTCGCGCTCGAAGAGCCCAAAGCCGAGAAAGAATCGCTGCTCAGGAGTGAATCCGCCGATATCTCTCCGTCCGGTCCTCTTAAGGCGGAGTTGGTACGCGTCAAAGGCGATCGAGGCACCGCCGAGGTCGGCGATGTTCTCGCCCAGCGTGAGCTGGCCGTTCACTTTCAGGCCACCGGCGACAGTGTAGGCATTAAACTGCTTCACGAGCACCTGCGCCTTCTTCGTGAAGCGGGCGTTATCCTCTTTTGTCCACCAGGTCTTTCTATTACCCTTGCCGTCGAACTTCGCGCCCTGGTCGTCGAAGCCGTGGGTAATCTCGTGCCCAATCACCGCACCGATCCCGCCATAATTGAGAGCGTCGTCAGCATCCTTCGAGAAGAAGGGCGGCTGGAGAATCGCCGCAGGGAAGACGACGTCGTTTAAGCCGTAGCTGCAGTAGGCGTTGACCGTCTGCGGCGTCATGAACCACTCTTTTCGGTCGACCGGCTTCTTGAGCCGACGCATCACGCGCGCATGTTCGAGCTCTATCGTGCGGATCGCGTTGCCGAAGTAGTCGTCGGGCCGAATCACGAGCCCTTTATAACTCTTCCACTTGTCGGGGTAGCCGAGCTTACGAGTCATCTGGCGGAGCTTCGTTATCGCCTTTTTCTTCGTCGAGGGTGCCATCCAGTCGAGGTTCTTAATCCGGTTCTCGTATGCCTCGAAGAGGTCTGCCACCACCTGTACGATCCGCCGCTTCGCCTCAGGGCCGAAGTACTCCTCGACGTAGAGCTTGCCGAGCGTCTCGCCGAGCGCGCCATTGGTCGCGCTGAGTGCGCGGCGCCACAAGGGCTTCATCACCTTCACCCCTGAGAGCACCGTCCCGTAGAAGGCGAAATTCTGCTTCTCAAACTTGACCGAGAGATAGCTCGCCGAACCGCCGACGAGGTGCCACGTTAGAAAAGTCTTCCAATCTGCGATAGGCTCTCGCGCGAGCATTGCGCTTACTGCTGTGAGAAACTCCGGCTGCATTACAACGAGGTCACGCAGCGCTCCTGTCCCGACAATTTTGAAATAAGCGTCCCAGTCGATACCACGCGCGAGACGCGCAAGCGCCGAGATGGACATCTTGTGGTAGGTCTTGTCGACATCGCGCAGATTCTCCTTTGTCATCGAGATCTTCGCGAGGGCAGTCTCGAGGCGCATCACCGTCTCGCGGCTCTTCTTCGCCTCTGCCCTACTCTTGCCCATAAGGGTAAAGATTGCCTCGATATGCATCTGGTAGGCGGCACGCACGCGCTTCGACTCGGCATCGTCCTTTAGGTAGTAGTCGCGGTCGGGGAGACCGAGCCCGCTCTGGTGGAGGTAGACGATGTAGCGTGTGCTGTCTTTATTGTCTTGATCGACACCAAGGCCCCAAGGGCCACCACCACCGATCTTTTCAAGGTGGGCCATGGTCGCGACAAGCGAGGGGACATCCTTCACCTTGTCGATACGGTTGAGCCACGGTAAAAGCGGAGTGAGACCGAGTGCATTCCGCTTTGGCATATCGAGCCCTGAGCGATAGAAGTCACGTACCATTTGCTCCGGACTGCCCGCCGTAAGGTGTTGCTTCTTCTGTACCTTGGTGACGAGCGTGCGGAGCTTCTTCTCGGTGTCGTAGCGGAGCATCACGAAGGAGCCCCAGCGCGACTCGTGCGGCGGGATTGGATTCTTTGCGAGCCACGTGCCATTCGCATAATGATAAAAATCATCCTGAGGTCGCACCTTTGTATCTATATCTCTCGTATCAAATCCCCAATCTTTTTTCATAGAACCATAGTATATGAATCCTTTATCTCATGCTATCTTTTCCAAATATGACCGTCAGCGAGGTACGCAAGCGATACTTAGACTTCTTTGCCAAGCGGGGGCACGCCGTGATCCCCTCGGCACCTATCGTGCCCGAGAACGACCCGACCACGCTCTTCACGAGTAGCGGGATGCAGCCCTTGGTGCCGTACCTCCTGGGCGAGCCGCACCCGAAGGGGAATCGTCTCGTCGATTCGCAGATGTCCTTCCGCGCACAGGATATCGAAGAGGTGGGCGACAATCGCCACACAACCTTCTTTGAGATGCTGGGGAATTGGAGCCTCGGAGATTATTTTAAAAAAGAGCAGCTCCCGTGGGTGTTTGAATTCTTAACGTCTACAGAAGAAGGTCTCGGTCTCGACCCGACGAAGCTCTACGTCACCGTCTTTGACGGCGATGTTGATACGGGGATGGATCTCGACACCGAAGCGGTCGAGGTGTGGAAGAAGAATTTTGCCGCGAAGGGAATCGCCGCCGAGCTCGTTCGCATCGGGAGCGAAGAGGCCGGCTACGAGAAGGGCATGCAGGGCGGGCGCATCTTCTCGTACGGGGCAAAGAAGAATTGGTGGAGCCGCTCCGGTGTCCCGGCGAACATGCCGCCGGGCGAGCCCGGAGGCCCTGACTCTGAGATATTCTACGACTTTGGCACTCCGCACGACCCGAAATGGGGCAAGGAGTGCCACCCCAACTGCGACTGCGGGCGCTTCATGGAGATCGGCAACTCGGTCTTTATGGAGTACATCAAGAATGCCGACGGCTCTTTCGGCAAGCTCCCGAAGCAGAATGTCGACTTCGGCGGTGGGCTTGAGCGCCTTACCGCCGCGACGCGCGATAATCCGGATGTCTTTTTGATCGACGTCTTCGATTCAGCACGTTCAGTCCTCGAATCTCGTTCGGGTAAAAATTATCAAGGCGAGGCCTTGCTACAGAAGTCGTTCAGGGTCATTTTGGACCACGTACGGGCGGCCTCGTTCATCCTCGCGTCCGGTATTAAGCCATCAAACACCGAGCAAGGCTATGTGCTCCGCCGGCTCATCCGCCGCGCGATACGCGAGGCTGATAAGCTCGGGATAAAAGATGCAGTGCTTACAGAAGTGGCCGAGGGCTTCGGTGCGGCATATCGTAACCAGTACACTTTCATATATGAAAGTGCTTCGCAGATTAAAGAAGAGTTGGCAAAGGAAGAGGCGCAATTCCGCAAGACTCTTGCACAGGGTCAGCGCGAGCTCGAGAAGATGGGGAACAATATAGACGCCTTTATGCTCTTCACGACCTATGGGTTCCCGATCGAGCTCACTGCCGAGATTGCAAAGGAGCGTGGACTCTCGATTGATCAAAACGCTGTGCAGAAGCAAATGCAAGAGCATCAAGCACTCTCACGTGCCGGTGCCGCGCAGAAGTTTGCGGGCGGGCTCGCCGACCACGCCGAGCAGACGGTGCGCTACCACACTGCACACCACTTACTTTTGAAGGCCTTACAGACTGTACTCGGGCCTGACGTCCACCAGCGGGGGAGCAATATCACCAGCGAGCGCCTGCGCATCGACTTCTCTTATGGTGCCAAGATGACTCCGGAGCAGAAAGCGGAGGTGGAGAAGATCGTGAACGAGAAGATTGCCGAGGCGATCCCGGTGATCCGCACCGATATGAAGAAAGAAGAGGCTGAGAAGCTCGGTGCCGAGCACGAGTTCGGCGCGACCTACCCCGACACCGTGTCGGTGTACTCAGTCGGCCCGCTCGACAACGCATTTTCAATAGAGTTTTGCGGCGGTCCGCACGTAGCGAACACGAGCGAGCTCACGGGCACCTTCAAGATTCTTAAAGAGGAGGCCTCTTCTGCTGGCGTTCGCCGCATCAAGGCGGTGCTAGAATAAGAGAATGAGTTTTATTGAGAACCTTTTCGGCGGGAAAAAAGATTCTACATCAGTCGTGCTCGTCGACAT
>JBAYJI010000035.1:0-7286 GCA_041665205.1 Minisyncoccota bacterium | reverse complement strand
TGATGCGCACCGAGAGCGGGTGTCCGACGAGATTCATCAGTTCACCAAGAATCTTATCCTTGTCACCCTCAGGGACGCGCGGATAGTGCTCCTTTGAGAGCTGCGAAGCAGGGAGGAACCCTTGGATACCCTGCCATGAGAGGATAAGGCCGCCCTTGTTCGCCTCTTCGACGACAAGCGAGTACGGCGCCTCGGTGAGGATAGCCGTCTCAGCCTCGCCCCAGATAGCTGCCTGGCGAGCCTCCTTCAAGGAGAGCTCGATATAGCCCTCGCGGCCGGCGGGGTCGACAACCTTGGCGCTAATCAGGTCGCCCGAGTTTGCCTTGCGCAATACATCAGCCGCGTTGAGGTATTCGCGACCGTAGATGAGGCCGGTGCCAAACGGCGGCAGGTCGATATACACGCGACCGCGATTCATCGCGATAATCGTGCCCTCGACAAGGTCGCCGGCGGCGGGCGGTGTCGGGATAGACTCGACAAGCCCAGCCATCGGGTGGCCTTCGGGGAGGTGGATGGTCGGTAGAGGCACAGCCTTTACCTTCGTCTCTTCAGACATATATATAAAGCGGTGCGGATTTTCCGAGGCAGTACTTGAACCTTTCGGCGCAAGGGTTAGCTGGCCTGTACTTCTCCGCACGCAACTCGTGGACTATAGCACAGAGCGTATAAAAATGAAACGGGGCTGCGCTTGTTGCTGCGCAGCCCCGAAGGGAGATACAGGGAACCTCGTCTTGTGCCGGTCTGCTTTCGCTCGGCGAACTAGTTTTCAGCTAGCAGATCTCGCCGCGCAGACCGCAATCTTTCGATAGTGCGTCATGCGATGATTTCCGTTGCGTGTCATCAACATCCTCCTCTGTCGGTAGTCGAATCAGTCGGATGGGCTCAAGTATCGGGGTTAACTGCCCCGGCTTGGCGGTAAGCGCGGTGGGTCTTCATGCCATCGCTGCCTCGGCGGCGGGTGCTGCAGGTCCTGCAAATGCTGGGCTTGCGCGTGCGTACATGACTTCTCCTTGTCGAAGATGGACGGTGGCTTTTTAGACGTCAATTCTCACAGAACGTCTGCTCGTGAATATAGCAGAAACAATTTCATTAACAACCGATTAGGGGCTTCACTGTGGACAAGTTTTATGCTAAAATAGACCCATTATATGGTCATAACTCACCACGGCGGGCAGTGCTTCAAAGTGACGTTTGGCGACCTCACGCTCGTCTTCGACCCCGTGGCGAAGGGTGCGACGCTGCCCCCGGTACGTTTCGGCGCAGACATCGCACTCGTGTCGAGGAACCACCCCGACATGAATGGTGTTGAGGAGGTCACCTATGGTGAGAAGGTACCCTTCGCCGTCACGGGTCCCGGCGAATACGAGCGGCAGGGTATCGTGATCCAAGGGTTCCTCTCTAAGAGCAAGTACGGCTTGAAGAAGGGTCAAGAGGAGGCAGTGAATACTATATATAGTGTCGATCTCGAGGATATGACGATTGTCCACCTCGGTGCGCTCTCTGAGACCGAGCTCTCGAAGGACGCGCGCGAGGGCATCGGCGAGATCGACGTCCTCTTCGTACCGGTGGGTGGTGACGGTGTGCTCTCTCCTGCAGACGCGCACAAGCTCGCTGTCTCGCTTGAGCCGAAGATTATCATCCCGATGCACTGGAGTGGTATCGGAGCGCCGAAGGCGCTCGAAGCCTTCCTTAAGGAGTCGGGTAACGGCAGCGAGAAGGTCGACAAGCTGACCCTGAAGAAGAAGGATTTGATTGGTCGCGACGGGAGTATACTGGTCGTAACGCCCTAACCGTTATGAAAACCATTTTCGAACATATCGAATACGTGAAAGGGAAGCCGCACCATATCCGCAAGCGGATCGCCTTCGCCGTGGCCACGGGCGGTACTATGCTGGTCGCTCTCGTGTGGCTCGTCGGTTCGCTCTCGACCGGCGCCTTCGCGATCGGGGGGAGCTCCTTTGCTGAGAGCACCGTGCCGGCGACGGCAATCGAGATAAACGGCAATAATGCGAACCTCGCCGGTGCCGCCGCAGCGCTCACGAGCGTGTCGAGCGAGAACGCTCCGGCGCGTATCGAGATTATCGATACCACTTCTGCGGTGAAGCAGAAGCAGGCAGAGCAGGTGATCCTGCCGTTTTAATGTTTGAATATTTAAATTTTTAAATATTTTTTATGGCTCGCGGGAAAGAGGACAAAGAGAAAGACGTGGCGACTCCGGTCGCCGCAAACGTTATTGACCAGCCAATCGTCGCCGAGATGCGCCAGTCATATATCGACTACGCGATGACGGTGATCACTGCGCGCGCGCTGCCAGACGTGCGCGACGGGCTGAAGCCGGTGCACCGCCGCATCCTCTACGCGATGCGCGACATGGGGCTCACGCCGACGGTGAAGTTCCGCAAGTCGGCGACCGTGGTCGGGGAAGTGCTCGGCAAGTATCACCCGCACGGCGACATTGCCGTCTACGACTCGATGGCCAAGATGGCGCAGATGTTCTCTTACCGTTACCCGCTCGTCTTGGGCCAGGGCAACTTCGGCTCAATCGACGGCGACAGCCCTGCGGCGATGCGGTATACCGAGGCCAAGATGTCGCGTCTCTCTGACGCGCTTCTCGCCGACCTCGAGAAGGAGACGGTCGCATGGATCCCGAACTACGACGCGACGCGCGAGGAGCCGCGCGTGCTCCCCTCAGCGCTCCCGAACCTGCTCCTCAACGGGACGCTCGGTATCGCGGTCGGTATGGCGACGAATATCCCGCCGCACAACCTCAGCGAGGTCGTCGCCGCGACGGTACACCTGATCGAGAATCCGGAGGCGACGACCGGCGACCTTCTCGAGTTCGTGAAGGGCCCTGACTTCCCGATGGGCGGAGTCGCCTTCAACCGCGCTGACATCAATCACGCCTACAGCACCGGCAAGGGGCCGGTGGTGGTGCGCGGCGAGGCAGAGATTGTCGACGACGGGAAGAAGGATACAAAGATTATCATCACCTCAATCCCGTACCGCGTGAACAAGAGCGAGCTCATCATGCGCATCGCCGAGCTCGTGCAGGACAAGAAGCTCGAAGGTATCCGCGACCTGCGCGACGAGTCGGCCGGAGACGCCAATGGCCGACCGGACATTCGTATCGTCGTCGAGCTCAAGGGCACCGCGCACCCGCAGGCGGTCCTCAATGCGCTCTACAAGCACACTGAGCTCGAGAGCACCTTCCACTACAACATGCTCGCGCTCGTTGACGGCGTGCCGGAGATGCTCTCGCTACAGGACATGCTCGGGCACTTTATCAGTCATCGCCAAGAGGTGGTGAAGCGCCGCACCGAGTACGACCTGCGCCAGGCAGAGGCGCGCGAGCATATCCTTATCGGGCTCTGCAAGGCACTCGACCATATCGACGAGGTTATCGCGATTATCAAGAAGGCGGCCGACGTGCCGGCGGCGAGTGCCGCACTCCAGAAGAAGTTTGGATTCTCCGTGCTCCAGGCAGCTGCGATTCTCGAGATGCGCCTCTCCAAGCTCGCTGGTCTCGAGCGCAAGAAGCTCGAAGACGAGCTCTCCGAGGTGCAGGCGCTTATCGCGAAATTGAAGAAGATACTCTCCTCGGCGAAGAATATCCTGGCCGTAGTGAAGAGCGAGCTTATCGAACTCGGCGAGAAGTACGGCGACGACCGTCGCACCAAGATTATCCGCGGTGGCGTGCAGAACATCTCGGTCGAAGACCTCGTGCCCGACGAGGAGTCGATGTTGGTCCTCACCGAGGGCGGCTACGTGAAGCGGACCAACCCGGCTGAATACAAGAAGCAGAAGCGCGGCGGGGTAGGCGTCGTCGACATTGCGACTAAGGAGGAGGACATCGTGACGCACTTCCTCGTGACCTCGGCACACAGCGACCTCCTCTTCTTTACCAACTTCGGCAAGGCGTACCAGATCAAGATGTACGAGATACCGGAGGGTCGTCGCGCGACCAAGGGCAAGAGCATCATGAACTTCCTCCCGCTCGCGGGCGAGGAGTCGGTCACGAGCGTGCTCGCTGTGCCGAAGGGTGCAGCGCTTGAGGCTTCGTCGATCGTCTTTATCACGCGCGAAGGCGTCGTGAAGCGTGTTGCGGCAAAGAGCTTCGCCGACGTGCGCCGCTCGGGCATCATTGCGATCAACTTGAAGAAGGCTGACACGCTCGTCTCGGCCAACCTCTCCGGCAGCGCCGACACAGTCTCGGTCGTCACCGCCAAGGGTCAGTCGATCCGATTTGATACTGAAGACGTGCGTGAGATGGGTCGCACCGCAGGCGGCGTGCGCGGCATGAGCGTGAAGAAGGGTGACCGTGTCGTCTCGGCAGAGGTGATCCCGGCAACGGCAAAGGACGCGTCGCTCCTCGTGATTATGAGCAAGGGCTACGGCAAGCGCACCAAGATGTCCGAGTACAAGGTGCAAGGCCGCGGCGGCTCGGGTATCAAGACCGCAGAGGTCACGCCGAAGACCGGTGAGATTATCGGCGCTAGAATCGTCTCGGGCGACCTCGAAGACGAAGAGCTCGTCGTGGTGTCGAAGAAAGGGCAGGTGATCCGCACCTCAGTGGCAGAAATTTCATTACTTTCTCGTGCGACCCAGGGCGTGCGCATCATGAAGATGCGCGAGGGCGACTCGATCGCCAGCATGGTCGCGTTGTAGAAATATTGCGGTTGTGGTATTTTCGTACCACCAGAGTTGGGGACTGACCGAACCCTTCTCCTACTGAAGACTTTCTAGATAAGTTTTCAGCCGCCATGGTAGGTTGCCGCGAGGGAATTGGGGGACATCTGCAACACGATGACCTTGAACTAATCCCCCCCGCGGCTTTTCTTTTTCATTCTCATATTCTTATGCACATCCGGTCGGAAAAGATAAGAAGATTTGGGTTAAGATAAGGGATATGGGAAAGCTTGAAGAGGCATCTCGGAAAAGACGGAGGAAACAGAACATCCAATATGCGGTGCTTGCTACCATTGCAGTTACGGGCTTCGTGGCGTTTGCGGCAGTTGCGGGGAATGCACTCCAGCTTCTCCGGTATCTGCCGAAAGAGAAATATAATTTTCATCATCGAGCGAAGTCCGCGGCTGGCCGGCTTGTCGCCAAGAAGTATGCGGTGTGGGTGGAGAGAGATGGAAAGAAATTCTTGCGAATAACTCCGAAAGGGCGTAAGGCATTTGAATTTGAACAAGCGAAGGTTGTTCTGGGCAATCAAAAAAAGAAATGGGATGGGCGTTGGCGCATGATCGTTTTCGATATCCCGGAACGACGACGGGCGGTACGGTTCCGCCTGCGCGCGGTGATGCGCGAAATAGGGTTCGTTCGCCTACAGGACAGTGTGTGGGTGTACCCCTACGATTGCGAAGACTTCGTCGCGCTCCTCAAGACGGAACTGAAAATAGGTAAGGACGTGCTGTATGCGATTGCGGATACAATTGAGCATGACAAAGGTCTCCGCCGGCACTTCAATCTTCCCGACGCATAACTCGCCATCTTGCTATCTTTGACGGTCGATAAAGATAAGGATATTTCCGATTTTGTGAAAGAGAGGTAAGGAATTGCGCGGTGCTGATTTAGGAGTACTATCTTGCCAGTCTGGTCATTTTTGAAAAGGGGGGTTATCACATGGATTCCATTGCAAGGTTGCGGCTGGCCACGTACGCGGTCGAGCACAATCCCAGTTGCCGTATGCACTACTTGGTACGGCTTATTGCTCCGGGTACAGGGCGTCTTGACAAGTTATGTGCCGGACAGACGAAGGACGTATTGGGATACGGACGGTCTGAGCGAGAAGCCGCCACGAGAGCTTTCAGGAAGGTGGATGCCGTACTTCGGAAGATTCTGTGAAGTCCTCTGAAAACGTCCGCTTCAATGAAACAGTGAACACAGGCCGCGCCGAAGGACGCGGCCTGGCTATTCTAATCGGTGTTGATTGCGCGGCCCGCTGCGGGCAGAGCATGGTATTTTATAGGCATGAGCGCGCATTTCAGTTCTCCACACGAGAACGTATTACAGTTGGGCTTGCATGAGGGGATGAAGGTCGGCGACTTCGGCGCGGGCTCCGGTCACTACGCGCGTGCCGCCGCTGCAGTCGTCGGGCGCGACGGCAAGGTCTACGCGATCGACGTGCAAGAGGACGTCCTGAAGCACTTGAAGCTCAACACGCACTCCCACCACCAGAGCACAATCGAGACCTTGTGGGGCGATATCGAGAAGCCAGGCGGCACGCATCTGCGTGACGCTTCGCTCGATGCGATTATGCTCGCGAACACCTTCTTCCAGGTCGAGAATCGCTTCGGGCTCTTGAAGGAGATGAAGCGAGTCCTCAAGCCAGGGGGCAAGCTGATGGTCGTCGATTGGGCAGGGAGCTACGGCGGGATGGGCCCGACACCCGAGAAGGTCGTTTCTGAACATGAGGCCGAGGCATTCTTTATCACGGGCGGCTTTCACAAGGTGAAGTCGTTTCGCGCAGGACCGCACCACTACGGGATAGTCTTTACCTCTCCGAGCATATGAAAATCTCCCTTTTCCAGACTATCCTCTTCGGTATCTTCGGCGTCGGGGCACTTATAGGCCTCTTTGTCTTCGCGACGCACACGGGCAATACCTCAAGCAACGTGGTCGGTACAGTCGTGATCTGGGGCACGCTCCCGAAGGAGGGTATGCAATCCACGCTGATCGCGGCAGGGCAGACCGAGACCCTGCTTCGCAATGTCTCCTACGTGCAGAAGGATCCACAATCGCTCGCCTCTGACCTCGCTTCTGCTATAGCGACCGGCAGTGCGCCAGACCTGATCCTCGCCTCACAGGAGCAGCTCCACGCGCTCGCGAAGTTTATCGCGACGATACCGCTCGCGACACTTCCTGCGCGCACCTTCGAGAGCTCGTTTATCGAGGAGGGGAGGATTTTTGCCATACCAGGCGGAGGCGGCTACTACGGCGTACCATTTCTCCTCGATCCGCTCGTACTCTTCTCGAACCATTCGATTCTCGCGAGCAACGGGATCGCACGACCGCCGGCGACCTGGGAGGCGCTCACCGGGCTTGTCCCGCAGATCGCACAGCTGACACCCTCGCGACAGGTCGGGCGCGGCCTTATCGCACTCGGCACCTACAACAACGTCCACGACGCACGAGGGATACTCTCAGCACTCTTTCTCCAGACGGGGATACCGGTGTCTGGATACTCTCCTACCGGCGTCTTGGCCGCCGACCTCGGCGACGTCTCAAACGTGTCGTCGCCCGGGCACGCCGTGCTCGGCTTCTATACCCAGTTTACCGAC
>JBAYJI010000034.1:0-7593 GCA_041665205.1 Minisyncoccota bacterium | reverse complement strand
GAGAAGGTGATGCTCGGCCCTGAACGCAAGTCGCACCTGCTCTCGAAGAAGGAGAAGGAGCTGACCGCCTACCACGAGGCCGGCCACGCGCTCGTTTCGTCGATCCTCGAGCACGCCGATCCGGTGCACAAGATCTCGATTATCAGCCGCGGCCGTGCAGCCGGGTATACGCTCAAGCTCCCCTTTGAGGACAGGAAGATGCATTCGAAGAAGCAATTCCTCGACGATATCGCAGCAACGCTTGGCGGGTATGTGGCAGAGGAGCTACTCTTCGACGATGTCACCACCGGGCCCTCGAATGACCTGATGGTTATCACGGCGCTCGCGCGCGACATGGTCGTGCGTTACGGGATGAGCGAGAAGCTCGGGCCAATCGCCTTCGGTGAGCGCCAGCTCGGGAACGAGCCGTACTCTGAGCACGTCGCGTCACAGATCGACGCTGAGGTGTCACGAATCATCGACGAGGCGAAGGCGCGCGCCGTGACCGTGATCGGCAATCACCGCACCGCACTCGACGCAATCGCGAAGGAGCTGGTCGAGAAGGAGACAATCGAACGCACCGAATTCGAAAAGATTCTTATCGCGAACGGCATCACGCCGAAGAAGCGCGCAGAGGAGGGGAGTATCCTCTCGCCAGTCGAACTTTAATTAAAAATCAAAAACCCCGGCACATTTGCTCGGGGTTTCGTGAGGCCTTTCTCCTCGTTATTTATTTTGCGATGCCGATTTCTCTGGGATACGTGTCGCAAGCCTGTGCGCTATGGCACGTTCTGCGACGGAAGGAGTTTCCCACACCTTTGCCCCGCTCACGTATTGAACATGCACGCGATCTCCTTTTGGTTCGAGAGTCCCGCGCGTGTGGTTACGGTCTTGTAGATAAAGCTCTTTTGCCATCTGTTCCTCTCCTATTACTACGGTTCGTTGAACAACAAAATGTACAGCAACAGCAGACTGCACCGTACCATTTTTGGCCGACAAATTCAATATTTGTCCACAGGTTAAGACTACGAGCTATAGAAAGTGTGTTGTATACTCTGTATATAAGGGTTCGCTTATGGCACTTCACGAAGAGAAAGTAGAGGCGATTCGCATGCGCAAAGAAGGTGCGAGCTATAGCCAGATAAAAGAGAAGCTCAAAGTGAGTAAGAGTTCTTTGAGTCTCTGGTTACATGACATGCCTCTTTCAGAGAAGCGATTACGGGAGCTGCGAGATTGGAATGCTGTTCGCATAGAGCGTTTCAGTAATACGATGCGTCATAAGCGAGAAAGTCGGTGGGCAGAGGTTCGGAAACACGCGGCAAAAGATATAGGAAAACTCAGTAAGCGAGAACTTCTCATTGCCGGTCTTTTCTTATATTGGGGTGAAGGGTCAAAGACGTCACCTGCAAGCACCTCACTTTCCAATACTGATCCGACCATGATCCGTTTCTTTATCCAGTGGCTTGAATTGCTTGGCGTACCAAGAAATCGGTTGAGAGTGTATGTCCACCTCTATTCAGATATGGATATACAAAAAGAATTGCGTTTTTGGTCAAAAGCTCTCGATCTGTCTCTGACATCATTCAGGAAACCGTATGTAAAGACTTCAAACCGGAGCGGTCTTTCCTATCCGCAGAAGTTTCCTCATGGTACCTGTAATTTGATATACGGTAATCGCGACGTGTCAGAATATGTGCGTATGGCGCTCGACTACATTCGCACAGAGTTTGCTTCAGAGAAGAAAAGGGGTATATGATTAGGCAACTACGCCCGTAGCTCAATGGTAGAGCAACCGCCTTATACGCGGTCTGTTGGGGGTTCGAGTCCCTCCGGGCGTACATGATACGAGAAAGTTTTGTTCAAAATCAATAGAGGAGTGGCTAAGTACTAAAGGTGCCTCATACTCGGGGCACAAAATCACTCCAAATGCATCTCACGATCGGCTGTGCGGGCGCGCATAGCGAGGGCGGGGTGCTCGCGTAGGTCGGGGTCGCTCTCGACGAGACGTGCTGCTTCCAGCCTAGCAGCCTCGACCAGCTTGATATTCTTCAGCGCCTCCATCGCGATGTCAGAGACGCCCCACTGCCGGCCGCCTGCGAGCTCGCCTGCGCCGCGAAGCGCGAGGTCGTACTCGGCGAGCTCGAAGCCGTTCTTTGCATTCACGAAGGCCTTCATGCGGTCCTTCGTCGTCTGCCCGAATGACTCCGGCAGGGCGAAGCAGTAGGACTGGTGTGTTGAGCGGATCACGCGGCCACGGAGCTGATGGAGCTGGGCGAGCCCGAAGCGCTCGGCGCCCTCGATGAGGATGACGGTTGCGTTTGGGACGTTGACTCCCACCTCAACGACCGAGGTCGCGACGAGGATATTGATCTTGCCGTTTTCGAATCGTTTCATCACATCCTCTTTCTCGTCCGGTCTCATCTTGCTGTGCAAGATGTCGATAGTCGCCTTTGGGAATACGTCCTTCTGTAGCCGTGCTGCCTCGGCCTTGACCGACTTGGCCTGGAGCGCGAGCTCCTTGGCGGGGTCGGGTTCGTCGATGCGCGGGCAGATAACGTACGCCTGGTGGCCGAGTGCGAGTTCTGCGCGCACGCGCTCGTAGGCGCTCTCGCGCCTCTTCGGGTCGAGTACCTCGGTGATGACCGACTTCCTCCCCAGAGGCATCTCGTCGAGCACGGTGAGGTCGAGGTCGCCGTAGAGCGTGAGGGCGAGTGTGCGGGGGATGGGCGTTGCGGTCATCGAGAGCAAGTGTGGGGCGACCGCTCCTTTTGTTGCGAGCCTCTGGCGGTGCGTCGTACCGAAGCGGTGTTGCTCGTCGATGATTGCGTAGGCAAAATACTTAAACGAGAGCGACTTCTCGATGAGCGCATGCGTGCCGATAACAATGGGAATGAGTCCGTCTGCGACGCGCTTACGGAATGTCGTCTTGGTGAGTTTAGCCGACTCTTCGTACGCTACCCGCGAGGGGAACACGCGGCACTCGCTGCCGGTAATAAGGCCGATCGGGATCGGGTGGTCGCGGAAGTAGGAGACGAAGGTCGAGAAGTGCTGTTTCGCCAGTATCTCGGTGGGGCAGAGGTAGGCGACCTGGAGTGTGCCGGCGACCCGACCCTTGGGCAGAGACGTGGCGACGAGGTAGGCGGTCGCGGCGGCGACCGCAGTCTTGCCGCTGCCCACGTCGCCCTCAAGCAATCGGAGCATCGGATGAGGCTTCTGGAAGTCACTCACGATCGCATCGATCGCGCTCGTCTGCGCCTTTGTCGCCGGGAAGGGGAAGGACGCGACGAAGCTCGCTAATGCAGTACGGTCGACGGTGACCGGTAAGGCCTCCTCGCACAGGAGCGCGCGACGGCGCTCTTGCATCACGACCTGGAGCGCGAAGACCTCTTCAAAGGCGAATCGCTTGCGCGCTGCGTCTGCATCTGACTGCTTGTGCGGTGCGTGGATAAAGACGAGCGCAGAAGAGAGTGAAGGTAGCTTGTAGCGAGTGAGGATCTCTTTCGGGATCGGGTCTTCGAGGTGCTCATGTACGCCGGTCTCAAAGACCTTCCGCACGGCATGCATGAGCCAGAGCGACGAGACGCCCTGACTCTCGGGATAAATGGGATACAGCTCTGTATTTTCGGACATCGGATGTCCTCCGCTGACTTGGACATCCGATGTCCTAACATTCTGGTTGAATAGAGAATTATGAACGTTTTCTGGCATTATTGGAGACTTATCTATCGCGGGATTCGCAAGATATATCTTGGCGCCCTCGCCCGCGACACGTCCGGAGACCTTTACCACCATGCCGTCATGGAGCGTCTTTGCGATATAGGGCTGAGAGAACCACATCATCTTTATCTTTCCCGAGGCGTCCTCAAGCCACGCCTCAGCAACAGGCCGGCGGCTCTTCCATGTCTTTCTGATGTCGGGCTTTCTCACGGTGCCGTAGAGCGTCACCTCGGCGCCGGGCTGCACGCCGGCAATAGTGCCCACGTCGCCGCTCGACTCGTAGCGGGCGGGGAAGTGGTAGAGCAGGTCGCGAATAGTCCGGACCCCCAGCTTATGCAGCGCCCGCTTCTGGTCCGGCTTGAGCCGCGTAAATATAGTTTCAATCTGGTTTGACAAGTCCATAATCGAAGTATATAGTATTAGAAGGGTTATCTTTCATAATTCACTATACCGTACGGGGTAATCAGTCGCCCCAATTCGGAGCCAACGACAAAGGAAAACATCATGATGACGTTATGGGAAGGCAAATGGCCTTTCTCGGAAATAAGTCTCAACGAATGCAGTCTCATACGCCCCTTTCCCTCAGAAGCGATTCGGGCGCTGCTCAATCGCAGTACGGGATTCGAAGTCATCGCTTGCGAAAAAGACGGAAGTCCGTCTGCGAATGACTGGTGTATCCTGGTCGTGTTTGAAACGAACAACCCCACTACCGGCTTCGCATATGCACGATGGGGGATTATCGCGAATGACGTACAAAACTTCTTTGAGACGGATGGCCGTGTGTTTGGTGTAATCGATGAGACCACCGCGCAAGCTAAAGTGAGTCTCAATGCGTCCGGCCAGTGGAGCGTCGTAGAAAAGGGGCGAGTGAAATCTTGACAGCAATACTCCCTCAATTGGAGCCCCGCGCACGTTTTCCGTCCTTCGGGATAGGAGACATGCGCGGGGTTTTTTGTTTTCGTGCCAACACTTCCAGAAATCTGAATAACCATACTATCCACAATACAATGCGGTCGCACTGTGTTTTGGATAGTGCCTGTGCGAAGATGTATGACTATGGGTGTTGTTGAAAAGGAAGCGAAGAAAATACGGAGGCTGCGCGCATTCCAGCAAGGGCTTCTCGCTGCGGCTGCTGTCGGTGGTGTGGTACTTATCGCAGCGACAATACCGAATGCGGCTCAGCTACTCCGCTTTATGCCAGGGTATAAGAAAGGTGCTCGGTTCAATCATCAAGCGAAGACTGCGCTCGGGCGGCTTGCCGCTAAGGGACTGATTACGTTTGAAGAGCGAAATGGCAAACGATATGCGCGCGTGACTGAGGCCGGAGAAAAGGTACTCGAGCTCGAATTTCTACGAGAAGGAAGCGTGAAGAAACCGAAACGCTGGGACGGCCGGTGGCGCGTGGTGCTCTTCGATATCCCGGAACGCCGCCGGGGAGTCCGTAATCGTCTACGATTATTTATGAGCGAATACGGATTCGTGCGGCTTCAAGACAGCGCCTGGATTTATCCGTACGACTGTGAGGATCTCATCGCACTCGCGAAAGCGAATTTCCGCATCGGCGTTAATGTTCTGTACATGATTGTAGAGAAACTTGAACACGACAAATACTTGCGGGAGCATTTCGGACTGCGGGGATCCTAGGTATCCAAAATAGAGTGCGGTCGCACTGTGTTTTGGATAGTGACGAAATCCACTGATACTTGGAGCGATTGGAGGGTGTATACTAGCGTTTCTATGGATACTAAAAAGATACTCGCGGCTTATAAGAAACAGGGTGCACGAATAGAGACGAAGGGTCGGGTGAAGCTTACGGGTAAAAGCGATTTCTCGCTCTGGTACACGCCGGGGGTCGGCACTGCCTCGACGCACCTCGCGAAGCACCCGAAGGACGCTCGACTGATGTCGGTCAAGAAGAACAGCGTCGCAGTAATCTCTGACGGCTCTGCCGTGCTCGGTCTCGGTAACATCGGTCCCTATGGTGCGCTCCCCGTGATGGAGGGGAAGTCACTCATCTTTAAGGAGAAGGGAGGTATCGACGCGTGGCCGCTTGTCTTGGACCTTACTCCGCTAAAGCTACGCAAGGCAAGCACGCAAGAGGAGATAGATTTTATTGTAGAGACCGTGAAGGCGGTCGCGCCTTCTTTCGGCGGGATCAATCTCGAGGACATCGCAGCACCGAAGTGCTTCGATATCGAGAAGCGACTTATCGAGGAGCTCGATGTGCCGGTAATGCACGACGACCAACACGGTACCGCGATTGTCGTGCTCGCAGGACTTATCAATGCCGCGAAGGTAGTGAAGAAGAATCTGAAGAAGCTCCGAGTCGTGATTAGTGGTGCCGGTGCGGCAGGCACCGCGGTCGCGAAGCTCCTCCTCGTCGCGGGGGTGAAGGACATTATCCTCCTCGACCGCTCCGGAGCAATCTTCAAAGGGCGAGCAGGACTGAATACGCACAAGGCCGAGCTCGCTGAGCTCACGAATCCGCGCATGGAGGCCGGAGGCCTTGCTGAAGCGATGCGGGGTGCCGACGTGTTTGTCGGTGTGTCGGGCAAGGGTCTGCTCCATGCCGAGCACGTCGCGAGTATGGCAGAGCGGAGTATTGTCTTCGCGATGGCGAACCCAGAACCAGAGATACTGCCGAGTGAGGCCAAGAAGGCTGGCGCAGCGGTTATTGCGACTGGCCGCTCCGACTTCCCAAATCAGATTAACAACGCGCTCGTCTTCCCGGGCATCTTCCGTGGTGCGCTCGACAAGGGGGTGAAGAAGATTACCGAGGCGACGAAGCTCCGCGCCGCTTCCGCACTCGCTGCACTTGTTGCGAAGCCGACCGCAGCAAAGATTATCCCCGACCTCCTCGACCCGAGAGTGGTGAAGGCGATAGCGAAATCGGTGCATTAGGAGAGTAATTGCTATTGATTTCTGTCGGTGTACAATCGGCTTGCTGTCCCACGTTGGACGGCGATTAGGTGGAAAGCTGCTTCGTTTGCGTTTCTGGTCAGGGGACACAAACTCCGTGGTGGACTGCCGGGGAAAAGGCTTTGAGGTAGGGCGTCGCTGTGGCCCGTGCACGAGGAACGCCTTCCCGCTTGTTTCAGCAATGGGCAGCGTAAGTCTCATTGCTAGGGTTATGACTCTCCCGAAAAAAGGAGTAAGGTGCTCGCAGACCATATAGAGTTCTGCGCCGAAGCCGAGCATCGGGTATGCTCAACATCGCCGTCGTCGGCACATTGGCGAAATGTATAGTTAGGTCTTCGGGACAAAGATTTCCTCTGACCGGGTAATCGCGTTCCTTCAAAGGTCGCTTCGGCGGCCTTTTTCTTTGCTACACTAAGCGCATGCATAAAAAGAGACACGACGGCCTCTATCACTCTCTTGTGGTATTGCCGGATCGGCTCTACCCGTTTCAGACAGAGGTAGCAGGACAGTGGGTACGTGGTGTCCGCTCCTACAACGCGACGCTCGCGCAGTACCAGAAGAGGTATGGGGCGGGGCACTATGGCTACAAGCTCAATGCCTACCGGCAGCTCTTCCACATCACGGGCTCGATACTCTTCCTCGTGAGTGCAGCGTACCTCTCGCAGTCTTTCTTTGGGAGTACGATTGCGCTCTACGCATTCCTTATCGCCGCGGTCCTCTTTATCTCGTTTCAAGAGTTCTATCTGCAGCGCCGTACCTACCGGCAGCTCTGGCGAAAGGGTGTGGTCGACTGGCTCGCGTGGTGCGCCCCGATAGGCGCCTATCTCCTCACCCACTTCCACTGAAATGGGGCGGTGATATACTGGTGGCATGAATACCACCACCATTATTCTCATCGTGCTTGCGGTGCTCGTGCTCTGGGCAGTATTCGCGTATAACCGCTTTGTTTCGCTCGTGAACCAGGCCAAGGAGGCGTGG
>JBAYJI010000033.1:0-8038 GCA_041665205.1 Minisyncoccota bacterium | reverse complement strand
CGGTCTCGCCACCGCCACCCACAAGAGCGAAGGGAGATCGAATGCTCGCCACGATGACGATGATGACGACGAGGATTGCGTCGTGATGCCTTCGCAGGCGACCTCGTCGCTCCTCAGGATACGAAAACATGATGACGACGAACATCGCTGCCGCGTGGCGACAACGACGCCTCCTGTCATTACTGCCCCTGCGTTGAGCGGCGTTGCCGCAAGCGTCGGGACAAGCACCGCCACGGTCGCCTTCACCACCGACGTACCGGCAGTGGGCACCCTCTTCTACGGGACGCAGAATCCGTTTAGCTTCATCAAGGCGCTCGGGAACCCGTCTGAGCTCACGAGCCACGCCTTCTCGCTCGCCGGCCTTGCAGCCAACACGACCTACTTCTACGTCGTCTTGGCGAGCAACGCGATCGGCACCGCAGTGTCAAATATTCTCACCTTCACCACCTCGGCGCTCGCTGACGTGACGCCGCCGGTCGTAAGCAACATCGCTGCGACCTCGACCGCCACCGGGAGTGCGACGCTCTCGTGGACGACGAACGAGCTCTCGACGAGCAAGGTCTTCTTCGGCACCACTACGCCGCTCAACCTCCTCGCGACAACGACACCCTTTGTCGCGAACTCGAGCCTGACCACGAGCCACTCGATCACGGTCCCCGGCCTCGCGACCACGACGACCTACCACTTCGTCGTGAGCTCCTCCGACGCCGCGGGCAACACCGCGACCAGTAGCGACATCCAGTTCCTCATTCCTTGACGAGGAACTGGAAATCCCGCAGCAGCGCGCCCCGCAACGGGGCGCGCTGTTTTATGAGCGAACGAGGGCGAGCTTCTTCTCTCTGGGCCACGTCTTGATCTCTGCTTCGCGCTTCGACGCTGCGCTTCGGCTCGGGAGCTCTTCGGTGTAGACGATGCGCTTCGCGCCCTTCGCGCGGGTGAAGTTGCTCCCGATCCCCTTCTGGTGCTCAGCGAAGCGCCGTGCGACGTCGGTCGTGATGCCGGTATAGAGCGAACCGTCTTCGCACTCGAGCAGATAGACGAAGTACGGCACAGCCTATTCTCCCTTCGTGTCAGCCCAGAGGAAGGCTGCGCCAATGAGCACCCAGAAGGCGACCCGCAACCAGTTCGCCGTCTGCAGAGCGTCGAGCGCCGCCAAGCTGAAGAACAGCAAGAAGATTGTGAAATTTGTCCCGAGCTTGAGTCTTTTCATACCTCCCCGAGCTGCTTGTTGTGCTTCGCTCGTATCTTCTCTGTTTTGCGACTGAGTGCCCCCATCACGTCGACCTCCATACTCTTCGCGAGCAAGAAGGTGGTGATGACCACGTCAGCGAATTCGTCGGCGAGACTCTCAGCGCTCCGCCCGTCCATCTTGCCGGTGCGCTGATCGCCGAGCGAAGCGAGCACCTCGTCACAGAGTTCTCCGAACTCCTCGGATATCTTGACCGTCCGGGCCAGTACCCTTTCTCTCTCAGTATGACTCGCCTGTTTCGTCGTGCGAAAGAGCGCGTCCTGCTCATCGATAAACTTCTGAAATTCTTCGATATCCATGCGGCAACTATACCAGAATTACAAGGTCGGACCTTGGTAGCAGGCCAGGTTTTTATCTGTTAAGCACGAGTGTCTCCCCCTCGCTCACGATTTCGACGTTGCCATCAACGATTTTCAGTGCCGATTGATCATCCAGACAGTAAATGGTTTCGGGGACTTCTTTCGCTTTCTCTTTCAGATACTCCGCGCTTGCCTTCGGGAAATCAGGAGAGTTGAAATGCGGACGGATATGGAAATCGACGAGATGCAAGCCCTTCCCGTCGTACGACACATCGTCGTCATAATCGAACGGGACATCAGTCGAGCTACTTAGGGCAAGCGTCGGCCCTGTCACGAGGCTACCTGCGCTGATACCTGCGTATACCCGAGTCTTGAGAAGCTCAGGAAGAATACCCGCAAGCCCGGACTTGTGGAGCCAGTGCATCAGGTGCCGTGTGTGTCCGCCACTAAAGAAGAGGATGTCTGCGTGTTCAAAGCGAGGCAGCCATGACTCCTTAGGGAGAGCCGCGATATCAACCAAGTCAATCTGTTTGAAACCCTGATTCTTTATATTGACCAGATCATTAATAAACCAACTTTTATCATCCTCCTCGGCATCCGCGGCCGTGGGAATGAAAGCGACATTTGTCTCTCCTGCCGGCTTCCCTACGAGCTCTAGAAGGGCCGCAGCAATAGATTTATTCGTGAGTCCGCTCGAAGTGAGCAAAAGCTTCATGCGACAACTATACCAGAATTACAAGGTCGGACCTTGTATGCAAGCAGACGTGACTTTATGACGGGAAAGGGGTCGGTCTATCGTGAATAACTATGTCGAAAATTTTTCCGTTGCTATCTCCAACGATATTGCCAACCGCCTGACTCAGTGTCTCGTATCGCGTTCTGAGCGACTCGCGTGTTTCGCTCTGGAGGGCACCTTGGCTGCTCAGATATTTCAATCGCTTGAATATGGGCGTGAGTGCTTCGAGAGCTGGCTGGCGAGGGGAGCGTTCCCGTTCTTCTTTTGAGGAAAATTGCGTGATGGCGCGGAGCACGTCGAGGTTGTGCGTCTGCTCGAAGCTATTCATCATCGCCTCACATTCTGCGACCTTCTCTGCGACCGCTTCTGGAGCATCTTGTGGAATCTCAATGACAGGATGTTCAGTCATCCACACCTCGTAGCGCTCATTCTCTTCCTTTTCTATCTCTTCTGCCGTGCGCGATGCTTCTATTGGTTTTGGAGTAGGTATTTCTTCAGGCATGGTGGTAAGTATACCTTGCAGTGAGAATTTTAGATCCTCACTGCAGGACGATTACTTCTCTAAACCCAAATCCTCTGCGGTGACTTCTTCTCGGTTAATAAACTTCTCCACTGCCTGACGATATTCGTTGAAAAATGCCTTGACTCGGGGCGTAGTATTTAACTCTGACATTTCATGTGGAGCAAAGAATCTTATTTCTTGCCCTTCTCCCAAATGGAGTTTCTCTACCTCTTGATCGCTCAAGTATGCGTAGAAGCGAAATTTGCTGTCGCTTGTATGACCTATGTACATTAGGCTATTTGGAATAATTCCAATTTCTTCCATACACTCACGTTCAATAGCCTCTTCTGGTTTTTCACCCTGATCGATACCTCCTCCGACAAAACCCCATTTGTTTGGATTCAATATGTCTGGATTGTCGTCTCGCAGTTGCAACAGAAATTTACCCCCATGAATAAGAATCACTCCTACACCAGGGATATTTTTGTTCTGCGTTTGCATGTTCACAGTATAACTATTACCAAGCTAGTCTCATCGGTCCTCCGGCAAGCTCCTTCCTAGACATAATGTTTAACTACCGTTTCGTATTCGTGTAGAAATAGGGTCTCCAGATCTGGCTCAACTCCCGCCAACGGGTTGCCCATCGCTTCTATATAGTGGACGACGATCTTGAAAGGCAAAATCCCAAGCCCCTTCGTGACCTCATCTGTCTTCCTGCTGTAGGAATAGCACCCCAAGACGTTCACCCCCGCAGAATCACCGACAACTGTCTTGCCTGCAAAAACCTGCTCTAGGCTCTGAAATTGTCCCAGACTTTCCATGAGCCTTGCCGTGCGGCCCCCGCTCAAGAAAATTACATCAGCCCAAGAACAGCCTTCCAAGAAATTCTCCTTGGATGCCATTCTAAACTCCAGGCTTTTAGAACCCTTATTATGATTGAACTGTTCTTTGCACTGATTGATTCTGAGCTCCAAACGGTCTTCAAACTCCGCAAAGAAGACCAGAAACAGTTTTACCTTCTCCGGTGTGTCCTTGAGTGCTTCCTGAAAGAATCCATCCTTGATGTATCCCTCGTCCTTATTGAAACCTCCGTGCAAAACAAATTTAATCATGGTGTTTAATATGCATCCAGACTAACATTTAGGACACGGCGTGTCCTAAATGCGCCTATTCAGCCTTTTTGTACTGTGAGAGGCCGAGGATGTTCCCTTCAGAATCTTTAAACCAGGCCAAGAAGCCCATCGAGCCGCCCTCTCCGAGGGGAGTCTTGCCGCGCACCACTGCGCCGCCGTTCTCGACAATCTTGCCTAACGCCGCGTCGATGTCTGCGACGTCGATATAGAACATCGGGTACGGCATGCTCGGGTCACGCTTGCTCGAGCCGCCGTTGATAAAGCCCGGTTCAGTCGGCTGCATCTTCGCATCCACAGCTCCGGTCTGCCAGCTCGTATACCCAAACTGCTCCCACTCAAACGGCTTCCACTCAAAGACGTTCTGATAAAAAGATTTTGCCCGCTCCTTATCGTCCCAGGGGAATTCAAAATGGGTGACTTTGTTCATGGTGAGATTATTTATTCTCCGGGAGACCCCACTGCCAACGAGGCCTCTCTCCTGTTGCATAACAGATACCAATAAGAAGGAGCGCCAGCAGGGCTGTCTGGATGATAAACGGCCGCACCGTATCACTCGCCGAATGCGAATTGGCGTCGAGTCTGAAGAAGTTTAAGACGATGAGTGCCACAAACACGGCGAGGATAAGCCAGCCCTGCCATGTGGCAGGAGTCCAGCCCCAGCCATAGACCTTTGCTTTAAACCAATGCCCCTCTGGGTTATCTCTCAAATACGCTATGTATTCTTTGATCATGTGGCAATTATACTACGAAACCTTTGCTGACCGTCTGGTACGACGTGGAGCTTTTTTAAAGAGCAGCAGCTCTTGCGATAACACCCTCTTCCCACGCAGAAGCGAACTCTGGGTGAAATTTGGTCTTTGAAGCAAACATATCTTCTATCTCTTTCAGTTTGAAAAAGCGTGCCTCTTCTACTTCATTAGGATCCGGATTAAAGGGACCATTATGACGTGCTTTGTATATCCACAAATCAGCATCACGAGTAACGGTTGGATCCCACGCTTGATATGCGTAGTTTTTGTTCGTCACAAACTGAACATCGGCTTCAATCCCAAGCTCTTCTTTTAACTCCCTTATTGCCGACACCATTTCATCTTCTCCGAGATCAATGCCACCTCCCGCAGAAAAATCCCAGTGCGAAGGAAATGAGTCGTCATGAGCGGCGCGCAATTGCAAGGCAATCTCTCCAGCATCATTAAATACAAGGACACCTGTACACTTTTTATGTTGAATCATGCCCACTCAATATAGCAAACCTACCGGGCTGACTGTCTGGTACGACATGAGGAACTCCTTTGCTCCTAAACAGGTCCGAATTTAGCGAGCAGAGAATGCATTAAATCGGCCCTTGTCCAAGGTAGAATACGGACAACTTTTCAAGTGATGCCAAGATATCCTTGTTATAGAGATAAACGTATGCCGTTTTTTCTTCCCTCTCTCTTTCTCCTGAAAGAGCGTGCGTATACTCGACAGGCATCGTTAGTTTACTGAATCCAAACTTATTCAAGATATGATCTATGACGGGACTATCGCTGGTTGCATATAGAATATCCGCTCCTAACTCTTCGGCTTTGTGCATGAACTGTTTTATTAACTCCGTCCCCAATCCCTTACCCTGATATTCTTTTCGAATGGTCAACCCAAATCCAAAAAGTTTAATATGCCGATCAGGTAGTTCTACGTTTTGCCAAAGCAACTTCCCGTCACCAACAATTTCATCATTTCGCAATATCAAACCGATAATCTGAGGTTTTATTACGGAGTAATATTTATTAACTCGATAATATTTTTCATACGGCGGATACTCAGCGATAGAAAGTGCCATGAGTATATCTTTCTGCTCGTCTGTTAATTCATCACCGCTCGTCAATTCAATTTTGAAATCATCGCTCATGCCCTAAGTGTAGCAAATGTACGGGTTGGGGGTTGCCGCGCTGGGGGGACTTGGACCGCGATTACGCTTATCGAAGTTTACAGCTTCAGTACACCTACTCTGAGCAAGGGCTACCCTTGCTCACCTTTCTTTGTCTTCTCCGAGATTTGCGCGTAGCTGCTATCTTCTCGCGAGAAGTATGCGTTACCCTGAATGTCTTTGTACGATAAATAAATTTGGTTCTCTTCATTTGTTGTCTCATACTTTTCTGCATCGTACGTTGCGACCAACATGCCTCCCTGAGGAAGCCAACTCCACTTAGCGTTATAAACTACTTTCGTAGCATCTCCATCTTTAATTACAGATCCACGAACATTTCCGTTAAACAGAAGGGGGTACTTCTTGTGGCCGATTATGACGTAGCCTGTAATCTCTGTTGCTGTATTTTTGAGGTTAGTGAACTCCAGGGTAGGCTCGCTATTAGCTGCCTTTTTCATATCTTCTATCGACAAGATTTTCCAATCAACCAACTGGCCTGCTCGCAGTATTAACGGCCTTAGATTTGATTCAATTGCCTCATTTGCCATTCGTCTTGTCTCAATTGCTGTCCAGGTGATCGCAATGAAAGTAAGAATTAATATGGCTGTACTGATTTTCGTCTCGAGTGTCATGATAGGAAATATATTAACATCAAAAACCTTTCTACTTTGCTGGGGAGCTAGGGGTCGATCCTAGAATCTCCTGCTCACAGCTGGGGGACAGGGAATCGAACCCCGATTCACGCCTTCAAAGGGCGGCGTCCTACCATTAGACGATCCCCCAGCTGTGGGCACGAGCTTCTTTATGCTAACTCATTTCTGTTTTTAAGCGAATACACCTAAGCCCCACAGACCGACCTTAGGGCGGCGAGGTCAGAGGCGGTGGGAGTGAGGTTACCGCTCTCATTCTTTGCGAACATGATCGACTTGGGGTCGTCGTTGTGGTCGAGACCGAGCGCGTGGCCGAACTCGTGCGCGAGCACGCGCTCGAGCTGCGTGTTGCTCGAGAACTCGAAGATGTTGATCCGCTCGCCCGAGGCGTCCCGCACGTACTGCCCCTCTTCGAAGGTGCGCCCCGCCACCTGATTAAACTCCTTCACCACAGCGTTCAGGGCTGCGATGTTCGCATTGTAGGTCGCGACCTCGCTCTTGAGCGCGTCAGCAAGCACGTTTAGCGCGTCGAGCTGGCTCGCAAGCGCTGCGGCCTCGCTGCGGGTCGCGCCACCCCGCGCGTTTACCGCCTGCACCGCCGCGTTGTAGGCGGCTTGGGCCCGCTCATACTCAGCCTGCTTGGCGTCGATCGTAGCGCGCACAGCATCTTGCTCGGCCTGCCGCGCTGCGATCTGCTTGCTCAGCTTCGAGGTCGCCTCGCGAGCATCGTAGACGAGGTTTATCTTCAGCGCGGCCTTGGGGTCGTAGACGAGCACCGTCTTCCCTGCTGCGGTGTTCCAGATCGACGCAGCGGCGAAGCTCTTGCTAAGGAGTGTCGAGTTCTCGAGCTCGAAGCGTTCGTCGACGATCCCAATCGCGTAGGCGATCGGGTGCAGACACGGGCGCGTGTCTTGGTAGCGGTAGTAGAGACCGCTGCCCGCGGCGAGGGCGACAAACACGAACACCGCCCAGCGCGCTGTGTCTGCTCTCATTCTGGAGCGAAGAGCTCGAGGACGGCGAGCTCCAAGGGGAGCGCGGGGAGAGGTGCATAGCGGATCCGGTCGGCAGCAGTGAGGAAGGCGAGCATCGTCGCGTGGGTGATCCCCTTCTCCGCGGCGAGCTTCTCGATCGTAGCGAACTCGTCTGCGCCGAGCTCTTCGGCAAGCGAGGTGCGGAGCTCGGGCGCGTAGCGGGTGAGGAGCGTCGCACGGAGCGTCTCGAGCACGAGCTCGAGAAAGAGCTTCATATCTACCCCGGCCTTTGCCGCCTTCTCGATCGCCTCGAGTGCCCCTCCTCGCTCGCCCCCCGCGAGTGCGGCTATGAGCGCGTGCACCATCTCGCGCTTCGGTGCGCCGGTGGCCGCCTCGACTGCCTGGCGCGCAAGCGAGGTACCCTCAGCGCCCGCGATCACCTTCTGCAGCACCGAGAGCGCATCGCGATACGAGCCGTCGCCGAGCATCGCGATCAGGTCAGCGGCATCGCTCGCGAGTGTGTAGCCCTCCTTCTTCGCCACAACCGCGACCATTTTCGCAAGTACTGCGCGTGTCGGCTTCTTAAACT
>JBAYJI010000032.1:0-8214 GCA_041665205.1 Minisyncoccota bacterium | reverse complement strand
GCGAAGGTCTCGTTCGCGAAGTTCTGGAATTCGTCGACGTAGAAATAGAAGTTGGGCAGTTTCGCGAGCTCGGGAGCGGAGAGGTCGGCACGACTCATCGCCGCAAGGAAGATGCGCGTCGTAAGCATCGAGCCGATAAGACGCATATTCGTCTCGCCGACGAGCCCCTTGGAGAGGTTGATGATGAGGATCTTCTTCTCGTCCATCATCGTGCGGATATCGAAGGAGGACTTCGGTTGGCCGATGATGTTCCTGATAAGCGGATTACCAGTGAACTGTCCGATCTTGTTCTGAATCGCCGGCGTCGCCTCCTGGGTATAGCGGTCGCCGTAGTTGGCGAACTCCTTGGTCCAGAAGTCCTTCACGACCGGATCCTTCACGTTGTCGATGACCTTTGTCCGGTACGCTTTGTCGGTGTACATGCGGTTCACGCCGAGCAGGGTGGCGTCCGGATATTCGAGCAGGGCGAGGAGCGTATTGGTGAGGATGTACTCCATGCGCGCGCTCCACGCGTCCTCCCAGATCTTCTTGAAGGTCGCCATGAGGCCTGAGACCACGAGATGGCGCTTGTCGTAGCCGACATCCTCCATCACATTGAAGGCGACCGGGTGCTCCATATCGAAGGGAGCGAAGTAGACCACGTCTTTGATTCGCTCTTCGGGGATGTAGTCGAGGAGCCGCTCGACCGTCCCGCCGTGCGGGTCGATGAACGCGAAGCCTTCGCCGTTTCTAATATCTTGGATCGCCATATTCTCGAGCAGGGTCGACTTGCCCATGCCGGTCTTGCCGATCACGTACATGTGGCGATCACGATCCTTCGCCTTGATGCCGAACGGAATATACTTCCCCCGCGAATCGGTCGCGGCGAAGTAGGTCACGCGCTCGGGATTTTCCATTGCTCTCTAGTATAGCAAAACTAGGGACGCGAAACGCGTCCCTAGTTTGCGCTCTTGTGTATCAAATCGGAGAGATCTCTTGCGGAGCAGAGAGAGGCTCAGGTTGCGGAGCCTCTGCGGGGACTTGTGCACGCGCATTTCGCGCCTCCTGCGCGCGTATCGAGAGGCCGATACCGAGCACGCATGCGCCGAAGATAACCGCGAGCAATGAGCGGATCGCTATCGGGAGCCCCGAGAACGGAGCAAGGATAACGAGAACGCCGAGAAGGATGAGGGTGCTGGTGCGGGACATGAGCATAGTCTATCAAGGCTCGATAATAACCACAAATTCGCCACGGACGGTGTCGGGGTGGGCGGCAAAGTGCGCGAGGAGTCCAGAGGGTGAGCCGGCAATGACCTCTTCGTGAATCTTGGTCAGTTCGCGCGCGACGGTGACCCGCGATACGTCGAGTGCGTTAAGTTCTTCAAGAAGCTTAATGACACGGTGCGGTGACTCATAGAGCACAACGGGGATCTCGCTCGCCGCCACCCTTTTGAGCGCAGTCTGTCTCCCCTTCTTGTGCGGCAAGAAGCCGAGAAAGGTGAACGCATCGGTATCGATGCCGGCGATCGAGAGTGCGGCCGTGAGCGCCGAGGCGCCCGGTATCGCCTCAATCTTGATAGCGAGGTTAAACCTTGCGATGTGCTCGCGCACGGCTGCCACGAGTCGCGTACCCGGGTCAGAGATGCCCGGTGTGCCAGCGTCTGAGACGAAGGCGACACGCTCGCCTGTCTCGAGCCGCGCAATAATCTCTTCTGCCTTCTTGCTCTCGGTCACCGCATCGAGCCGCTGTAGTGGCTTATGGATG
Source organism: Minisyncoccota bacterium (assembly GCA_041665205.1). GTDB lineage: Bacteria > Patescibacteriota > Minisyncoccia > Phycocordibacterales > Phycocordibacteraceae > C7867-001. Next base: position 6,470 of record JBAYJI010000032.1, on the reverse strand, counting down.
TTGTGCCGCGAGAGTAGCTTAGCGACGACGCGCGTATCTTCGGCATAGATCACGTCGCACTCAAGCAAGGTGCGGAGCGCGCGGAGCGTGATGTCCTCTAAGTTCCCGATTGGTGTCGCGACGATTGAGAGTGTTCCCATACCCCCTACTCTAGCGTAGTTGACATATTATAGCAATACGATACAATCACTACCGGAGAATCATCCATAAACAATCGTTTTTGAAAGGGAGGGGGTATGCAAATCCTGCATAATATGACGGTAGAGGTACTGCCCGTGCGTGAAGCATGGGAACGCGGTTTGAAACACATTCCGGCGCGGGGGATCTTTCTCAAGCCGGGCGATGTGGCGGTCACAACTGCTGACGGGTATCCCGTTATCATCTCGACGGCCAATGAAGAAATGCTCGTGGCACACGCCGAGCGCGTGGACGTCGTCGATGCGGTCGTCGAGGTGTTCAAGAAGATGGGCATACCACCCTTCAACATCGAGATGTGCTTTCAACTGCACGCCCCAGAAATGAGTGGCCCGTTTATGGATCAAGCAATTCAAGCGGGCCTTCGGAAGGTCTGGACCGTCGCGGTGTGCCCGATTGCCGAATTTCTGGCCCATGCGGATGCGGCGGTCGGTGGGCAGAATTTCATCGCCTTGCGGCGAGACAACTGATGCCCGGATGCCTTGAGGGGGCGACTTCTTCGTAAGTCGCCCCTTTTATTTTTTCACAAGCGCATCGGCGACCTTGTAGATATCGCCCGCGCCCATCGTCATGATTGTGTCGCCCTCCCCCACCTCTTTAAGCGCTTGTTCTATCGCGTCAAAGTCGAGTGCCCTCGCCTCGACACCGGTTGCCCTGATGCGCTCGGCAAGTATCTCGCTTGAGATTGATCCGTCGTCTACCTCGCGCGCTGCATAGATAGGCGCCACATATACGTAGTCCGCGTCGATAAACGCCACTGCGAACTCGTCGAGAAGGTCCTTCGTGCGGCTGTAGAGGTGCGGATGAAAGGCGACCACGATCTTGCCCTGCACCTTTGCACGAAGTGCCTTCAGCGTCTCGCGCACCGCCGTCGGGTGGTGCGCGTAGTCGTCGTACACGGATGCTCCCTTTACCGTCTTCCCCTTGTATTCAAATCGCCGCCACGTCCCTTGGAAACTCGAAATACTATCATATATGGTAGTGTCTTTGATTTGTGGGAATACAGCCCGCGCCGCCGCCGCCGCGGCGCGGGCATTCATCTGATTAAACTCGCCCGGCAACCGAAGCGCGTAGGCAGGCTCCTTGGTGTAGTCAATCACACGCGCCTTCGCGCCGGGAAGAAGCGGTGCAATATTTGGATTCGATGGGTCGGTGATAATAGCGCCCTCGGCCGGCACATGCTTAATCGCCTTGCGGAAGGTCTCTTGAAGAGACTGTAGCGAGGGGAACCAGTCGGTGTGGTCCCACTCGACATTGGTCAGCACCAGCACCGAGGGTGTGAGCTCCAAGAGGTGGTCGCGATACTCGCACGCCTCGACCACGAGCAGGTCTGAGCCGCCGTGCAGATAGTTCGAACCGAAATCTCTCACCAGAGACCCGACTATCGCTGTCGGCGATGCTCCTGCGTCAGAGAGTATTTTCGCGAGCATACCGGTCGTCGTCGTCTTGCCGTGCGTACCCGCGACCGCGACGGTACGCTTGCCGAGCGAGACCTGTCCGAGCATCTTGAAGTAGCTGAGCTCGGGGATGCCGTGCTCCTTTGCGCGCATGCGCTCCGGATTATCCTCTCCCACTGCATCGCTGTAGACGACCATCCCCGCATCAACCGGCACATTCTCTGCCGCTTGCCCGATGACGACCGTAATCCCCTTCGTCTCTAAGAGTTCGGTCACGGGGCTCGCGCTCCGATCAGAGCCGGTGATAGTGACGCCATGATCGTGGAAGTATTGTGCGAGCGCACTCATCCCGATACCGCCTATCCCGATGAAATGCGCTTTTTTCATCCCGGTCATAATGCCTTCACGATAGCACTGAACTGGTCGCCGCGGTCGAACTCGTTTTTGAACATACCGAAGGAGGTGAACGCCGGCGAGAAAAGAATCGTGTCGCCCGGCTCGGCACTCGTGCGCGCTTCGGCGACCGCCGCAGCGAGCGTGTCATAGACCGAGGCCTCGGGGAGCCACTCGAGCACGCGACTCGTGCCGGTGCCCGCAAGCAAGATGACCCTCTTCACTTCTCCGAGCTTCACAAGGAGTGCGTTCATATCGAGACCCTTGTCCGTGCCGCCTGCGATCAGCACCGTGTGCGCAGGGTCGAGCGCAGCAAGCGCGGCCAGGGTCGCCTCGGGCGTGGTCGAAGTCGTGTCGTTATAAATCTTGACCCCGTCCACCTCTCGCAAGAGCTCAAGCCGTCCCGGCACACCGGCAAACGACTCGAGTGCACGGCGGCTCGTGTCGTCTCCGACTCCGACCGCGCGAGCGGCACCGAGCGCGAGCGCCGCATCGTAGCGGTTGTGCTGACCGGGTATGCGGAGCACCCAGGTGTCGGGGAGCGTGAGTGTGTCGACGACGAGCGTCTTCGCCTCTATCACTTCACCATAGCGGTCGATAATGGTCGGCGCGCACTGCTTGCCGAGGATGAGTGTATCCGCTTCGGTTTGGTATAAAAAAATATTCGCTTTATCAGCGAGATACGCTTCCGGCTCGTTCTTATAATAATTCATGTGGTCCGGGTAGAGCGTCGTGAAGACAGCGGTGTGCGGCGAGAGCCTCGCCTCGCCGAAGCCCTGGAGCTGCCATGAGTCGAGCTCGAGTACCGCAACATGTTCAGGTGTCGCCTCAGCAAGAAGTGCGAGTGTCGAGACACCGCGCACGTTCCCGCCGAGGAGCACCTTCTCTCCTGCCTCCTTGAGAATCGAGTGGAGCATGTGCACGACTGTCGACTTGCCGCGCGTACCGGTGACGCCGATACACGAGACGCCGGAGATCTCGGCGAAGAGGTCGGCACTCATCCGGACGGGGATCTCGTGCTTCTTCGCCTCAGCGATATAGATTGAGTCGAGTGGCACGCCGGCAGCCTTGAGAATGAGGTCGCGGTCGCGGAAGTCTTCGAGCCGGTGTTCGCCGAGCACAAAGGTGATGTTGGGAAATGATTCAAGCTGCGCGACCGACTCAGCAAGCTCCTCGCGCGACTTTATATCGGTCACGATAAGCCCTGCCCCGCACTGAGCCAGATAGCGGGCGTCGCCCACCCCCCGACCAAGAAGACCGAGCCCCATAACGGTGACCCGTTTACCGCGGAAATGGCTTGAAGCGTCCATGCAGCCAATCGTAACCCACCCGCACGTTGCGTGCACCTTATCGGCAGCTCCTCGGTACTACGGCGTCGCTGTGGGTATACGAGAGATCCGTCCTCGGCACCTTCAAGACTTGATAAGGTGTCGTGATAGTCTCGGCTGTCATGCAACCCTCACCGGGGGCGTAGACGCTCACAAGCACGATGCGCTTCTGGCTGTCTTCGATCTTTGAGACCGCGATAGCGTGACCCGCTGTCGGCTCCTCACCGGCGAAGACGGCGATAACCGCCTCGGTAGTGAAATCGATTGAAGGGGGCTTGGTGGTCGTGTCGAGCATCTTCCAGAGCTCGCTGAGCTGGTCTCGCGAGGTGATGAGATAGTTGGTGCGCCGTGCGACCTTCGAACGATCGCCTTGTGCGAGCGTGGTGAACGGTACTGCAGCTTGCGCAACGGCGGGAGGCTCGTTCGTCGTGACCGGCTGATACTGGCTGCCCCCGCCAAAGAGAAAGGGGAAGGTGCCGAGCACGGCGAGCGCGAGCACTGCTCCACCACCTGCGAGAATATGTCTCATCGTCTGATGCATATAGCCCCAGTATAACGGTGCATCGCGCCACTCGCCACGGAGAGTGGGTATAACGATATGGATTTGGTGGTCACGCATAATCTGCTCGCCGCCGCTCGCAAATTTGCGCGACCCCGCCTCGCGGTTTTGTCTGCTGACAAAACATCGCTGCGGCCTGCACCGACAGCAAAAGACCTGCCGCAGGGCAGGTCTTTTGCTGTCGGTGCACGCTCTAGGATTCGAACCTAGGACCGCTCGAGTATCAGTCGAGTGCTCTACCAACTGAGCTAAGCGTGCCTACGAGGATACTACCAAAAATCACATTATTCTTCCACCCAAACAAAAACGCCCTTCTCGGGCGTTTTTGTTTTGTATGTAAGTAAAAAGATGTATGTACTCTGTTGTTCCGCCTATTCTGTCTCACTTGAAGGCTCACGTGTGGCCTTCAAATAATCATGCTAAACCCCATACACTTCTGTGAGTGTTAGCCGCGCTGGGTTGCTTCTTATAAATCTGTTCGAATTCCTTATTTCTTCTCGACTGTTTATATTTATGCCAAGCATAAAGAGCAGGAGGAATAACCAAGGCTGCCCCCGCGAAACTGGCCATTCCTAAGAATCCAGCGGTGACGGCGGCGCTGCTTTCTGCCAACCCGAGGGTCGCTGCCCCAAAGCCACCGAGGGCCGACAGTACTCCCCCGCCAAGCGCACCTACCGTCACTCTTCCGCGTATTTTTTCTTCTTTAAAACTTTTCTGAGAAAGTAAATCGTTTGTTTTGTCTTGATTCGTAACAGCACCCGATTCCCAGGATGGCTTCCCAACGCTCATCTCAAGGTCATGCAACAGCTCTCCCTGTTGTTCTGTCTGTCTCGAGAAATCGTTTTCTTTGATTTCTGATCGTTGTTCCGGCTGGGGCCCATTCGCTTCGGGACGAGCCTGCGCTTTAAGCTTTTCTTGCAGTCGCACAATCGCCTCTTGTCTTGATTGTTCTTCGGACGCATCCCGTTCAACCACGAGTCGTTCCTGCAACCTTCTGAGTGCTGCTTCCTTGCTCATCGGATTCTCTGCAGCTTGTTCCATCGATTCAGACGATTCCGATGTAACTGGTTCACCCAACGCTCTCTCGTCGTTCGCCGCCTTCTGTATCCTCTCCAGTTCCATAATCGTACGTCGTTATGTATTAAGTAATTTAATGATACCACCCCCTGTCTACCGGCAACAGACTGTTCCCGACCCCCCTACGCAGCAAGCAAAAACACCCTTTTGGGGTGTTTTTGTGTTTGTAAAATGTGAGTGGTGAGTGAAAAGATGTATGTGCTCTGTTGTTCCGCCTATTCTGTCTCACTTGAAGGCTCACGTGTGGCCTTCAAGCAACCACCAGATTACGTTCCCTGGCGCTCGAGTACCGTTTAGAGACGAGTACTATCTCTCCTCATCTTGCGATGAGATCGACATGATGCGCCTTTCGGGCAGCATCGGTTCCAATTTGGATATGTTCCACGAACAGCTTCCGCTACCCGTGCCTTGTTCATGTGTTCCCCGGTGTTTCCACTCGGCATGGACTATATCTTCATCCTTCTTGCGAAGGAGCCAACGTTTTATAGTAGTGTTTCTCCGACTTCAGCCGGCGCTTCTACTATCTTCATCTGCTACGCGACGTAACAGAATCCAGTCTCTACGGGGCTAAGGAGGATCACTTATTCATCCAAGTTTGTATGCGAGCTCAGGAATAATGTAGGGCTCTACAATACTCCGGAACCTTTTTGCAGACCTCTTGAGGATATACAACCGTGTGTATCCGTTATTTTTCTGCAATGTGCATTCGATATCCCAGACATTCTTGAGAGTACCTTGTAACAACTCATTTTCTGCAATCGTGAACGATTGCGTATTGAGATGATATCCACACCTCTGCTCGCCCAAATGACGAACGAGATTCCCGTCGTCCATAAACCATACGGCCATGGTAACGGGGTGCGGTAGATACTGCGCGATTGTCTCTGGAACAATCTTCTTTTTATTTCGATAGAATATCTTATGCCATTCTGACAATTCAGGATGGCTTATCGTCCGAAACCAAGTCGAACGTGTACGTTCGTAGTATTGCGGCGGTGTGAGTACGAGAGGTTTAAGAATCTCGTATAACCACTGCACGTACTCTTTCTGGTTTACTGAGTGACGAATACCCATACGGTAATTGGTCTTTGACCAATTAGCCTCTAGGTACGCATCACCCAAGATCGAACCGATAATTACTGCTTTCTGATATTCATCGAGCGGTATCCGCTTCATTTTGCGGATATTGGCTGAATAAGTGATCCTCCCAGCTTCCCTCGGTATTACCATCATACCCTCAATTTTAACATTGAAGAGGAAGGCTTCACCGATTTCAGTTGGATTTTACTGTCAGATTGCTCTTGACAGGTCGCAGAAGTCATTTTCTGACTCACGACTTAGTCCTTGTCATTGAATTTGCCGTAGTACTGCGCAAGGCAGTCCTTCGGGCACCCCCAACTCCCTTGACTTGACGGGCGGTGAGTACAAGACTCGAGAACGTATTCACCCCGGTTTGGCTGACCCGGGATTACTAGCGATTCCGGCTTCATGAGGTCGGTTGCAGACCTCAATCCGTACTGG
>JBAYJI010000031.1:0-8631 GCA_041665205.1 Minisyncoccota bacterium | reverse complement strand
TTCGACTTCTCGGTGAGGCTGATTCGCACATAACCCTTTGGTGCGTCCTCGATACTCCCTCTGGTAAGCGTGAGCTTCATCGATTATTTCTTGTCCACTTTCAGGCCGAGCTCCTTGAGCTGCTTTTCGGTTAAGGGCTTGGGTGCACTCATTACCGCGGTCTGTCCGCCGCGTGTCATCGGGAATGCCTGCACCTCTCTAAGCATCGTCTCGCCGGTGAGATTCATAATATTGCGTTCGACACCGAGTGCGATGCCGCCGTGCGGCGGTGTGCCGTACTTGAAGGCGCGGAGCATGTGTCCGACCTTCTCTTCAAGGTCCTCGTTCGTGAAGCCCATCACGCGATACACTGCCTCGAGAATCTCGGGCTTGTGCGCGCGGATAGAACCGCCGCCCGACTCAAAGCCGTTGCAGACGAGGTCGTACTGCGTCGTGAGGATGTCGGGAATATTTTTACCCTCCATAAGCCACTCGATATGCTCAGGGATCGGCATTGAGAACGGGTTGTGCGTGAAGGTCCATCCGCCCTCATCGGTCTTCTCGAAGAACGGGAAATTGACCACCCAGGCGTAGGCGAGGATACCCTTTGCCTTGTCCTCGTCGGTGCGCATGTCGAACTTGTCGGCACCGTACTTTTCCATCGCGTCCTTATAGGAAATGCGTGGGAATGGCTTCTGCTTAATCGTGTGGCCCATCGCCTCGACCACGGTGGTGACCATATCCTCGACAGCTGCCATCACGTCCTCCATGGTGACAAATGACATCTCGATGTCGACCTGGGTGTGTTCGAAGCCGCGGTCGGCGCGGAGGTCTTCGTCGCGCACGGCGCGCGCGATCTGGAAGTAACGTTCGAAGCCGGCGGTCATGAGGAGCTGCTTGTACTGCTGGGGCGACTGTGGGAGCGCATAGAACTTGCCCGGGTTGAGACGAGACGGTACGACAAAGTCGCGCGAGCCCTCGGGAGTCGACTCGGTGAGGAGCGGCGTCTCGATCTCGGTAAAATCGTGTGAGAAGAGATATTCGCGGCAGCGGCGGATAAATTCGCTCCGGATCTTCATGTTCTTCTGCATCCTTTTCGAGCGCAGGTCGAGGTAACGGTACTCAGCGCGCACTGACTCGTCGATACCGCTCGTGTCTCCTGAGATATCAAACGGCAGTGCGTCTGACGGGTTCAAGGTTTCGATGGCCTTTACCTCAAGCTCGATGTCGCCGTTCTGTCGGTCGGCCTGGGCGTTCTTCAGAGGGCGCTTGTTGACGATGCCCTCGACGCGAACGACGTACTCGTTGCGGATCTCTTTGGCGGCATCCATGGCCGGACTCCCGGGGAGGACAACGCCTTGTACGAGGCCTGAGCGGTCGCGGAAATCAAAAAAGACCATTTTGCCCTGGTCGCGGCGGACGTCTACCCAACCGCTAATCGAGACCGTCTCGCCCACGCGCGTGCCCAGCTGCCCGATAAGTGTTCTTTCCATATACCCTATAAAATAACACACCCCGCGACAAAAATCGTCGCAGGGCGTTGATACAGTCTGCAGGTCTCCTATGTCTGCGGTAAAGAGCGTTTTATTTTTGCGGTAGCATCAGCACATCTTCGTGACTAAGTGCCAAAAGGCTTTTCGTGATTGCCTTTACGACCTCGCCGGTCGTTACGGTTATGGGAGGTCTTGGTCCGATATCACTTTCGGTCTTGTGGAACGGTGAGTCGCTGATCGCTGGCGGCATGATTTTGTGGATCTTGATGCCGCGTTTGGCGACCTCAGGGTCCATTCGCATACCTTCGATAAGAGCGTCCTCGGCCACTATCACCGCGATGTGGTGGTAAGGATGAATCGGCGGCCGCGTGATAGGCGGCATTTGCAGGATGCGGGTTATCGCGCTCGACATGAACACGAAGTGTCCGCCGTCTCGTACTATCGGAAGAAACTCCTGGAACACATTAAAGGGTCCAAGAATGTGCCAGCCGATTTCCTGTTGGAGCTTGATTGGCGAGTACCGCGACAGCGGCTGCGAGACCGCCTCCAAGGAACCACCTGGAGGGCAATGCCCGACACAATAGATGGCGGCATCGACAGATTTCGACGGCGGTAAGAGCGCCTTGCCGTATTTCGCAACCACATCGTAATGCTTTTTCGTAAATGTGGTAACGATATCACCCGTCGCGCAGAGATTCTTTAACAGTTGTTCACCAACGGCTGAGCCAACGTGGCCTGCCGCGCCAAATATCAGAATGTTCGTTCAAACCCCCTTGTAGGTAATGTGTGCTTGAGATCCCAGAGACTGGGCTGAAAGCTACATTAGCAGGGTTTTATAAAAAGTCAAACGCAGTCTGAAACGCATAAAATAACACACCCCGCGACGATTGAGGAATCGCGCGGGGTGTCTACTGCAGACCCTCCCGGTATCTGCCGGCTCTCGAAATGGAATCAGTGGTTAAGCGCTGTGCTGCTTCTGCACGTCGGTCACCAGCTTCTTGATCCCTGCTAAGAAGGTCGGATTGTCGAGGATCGTGGTGACCGCGAGGTTAGAGATATCTTCAGGGTCCGGAGCCGACGAGAAAGGTCTCAAGAGATAGACCGTCCCGTCGAGCTCTGCAGTGACCTGCAACTTCCCTCCCAGCGCCTCGACGTAGGCTCGCAGCGTGTTCGTCTGCAAGACCTCCCGCCGCTCCATCTGATACACGGCTGACTTCTTCAACCCCATCATCTCGGACAAGGCGTGCTGGGTGAGCTTCATCGCCTTGCGTAATGCTGAAAGCTTCAGTACAGGCTCCATCACGTCTCTCCTCGAAAGATTGGAAGGTTATGTCAATAAGATCAAGCTAGAGCAAATATACGCTATTTTCTTCGTTCGTCAAATTATTATACTGCGACGCCGATCGCACGACGCACCTGCTCCATCTTCTCTTCGCTTACAGCGCGCGCTTCCCTCTTCCCGTTCTCGAGTACTTCGTCGACGATGCTCGAGTCTTGCGTGAGCTCTTCATACTTCGTGCGCATGGGTGCGAGATAGCGGTCGAGGTCCTCGACGAGGATCTCCTTCAGCGCCTTGTAGTTGCCGCGGTGTTCCTCGTAGAGTGCGTCGAGGTTTACCTCGCTCCTGAAGAGTCGGTGTATCTGGTACACGTTCTCGGGGCGGTCGCCGCTTGAGTCGGTCACGATACTCATCACTGCCTTCGCGAGTTCCTCACGCGTGCCGAAGAGCGGGATCACGTTGCCGTAGCTCTTGCTCATCTTCTGTCCGTCGGTGCCGGGGACAACCGCTACCTCGGGCATGATATGCGGCTCGGGGAGCTTGAATACCTCGGTCTTGAAGACACGGTTGAACTTCTCGGCGGTGTCGCGCGCGATCTCGATGTGCTGCTTCTGATCAGCGCCCACTGGGACGATAGTGGCGTCGTAGAGCAGGATGTCGGCAGCCATGAGCATCGGGTAGTTGAAGGTCCCGACATTGATCTCTTTGTTCTTGGCCTCAGCGTCTTTGAAGGCGTGCGCGCGCATCAGGTACGGCATCGTGGTGATCGTGTCGAATATCCACCCGAGCTCGGTGTGCGCGGGCACGTCTGACTGCTTGAAGAAGACCACCTCCTTCGGGTCGAGGCCGACTGCGAGGTAGGCCATCACGATCTCACGCGTGCGGCGCCGCATCTCCTCGGCGTCCTGCATCGTGTTCAGCGCGTGGTAGTCGGCGACGAAGATGAAGGGCTTATACTTCCCTTCTTTGGTGAGTTCGACGAACTGGCGCATCGCGCCGAAGTAGTTGCCGATATGCAGGTCGCCGGTCGGCTTCACACCGGAGACGAGTACTGGTCTTGAATCATTCATAGAGACACGATATCACGCGCTGCGCCCTTGCGCATATCGCGCACAGATCTTCTGCATCAGCCCGGGGCCCTCGAAGACCATACCGGAAACAAGCTGGACGAGGTCGGCACCAGCGGCAAACTTCTCCATCGCCTGCTCTGGGGTGAAGATGCCCCCCGTGCCGATAATCGTGAATCGCTTGCTGTATTTCTCTCTGGTCTTCTTGATGAGCTCGTTGCTGAGCTTGAAGGTCGGTGTGCCCGAGAGCCCGCCGCGAAATTCTTTCGGTGCATCCTCAGGGTAGGTCAGGTGGCTGTAGTCTTTATTTAAATTGCCGATAATGACACCCTGAATCCTATTTTTATCGGCGATGTCGAGCAATTGCTCAAATTGCTCCCACGGGACGTTGATGGGCATCTTTATATACACCGGCTTCTCGCAGGGCACCTCGCGCAGGCGTGGCAAGAGTTGGGATAAAAGGTCGGGATTGGTAAAGGTCTCGCCTGTGAACGAGTTGGGGCATGAGATATTGATCGTGTAGTAGTCGCCGATGCCTGCGGCATTTAGTTTCGCAAATGAGTCGACGTAGTCGCGGATACCCACCTCGAGACTCGTCGACGCGCGTTCGATGTTGGTACGCGCGATCGAGACGCCGAGCACAAAGTCTCTCTCGCGCGGTGTGCGCCTTAGTTTTGCAATCAATGCGTCGACACCGCGATTGCGGAGCCCCTTGTAGACCACAAGGCTCCTATTGCGGATTAGGCGCGTCATGCGCGGGAGCGGGTTGCCCTCGCAAGGCTCGGCGGTCACCGAACCGATCTCTTCTCCGCCAAAGGCGAGCGAGGGCAATATGCGCGTGAGGCGGCCATCAGCGTCGAACCCAGCCGAGAGCAGGACAGGTGTGCGATAGGTGATGCTGTCGACCGTCTTGCTAATATCGGCGCCGTGGTAGTTATAGAAGAAACTAAAGAGCTTACGGGTGATAACACAGCGCCCTGCCATCTCACCCAGCATCATAAACAGGTCGTGTACGAAGTCGGGGCTCAATTTGAATAGAATCGGCTTCAGTGCTTTCTGATAGAGGAAGTCCATATGGGTACGATATCACGCCTTGTGGCACTTGCGCGTAACCGCATCATGGTATACTTACCCTGTACTAATTGAGCACCATATTATGGACCTATTCGGCCTCGGCCCCGCAGAACTGCTTCTCATTGTCTTTCTTCTCCTGCTCTTTTTCGGTAAGGATAAGCTCCCAGATCTCGCGCGCAGTATCGGCCGCTCGTTCAACGAGCTTAAGAGCGGCTTTACTGATGGATTGAGCAAGAGTGAGGACACCAAGAAAAAATAGCAACGCGATGGAAGACGATACGAACGCGACCCGTCTCACGTTCTGGGGGCATGTGGGGGTGCTGCGTAATTACATCCTCCTCGGCGGTGCGCTCTACCTAACAGTCGCGATTCTATCTTTTTCGTATTTTGACGAGGCACTCATCTCGCTCCTGCTCAAACCGCTCAACGGAGAGACCCTACTCTTTCTCTCTCCGCTAGGGCCGTTTCTCTTTAAAATAAAGATTGCGCTCTATGCCGCGCTTTTGGCCTCCTTCCCTGTCTGGCTCGGGCTCCTGCTCCGTTTTGTGTCGCCTGTCTTCTCAACAGCGAAGCGTTTCGCCTTAAGCCTGTTCGCCGTTGCCTCGCTCGCGCTTGGCGCGGGATCCCTTGCGGTCGCCTATTATTACTTCGTGCCGGTCACACTGTCGGTACTACGCGGGTTCGTCGTGACGGGCACAGAGAACATGTTGACCGCCGAGAGCTACCTCTCGTTCTGTATCATGATGCTCGCAGTTGTCTTCATCGTACTCCAGATACCTGTCGTCATGAGTGCGCTCTCCTATGCGGGCGTTCTTAATCCTCATGCGCTCGGGCGGCACCGCCGCGCGGCTATCCTCACTATCATTATCGCCCTCGCCATCGTGACGCCGACGACCGATGTCGTAACGCTCATCATCGTGAGCATCCCCGCCATCCTCCTGTGGGAACTAGGAATTGCGATATCAAAACTGCTGTATATGAAAGACAAAGAGATTATACGGACATCGCCTCTATCGTAGCGGCCTCAGCGATTATCACCGCCACGAAGCTGCGGCGACGACACATGTGCCGGATAGCGTCGAATCTATCTGTACAACGCTAGTGTTAGTCGCATCACCCGTATTTGAGGCGTCCATCCCTAAAATCCTCGGATCAGTATTTACCGCGTATCGGGAGCCGAACGCTTCAGTGCAGTTTGCGTACGTGCCGACTGCTGTGGTCGGAATAGTACCGATCGCTATTATGAACCCGCCCGCCGAAGTGCTAATCGAAACGCTAACTGATGTTGCTGTCGTTGCACGCGCCTTGTCCGAATCTACCGGCGTAGTCGAATTGAAATCGGCAGAAGGAACCGTCCAAACTCCGACTCTCTGTGTCGTAAATATGGCGCTGCTATAGGTAATATTCACATCAATTGACGTGCAAGCTGCGGCTACTTCTCCTTGGAATATCGCAAGTGAAGGATTGCCTGTTTGTTCGACAATTTTTGTCGCATTGCTGCTCGACCCTGAATTCGGAACGATCTGGCAAACAGTGACGGTTTGCGTATTCCCCGGGTATTCAATTCCGATAATGACGGTTTTTAATCCTGCCGCGGCTGCGCCTACAGAAATCCCTGTCTTTGACCATGCCGTTCCGCTGCCGGTGGTCTGCTGCACAGACTGGAATGTAGGAACCGGCACAACAGATAATGGCGTTGGTGAAATGTTTCCCGCCGAAGGGTCCAGTGGGACAGCAAAATCCCCGCCGCTCTCTCCAACTATGGTGGTGGTATCAATCGTACCCTGCATCCCATACAAGTATCGAATCTTCCTCGCGCTGTTCGCCCCAATGCTGGCGTGCGTCAAAGTAATCGTCGTAGCGTCGGTTCTGACCCCGCTGCACGAAACCCAAGTCACCCCATTATTCTCTGACGCCTCGAATCCGGTAATGCCAGAAGCGGGGGCAATATCTGTCCCCATGCTGTGCGCCACGGTGATTGTCGTCGTGGTGTCATTAATGACTGAGCTGCCTGTAATGTGGAAATTTGGATAACCGGAAGTTTCCGTAGCCAGAGTCGTTACTGTCCGCGCATAGCGCTGGCCAGCCCGCCCCTGCGCAGCAGCGTCCATGTGCAGCGAATCAATCGACGCCATCGCTTCGCTGCTAACCGTTTGCGAGTTGTTCACTGTGTACGTTCCTGTGCTCCCATTCCCTGTCCCGAAAGCAGTAATCCTGGTGTTTGCAGCCACGCCGGAACCCGTGATGACATATCCAACCCCAAGCGATTGACCGCCAACTGCGGTAGCAGTAAGTGTAGTCCCTGAAATAGATGCGGTAAGCGTTCCCTGAAAACGAACCGCGTCAAGATTGGAATGCGAATAGTGCACGTCTGTCAGTCCGCCAAACTCGGCGGCGCAGTCCATCAATGTTCTCTGCTGTGCATCCCATCCAGCTTCTGTATACGAGGTGCCCGTAGTGCTCAGCAAACCAGCCATTAGCAGAGGCATTTGTGCTGTTGTGCGCCCGGTTTCCGCGCAGATATCAGCATGTAATTGGCTAAGCGCGGCGATATAGGTCGCCTCCGCCGTGGTCACATCCCCTTCACCCTGATGCCATAAAATTGTCTCTGCATCGTGTCCAATAGCGGCGATTGCTGCTGCCAAATTGTTGTAATACGTGTTAGCCGCGCCCTTTGACAGATTGGCGATTGACTGACCCACAATCGCATAATTGATTGCTGCGCTTGGGATCCCGTCCACGGCAACAAGGGAATTGAGGAAATTCCTGATTCCGTTGGCAGCCGGAACCGATACAAAGTTACCATTGTAATATCCGGTGCCAACTGCCGCAGTGGCAGGAGAAGAAGCTAATGTACTAAACTTTGCCATATTGCTCTGGCCGTAGCACACCGCCCAGCGGCCAACGTAGAATGTCGTCTCGCCCGTTACTCCAACCGCGTGACCGTTCGCGCTGCGCACCTTAACGTAATACGAATCGGATATGACTTTTGAACCAACAGCGCCTGAGCCGACGGGACCCTGTGGCGCAGAGATTGATCCGCTCCATGTGCCGTCCGATGGTGCTGGGCCCGTGAGCGCTGTCCAATCAACAACCGTGGCGTTGTTTGATGAGAGCAGGACTTGCGCCTCAACTGCCTGCGGCGCATCGCCCGTATAGGTCCCAGAAAGCAACACGGGTCCGGATGTAGTTTCTGCGGCACGCTGGAAGACTCGACCGCTGGTCACAGGAGTAAGACCAAGTGAAAGAGTATTCCTGCTACCGGCAATAACACCCGGATGTAACATACGCTATGAAATAACCGTACTGGAGCCCTTCACCACTCGTTGTTTGGAATTGACTTCCATGATACAGACGACCTCTCCATCAGCGACGGTCACGTTCGTTGCCCCAGGACCGTCGATGGTGACCGAGCCGCCGCTGTCGTTGATGATCTCGCACTCAAATCCATTGCCGAGGGTGCCGAGGGCAGGCACCGTGACGGTGATAGCGGCGGTGGCCACGAAGCGCTTCCCACTGTCGGTCGCGGCGAGGGTGAAGCCGATGCCTTTGAGCGTCTCGGGGATAACTCCGATGTTGTTGCCGGTGGAATCATGTCCCACCTCAAGGAAGGTGTTGAGGATGCCGCCCCATGTGCCACTGTCGGAGCCGTCTTCAGGGAGTCGGGCAGTCATATGGAGGTTAGTCTACCCCCCCCCGTATGCTCAGAGCAAGGATTTGGTGGGGATATGGTATAATA
>JBAYJI010000030.1:0-8645 GCA_041665205.1 Minisyncoccota bacterium | reverse complement strand
GACGCGCGCGCGATAATCAACAAGGTCCTTCTTGCCCTGAAGGCGCGCAAGGCCGCCAAGGCCGCCAAGGACTCGGTGCTCCGTAAAGGCGCTTTAGAGGGTATGACGCTCCCGGGCAAGCTCGCTGACTGTCAGACCAAGAGCGCCGAGGAAGGGGAACTCTTTATCGTAGAGGGAGACTCAGCCGGCGGCTCATCGAAGCAGGGGAGAGATCGCCGTACCCAAGCGATCCTCCCGCTCCGCGGCAAGATCCTCAACGTCGAGCGCGCACGCATCGACCGCATGCTCGCCTCAGTCGAGATTCGCGCACTCGTGATCGCGATGGGCACGGCGATCGGCGACGTCTTCGACCTCAGCAAGCTGCGCTACCACAAGATCATCATCGCGACCGACGCCGACGTCGACGGCGCGCACATCCGTACGCTCTTGCTCACGCTCCTCTATCGTCACTTCAGGCCGATAATCGAGGGCGGGTTTGTCTATATCGCTCAGCCGCCGCTCTACAAGATCTCGAAGGGCAAGTCGATTGCCTATGCGTATTCAGATAAAGAAAAGGAGGCGGTGTTGAAGGAGCTCGGCGTCGCAGCTGAAGAGGTCTCTGAGAACCCGCTTGAGGGCGATGAACCAGTCGAAGAGGAAGAGGTGGTCACGACGAAGAAGGCGACTAAGGTGAATATCCAGCGCTATAAAGGTCTCGGCGAAATGAATCCGAGCGAGCTCTGGGAGACCACGATGGACCCGGCGCGACGCGTCTTGAAGCGTGTGAACGTCGACGACGCCGAGGCGGCTGACCGCATCTTCGATATCCTCATGGGCACCGACGTCGCCTCACGCAAGAGTTTCATACAAAGTAACGCGAAGCTCGCGAATCTGGACGTATAAGTAACAAACAAAAAAGCGCACCCCGAGAGGGGTGTGTTTTTTTGTGTTACGAACCGAGGATAGTGATCTTTGCCGAGGTACTGTTGTTGTTTACGTTCGATTCGGTGACCGTATGGTCGAAGTTTGCAGTGACTGAGATCGTCTGCTCTGAGCCGCGGTTCGCCTGATCGAAGCCGAGTGTGTAAGAGATGCTGTCGCCCGGGGCGAGTGACTGTTGCGGTTGCGACTGGTAGATATAGGCAGTCTGCGTCGGGATCGATGCGCTGAAGCGCCACGAGCCGGTCACGTTCGTGCCGATATTTTTTATGGTAAATCTGACTGCGGGGCGGTTGCCGTTCGGGACGGTTGTGTTCGCAACGAACGAGTCAGCAGAGCTTGTTGCGAGGTATCCGATCGTATCGATGTTCACGACGAGATCGGCGAAGCCGCTCAACACTGCCGGCTGTGCCGATGCGGTGCCGCTTATCTGGTAGGTGCCGTTTGTCTTTTCTCCTGCGGTCGGTACGACTGACTTGACGGGCTTCGACGTGACCGGGTCAGCGGTAGTTGCGAGTGTCGAACTTGCGTCGCCGAAGGAGATTGTCGTTGAAGCGACCGGCGTCGAGATGACTGAGAGGGAAGGCTCTGCAGGGGTAAAGAGGGAACCGAGATACACCGCAGCGCTGCCGATGCGACCCACCACTGCGGGGACATATCGCGTCGAATATGCCGCAAGCCACATGCTTGCGCCTATAAGCGCGACAAAGCCGACGACCGCGAGGACGTGCACGACGGTGCGATTGGCGGGGGTGAGGTGAAAGGTATTCATACGTGATGATTTATACATACCACGGGGTACTTTTTATGTCAAGCTTGACATATTGATTACAATAGTGTATTGATGAGTAAGAAGATATGAAGGAAATTGTCGAATTCACGGCACGGCTTGTCCTTGCTGGCAAGCAGGCGTATACCAGGAAATGGAGCTTCCTTGGCGCTTTTGTCTTGGTCTTCTTCGTGAGCGTCGCGATTCTCAGTAAGCTCGACCTCTTGCCAGAGGCAAGTCCGGTGTCGGCTGAGGCGACGACGGTCGTTACAGAAAGTCCAAGAGAGTCAGAGCCAATCCTCACGATTGAGTTGCCGACGAAGATAGAGATCCCGACACTGGGACTCTCAGTGCGCATCGCGAACCCGACGACGACCGATATCGAGACGCTCGATAAGGAGCTGCTTGCAGGCGCGGTGCGCTACCCGACCTCGGCAAAGCTTGGCGAGACCGGCAACGTAGTGCTCTTCGGGCACTCGAGTTATCTGCCGGTTGTGAACAACCAAGCTTACAAGACCTTCAACGGCATCCAGAAGCTCGTCGCAGGAGACCTTGTAACCGTCTCGTCCTCTGGTACGGCATATACGTATCGAGTGCGCTCGGTCGTGAAGGAGAGCGCAGCGAGCAATGCAGGGATCGACCTTGCAGTCGCCAGCCGTGTGCTCACCGTCTCGACCTGCAACTCGTTTGGGCAGAAGAGCGACCGCTTCGTTGTCACTGCAGATTTTGTTGAGAGTCATGCGATTTCCGGCTAAGGCCGGAAATCGCATGACTCTCCGCAATAGAAGGGCGCGAGAGAGTTCTTTGAAGCATTTTCCTCAACCCGTCGCGCGAGCGACATAGCAAAAGGAGTATTGCGATGAGAACCATCGTAGCAATGCTGGCGCTCGCAATCGCGGCACTGGCAAGTCCGGCTTATGCGGCCGGGACCGGTATGCCAATGATGAAGGGAATTAAGTCCCCGACTGAACTGGCAGCACTCGTCGAGCAATCGCTCGCGAGTGATCCTGCCGGTAACAAGCTGCTTGACCCGGTGAGATGCAAGAAGAATGGCTCGTGTGCGACTGCACGCGACTATTTCGGCGGCATCCAGTTGGCACACCCGAGCGCAAAGCTCGGGGATATCGCAGAACTCCCGCAGTATCTGCGGTCGTTGACGAAGCAGTCGGCACCAGCAGGCGAATGGCATATCAGCCGCCTGCTCGTACGGGGTGACAAGCACACCTACGACGCCAAGGGATGGAAGCGCGCCTTCCTCCAAGGCGAGTCTGTCTGGGTCGATGTAAATACGGCCGAGCCCATTCTCGCGGGTCATTGCGGGAATGTCATCGGAGAAGGTCCTACCAAGCCCCAACCGGGGCCAGGACCTGGACCCGGTGTCGCCGTACCAGTTGGACCCATCGGTGCCTGTCCCGACGTGTACATCCTTAAGGTAAACGTATGGAGAGAAAAGGCTCTCGACCTTCCGGGAGTCGAATCTACTCACGCGAAGGAAGAGTTTGTGGAGAAGTTTATCGGTGTGCGCGTTTCGCGCACACACGGTAAGCAATTCCGCGAAGCCTACGCCGACGGGAAAGTGGCGCGCAGTGCAACCCCGCGCATCTTCCAGGTGTCACTCATCATGACTCCGGAGGTGAACGGCGGCCCACCTACGGTTACTGAGGAAAAGGTTCTCGGTAACCTTACCGTGACGAGGGGGCTCAAGGAGCTCCGGTTCGCACGGGCGCAACTCGAGAAGTGGGATGCGATTCGGGTTGCTGCGGTAAATGGCGATATCGTGTCGCCACCGCCGTATCATCTGACCGGTCTCCACGAGCTGCGGTTCTTCAACCATCTGCCGGGCACTAGGCTTGGCGAGTGGGATGCGAATCCGGTTCCGGATTGCATCATGAACGAACACTGGATCGAGTCCGAGTAAGACGTTGTTCTTTGTCCAATTGGAGGTGCGCTTTGCGCCTCCCATTGGACCTCTTTTCCGGTACATCTCTCTGAGGTGTTTCGGAAATAGGATATATGCCTCTTCGATACACAATCACGATAGCAATGCTTTTCATGATACTCGCGTTCTCGCGGGGCTTTGTGCTGCAGAATATCGGACAGTTTTCTTCATTCGACGCTCTTCATGCGCTTGCCGAGGGTGACGGTGGCGGCGGTGCTGGAGGTGGTGGTGACGGCGGTGGTGGCGCAGGAGGTGGTGGCGATGGCGCAGGCGGCGCAGGAGGTGGCGGTGACGGCGCAGGAGGTGCAGGCGGCGCAGGAGGTGGTGGCGGAGGTGCGGGCGGCGCAGACGCGCCTATCCTTGGATGCATGGACTCGACCGCGACTAATTACAATCCTGCTGCGACGAGCCAAACTGGCGTTATCTGTACCTACCCGACGCCTGAGTGCATCATTGCAACTAACCCCACTACAATCGTTCGCGGAGGGAGAAACAGCGTCGCATGGGGATTTACGAATGACGTAACATCGGTTTCCATCGACAATGGTATTGGCGTTCAAACAACCCGCGGTTTTACATTCGTGTCACCGAGCGTATCAACGACGTACACGGGCATCGCGACGAGTCCGTATGGTTCCGCGACATGTAGTGCATCAGTGATTGTCACTGAGCCGTCTCCCATCCTCGGTTGCATGGACTCGACTGCGACTAATTACAATCCGGCTGCGACGACCCAGACCGGTATCACCTGTACCTATCCGGCTCCGGCTGTTGCCCCACCCGCACCTGTCTTCGGCTGCATGGACTCGACCGCGACCAACTACAACCCGGCAGCCACAAGCCAGACCGGTATCACCTGTACTTATCCGGTTGTCCCGCCTCCGCCGCCCGCACCAGTTTTCGGCTGCATGGACTCGACTGCGACCAACTACAACCCGGCAGCCACAAGCCAGACCGGTATCACCTGTACCTTTCCGGTTGTGCCGCCTCCGCCAGTCGCGCCAGTTTGTACACTTGTAGCTGCGCCAGCTTCGATCACGGTTGGCGCCTCTTCGGTGCTCTCGTGGACAACGACTAATGCCACGACCTTTTCGATAGATAACAGCATCGGCTCACTCACGCCGGTCGCCTCCGGCACGAGCACCGTCTCGCCGGCTGTCACGACCACCTACACCGGTACGGCTACCGGCGCGGGTGGGTCGGCGACCTGTACAGCCACGATCACGGTTACTCCGCCACCACCGACTCCGCCACCGCCTGGCGGCGGTGCGGGCGGTCCTCCTGCGACCTACACCCCCAGCGGTGGCGGCTCTGTCTCGCCGACAATCACGCTTGCAGTACTCCCGCACGTGACCGCGCAGCCGCTCGCG
The DNA here is from genome assembly GCA_041665205.1 of Minisyncoccota bacterium. Lineage (GTDB taxonomy): Bacteria > Patescibacteriota > Minisyncoccia > Phycocordibacterales > Phycocordibacteraceae > C7867-001. The sequence continues at coordinate 3,649 of JBAYJI010000030.1, read as the reverse complement.
TACCTCTATCTCTCGCAGATCCCCTATACGGGCCTCGATCTCGGGCCGATCGGCACGATGCTCTACTGGCTCGCTCTGATCGTGTGGGCACTTGCCCTCGCATACATGCTACTCTTCGGCGCGGTGCCGCTGACGAAGCGTTCGCTTCGCGACTTTGTCTCACGCGTACTCGAGTCGCTCAATGCGCGCGAGTCCGTGATTGCCGACCGGCATTTCGCATCGGCCGGGGCGACTCTCGCAGCACCACCCGTGCCGGTGCGCGAACCGCACATCGTCGTGTCAGAGTCTGGCGTAGCGGCACCGGAAGCGCCGCGCGGGTACTCGACCTATGACGGTTTCAAGTCTTTTGCACAGAAGAACGGCGCGCTCTCGGTTGACGATATCGTGAAGAGTCTCTCGCGGAGGCACCCGGCTACGACCGTTTCGCGAAACGTGGAGCCTATTGTGCACGCCGAACCGGTCTACGAGAATGTAGAGCCGATCTATGAGCAGGTCGAGACGATCGTCGATGCGGCGCGCGCCGAGATGACTGGTGCGCCTGCCTCGGTCCGCGGCTTTATCGCAGCGCTCGTCGAGGGCGACCGTGTCGCGGTCTTCGCAGGCTTGCGCCAGCACGTGCGTGGCGCAGGTGCACCCGAGCAGCTTATCTCAGACATCGTCTGCGTCCTTGACGACGTGTATCGCGCGCGCATCGACGGCTCTGTCTGCGACGCAGACATCGCACGTTTGACCGCGCGCCTCTCGACCCCGACCCTAGAGAAGCTGGTCGCTGCGCTCACGACAGCAATCGACTCGAGCTACTCGACCGGCGTGACCGGCGCGAAGCTCGCGCTCACCCGTGCACTCGCCGTCCTCGGCGCCTAACTCCGCTTTTTAATTTCTTCAGTTGCGCGCGTAATGAAACTGGCAACAGACATCGCATCAAGCTTGCCGTGGTCGCGACTGTCGACTGAGACGGTCTTTGCCTCGACTTCAGCGTCGCCGACGACGAGGAGGTAGGGGATTTTTTCTTGCTTCGCATTGCGGATCTTTTTCCCGAGCGATTCGTTCGCGTCATCGATATCTGCGCGGATATTTGCCGTTTTGAGCGTTTCCAAAACTTCTTTTGCATACGCATTATGCTTTTCCGATACCGGCAGTACGCGCACCTGCACCGGTGAGAGCCAGAGCGGGAACGCGCCGCCGTATTTCTCAATGAGGAACGCCATAATACGCTCGATAGCACCGATAGAGGAGCGATGCACCACGAACGCACGATGTTTCGCACCATCTTCTCCGACATAGGTGAGGTCAAATCGGTCGGGCATACAGAAGTCGTATTGAACGGTGAAAGCCGTGTCTTCTTTCCCGTTCACGTTCTTCATCTGAATGTCGATCTTCGGTCCGTAGAACGCTGCCTCATCCTTCGCCTCTTCGAATTTTGAGCCGCGCTTCTGCATAAGCCTACGAAGCAGGTCTTCTCCCTTTTCCCACCCCGCATCATTTTTGTAATACTTCTCAGTGTTCGCGCGGTCGCCGAGCGAGAGGCGATAGCGATAATCGATATCGAGCGTGAGGCCGAAGACGGACGTCACGTATTCGATAAGGTCGAGCGCGTTGCTTATCTCTTCGATAGCCTGCTCTTCAGAGGTACAGATGATGTGTGCGTCAGAGAGGCAGAAGGTGCGCACACGCTGGAGACCCATGAGCTCCCCGGACTGTTCGTAGCGGTAGAGCTTGGCGAGTTCAGCGATGCGCATCGGCAGTTCGCGATAGCTCACTGGTTTGCGCAGGTAGAGCTCGAAGTGGTGCGGACAGGTCATCGGACGCAACATGAACTGCTCGTCGTCTATTTCGATAGGTGCATACATGGAGTCCTTGTAATGCGGGTAGTGACCGCTTTTTTTATACAAATCGAGTTTGGCGATGTCCGGCGTGTAGACATGGAGGTATCCGCGGCGAATCTCCTCGTCAACGATGAAGCGTTCGAGCTCGCGGCGTATCACCGAACCCTTGGGGGTGAAGAGCGGCAGGCCCTTGCCGACTGAGTCTGAGAAAGAAAAAAGGTCGAGCTCCCTGCCGAGTTTCTTATGATCGCGCTCCTTGTCTGCTTCAGTGTCCATATCCCCCGAATATATCACATTTATTATAGGGGTTTGAGCTCCTCGATCGAGAGTGAGGTCTCGCCATTTCTAATCGAGACCTTTCCTTTTATCAGGAGGCAGGCACCGGGGACAAGGATACTCGCATGCTCCTTAAAGAGCTTCGGGAAGATGACTGCCTCGATAGAATCGCTCGTATCCTCAAATTTGAGGAACGACATCTTCTCGCCGCTTTTTGTGAGGAACGATCGCGTCTCGGTGAGAAGCACCGGCAAGATAAGCAGCATGCCCGACTGAGGCTCTGCCTTGATCTTCGCGATAGAGAGACTCGCTTTCTTTGTCATCGCTTCGTGTGCGTCGAGCGGGTGACCGCTCACGTAGATACCGAGCAGCTCCTTTTCCCAGGCAAGCTTGTCGAGGAGCGAGGTCGCCTTGCCTTCGGGGAGGATGAGGGCGGGAGCGATGAATGCGCCGAAGAGTGAGTCTTGCGGCGCGACGGCAGTCGCCTCTCTATGGAAGGCGAGCATAGTCTCGATATTCTCGAGCATCGTGCCGCGCTTGTGCTCGCCCGGCATGAGCGAGTCAAGCGCGCCGCACTTGATTAGGGACTCGAGTGACTTGCGGTTCAGGTTCTTCGACCCGACGCGCGAGAGGAAGTCGGAGAGGGAGGTGAAGGGGCCATTGTTTTTTCGTTCAGAAATAATCGCTTCTGAGATACCGTCGCCGAAGTTCTTGATCGATGAAAGTCCGAAACGGATTGCGCCTTCGCGGCGAACAACAGTGAACACGGTCCCGCTCTCATTTACGTCTGGCGGGAGCACCGGGATCCCCATGCGCTTCGCCTCTGCGACGAAAATCGCGATAGACTCGGTGTCGCCCGAGTCGGCGGTGAGGAGTGCCGAGAGGTATTCGACCGGGTAGTTCGCCTTCATATAGGCGGTCTGGTACGCGACTTTTCCATAACTTGCCGCGTGGGCTTTATTAAAACCATATGCGGCAAAGGGTTCGATAAGGAGCCAGATCTTCTCTGCGGTCGCCTTTGAGAGCTTGCCGTATTCGACGAAGCCCTTGAGCAACTTCTCCTTCTCGGCCTGCATGACCTTGGGGATCTTCTTACCCATCGCCTTCCTGAGCGCGTCTGCCTCGAGCCATGAGTAGCCCGCGAGTGTGATAGCGGTCAGGAGCACGTCGTCTTGGTAGACGAGGAGGCCGTAAGAGAAGTCGAGATAGTCCTTCATGCGCGGGTCAACGTAGCGGATGAGCTTCGGGTTGTGCTTGCGTTCGATGTACTGCGGGATTGTCTCCATCGGCCCGGGGCGGTAGAGCGCGACCATCGCGTTGATGTCGTGAATGGTCGAGGGCTTGAGCTCTTTGAGCCAGCGGGTCATACCCGATCCGTTTAACTGGAACGTGCCCTCGGTCTCGCCACGTGCGAGCATCTGGTAGGTCTTCAGGTCGTCGATGGGGACGTTCTCAATGTCGACCGAGATACCGCGGGTCTCCTTCACGCACGCGACTGCGTCGGCGAGGATCGCGAGGTTCTTGATACCGAGGAAGTCGAACTTGAG
>JBAYJI010000029.1:0-8958 GCA_041665205.1 Minisyncoccota bacterium | reverse complement strand
AGCGATTTGCAGCTGTCTATCGATGCCGATATACAGCGACTCCTTGCGCGCGCGATAGCTGACACGGCAAGCAATAAACGCTTTATCGCGGGTGCGGGTGCCATACTCGACATAGAGACTGGCGCAGTGCGCGCGATTGTCTCGTACCCGAGCTATGATTCGAACGTGATGAGCAACGGCGGCCCCCCCGAGACGATCGCGCGATACAACACCGACGCAGGACATCCCTTTCTCGATCATGCCGTACAAGGCGTGTATGTGCCGGGCTCTATCGTGAAGCCCTTTGTCGCTGCAGGAGCGCTCACAGACGGGGTCATCACGCCGAACACGGTTCTCGACGACCCAGGATTTCTCACGATACCCGACCCCTATCACCCGGGGAAAGAATTTATGTACAAGGGTTGGAAGGCGCTTGGTGCGGTCGACGTGAAGCGCGCGATCGCGTGGTCCTCTGACGTCTTCTTCTACACGGTCGGCGGTGGGTTCGGTTCGCAGAAGGGTCTCGGTATCGACCGTCTCGCGTACTGGTATCAGCAGTTCGGTATGGGGAGTCCGACCGGCATCGACGTCGCAGGTGAGTCGAGTGGGCTAATCCCGACACCAGCGTGGAAGGAGGAGGTCTTTAAAGAGCCGTGGTACTTGGGCGACACCTACTTCACCGCGATCGGACAATACTCAGTACAGGTCACGCCGATACAGATGGCGCGCGCGACAGGAGCAGTCGCAAACGGTGGCAAGCTCTTCACCCCGACTCTTATCGAGGGGCAAGCGCCAATCTATACCACGGTGCCGGTTGACAAGGGTGCGCTCGCCGTGGTGCGTGAAGGGATGCGTCAGGCGGTGACGAGTGCACTTGCGAGCGCCATCAACGTACCCTACGTGAGTGTCGCTGCGAAGACCGGCACGGCACAGACCGGTACACGCAACCAATACGACAACTCCTGGGTCGTGGGATTTTTCCCCTACGACCACCCGCAGTACGCGTTCGCCGTCGTGCTTGAGCGGGGGCCAGAGGGTACAGGCGAACAGGCGGTGAATGTGATGCGAGATTTCTTTCAATCCCTCCGTGCCGAAAACTCTCCGTATGTGGGGGGCTTATGAGGACATAACCCCACTTGGATTTTTATACTCACTTCGTTCGTTAAAAATCTCGGCGGCGGGACAGCCACGAAGATCGGCGTGGCGACCTCGACGCTTGCACTCTGACGCTACTCGCGTACAATGCCCTCACAACCGTATATGCCCGATGCACAACAGACCGTCGTCTCTCAGGAAAAGTTCGATGAGATGATAAAAGAGCTCGAGCACCTGAAGACCGTGCGACGTACCGAGATTGCAAAGAATCTCGAGTACGCCCGGTCGCTCGGCGATCTCTCAGAGAATGCTGAGTATCAAGAGGCGCGCGACCTACAGGCCGCGACCGAAGAGCGTATCAAGAAGCTCGAGGAGCTCGTCAAGTACACGACAATCGTCACCGACGGCAAGAAGAAGAGCGAAGTGAGTTTTAATTCAAAAGTCGCGATTAAGAAGGATGGGAGCGATGAGGTGCACGAGTACACGATGGTCGGCAGCGAAGAGGCAGATATGCGCGTGAAGAAGCTCTCGCACGTCTCACCGCTCGGCGCTGCGCTCATGGGCAAGAAGAAGGGCGACACCTTCACTTTCTCCACTCCCGCCGGCAAGCAGACCTATACAATCGAGAAAGTGAGCTAGACAGCGCGCAGTTACAGTTGTCCTCGGACACGCATAATTTTCTGGCTGAAAATTTGCTGTGTCTCGCGCCGTCACCACAGGAGTACTTCAAGTTTTCTAATTTGCTCCGCTCATAAGAAACTTTGGTCGCGCGCTCCGACACGTCCTCGTCCAACCGTAACTGCGCGCAGTATTTCGTGTTAGCATATTCAGCATGACTTTACTCGAGACCGTGCACACAGACAGACTCGCCAAGATAGAGCGCTTGAAGGGGGCGGGAATGGAGGCATATCCGGCTCGTACCGGTCGTACGCACGCTGTCGATGACTTCCTCGAGAATCACGGCACACTCGAGAAGAACAGCGAGCAGGTGATGCTCGCCGGGCGCGTGTTGTCTATCCGCGAACACGGTGGTTCGCTCTTCGTCGATATCTTCGACGGGACGAAGGGGCAGTGTTATGTGCAGCGCGACAAGCTTGGTGAAGAGCTCTACGACCTTTTTATCGGTACGGTCGACACCGGCGATGTGGTCGAATTCTCCGGTCTCGCGTTCACGACTAAGCGAGGTCAGCCGTCCCTCGACGCCACAGGGTGGCGCATGCTCGCGAAGTCGCTCCGGCCGCTGCCGGACGAGTGGTTCGGTATTAAAGATGAGGATGAGCGTTTCCGCAGGCGCTACATCGATATCCTGCTCACAAGAGACCTCTCTGAGCGCATCAAGCGGCGTTCGAAGTTTTGGAACGTTATCCGCTCATACCTCCTCGAACGCGATTTTATTGAAGTGGAGACACCGGTACTCGAGACCACGACGGGCGGCGCCGAAGCGTGCCCCTTCGTGACGCACCACAATGCGCTCGACATGGACGTGTACCTGCGCATCTCGGCCGGCGAACTCTGGCAGAAGCGGCTCATGATCGCAGGGCTCCCGAAGACCTTTGAGATAGGCCGTATCTTCCGCAACGAAGGCATGTCGGCAGAACACGCCCAAGACTATACGCAGATCGAGTTCTACGAAGCATTTAAAGACTACGAGGCGGGTATGGAGATGATTACCGATCTCTATCGCACTATTGCCGACGAGGTGTACGGCACCCGCACTTTTACGATAAAAGATTTTACCGTCGATCTTGGCAAGGAGTGGGAGCTCTACGACTTCTGCGCGCTGATGCAGAAGGAGTACGGCCTCGATCCGCTTGATGAGCGTGCCGACTGGGCAGTGGCACTTACGGAGAAGAACGTCCCGTTTGAAGAGGGTGCGGGCAAGGAACGAATCGTCGATATCGCGTGGAAGCAGGTGAGGAAGACGCTCTCTGGTCCCGGCTTCTTGGTGAACGTGCCGGTGTATATGGAGCCGCTTGCAAAGAAGAGCGTGAAGGATCCTCGCGTCGTGGAACGTTTCCAAGTGATGATCGCTGGTTCTGAGATAGGCAAGGGCTTCAGTGAGCTCAACGACCCGATTGATCAGGCTGAGCGCTTCTCTCGCCAGCAGCAACTGCGTGACGCGGGTGACGAAGAGGCTCAGATGCCGGATGCAGAGTTCGTCGAGGCACTTGAATACGGCATGCCGCCAGCATTTGGCTTCGGCGTCTCCGAGAGGCTTTTCAGCTTCCTCGAGGGCGTCTCTATCCGTGAGGGGCAGATATTCCCCCTCATGCGGCCCCGATAATCAACGTTTACGCCATAAACGGCGCGGCAAAGCCGCGCCGTTTTCTAAATCAATAGCTTGGGGATATCGGGCTAAATGAGTCGTTTTTTCGTGAACGCATAGCCCGAACTTGATTTTAGATATTTTTCAAAGGTGTACGCTTTTTCTTTACTGACAAAAGCGGCGTACCAAATTAGGTTATATGGTCGTTTTGTATTTGAATATACAGAGTTGCCTCGATTGTGTTGCTGTAAGCGTTTTTTCAAATCGGTAGTAACGCCAATATACCGGCTACCATCTTTTTGACTGCGCAGGATATAGACGTAGTACACAGCAGTATTGTCCCACGTCGTGCCGCCTCGCTTTCACTCTGTTCAGGCGTTGCGGCACTATGCGGGACCCACCACCCCGCTCGGTGAATCGACTTTATTATACGCCATTTTCATACTTGTGCGTGCACCGCGTAGCTCGGTTGTAATCGACCGAGCGGAGTGGTGGGGATAACTATTAATAGGGCGGTGGGGAGTAGTGGGATATAATCCATAAATGGTTAGTGGAGTGGGAAGCGGGAGTGGTGGCCTACTTTCATCTCATACAACCAATTTGCACTATGTTCCTCGGAGAATACATTCATATATTTGACCCTAAAAATAGGATTTCGGTTCCATCGAAATTCCGGAAGGATTTGGGTCGCGTAGTGGTGGTAACGCGCGGTCTCGATAACTGTTTGTATCTCTACTCTCGCAAGGCGTGGGAAAAGGAGGCACGGACCTATGCCGCTGAGGTGAATGGAAGTGCTGCGCGCCGTGGACTTGCGCGCCTCTTTCTCGCCGGTTCTTCAGAAGCAGAGGTTGATAAGGCTGGGCGTGTACTGATCCCTGAACATCTGAAATCCTTTGCTTCAATCAAGGAGAAGGCAGTTATCGCCGGTGTCGCTGACCGAGTAGAAATCTGGGAAGAAGGTGCATGGAAGAAATACACTGCCAGTATTGAGCGCGACGCCAACGCTTTCGCTGAAACGATCGGGAGTAGTGCCGGTAATAAAAACTGATATGGAGGCCCGCCACGACAGTGTCTTGATGAACGAAGTACTTGAGGCACTCTCAGTCGCCCCAAGCGACACGGTGGTAGACGCGACCCTCGGCGGCGCAGGGCATTTTACAAAGCTACTTGCCGCCCTCTCCGACGACGGCGCTATTATCGGTATCGACGCTGACCCTGCAGCGGTCGAGCGCGCTCGCGAGGCATATGCAGCTGACCGCCGACCGACTCGCCCGGTCGCGCATTTGGTAAATGACAACTTCCGTAATCTCGCGCGTATTCTCGAGCGGCTCGGCGTCGGACAGGTCGACAAGGCACTCTTTGACCTCGGCTGGAGCGGGTACCAGATCGCTTCGCCGCGCGGGTTCTCGTTTCAAGACGACGAGCCGCTCCTCATGACCTATGGCGAGGGCGGCGAGACGGCAGCAGACATCGTGAACAGCTCGACTGAGGCCGATCTCGCCGACCTCATCTTCACCTACGGCGAAGAGAGCTTCTCGCGCCCAATCGCGCGCGCAATCGTCGCTGCCCGGGGGAAGGAGCGGATCCTCACCACCGGGGCGCTCGTCGCTGCGGTAAAGGCCGGCACGCCCGCGTGGTATCACGAGCGCAAGATACATCCGGCAACGAAGACCTTTCAGGCGCTCCGTATCGCCGCAAACGACGAGATAGGCGCCCTGCGCGAGGGGCTCGCTGCCGCGCTCGCCGCGCTCGCTCCGGGAGGGAGGCTCGCGGTAATCTCTTTTCATAGTATCGAAGACCGTGTGGTAAAGAATGTCTTGCGCGACGCGGTCCAGGCGGGGTTGGGCGCGCTCGAGCCGAAGAAGCCAATCATGCCTTCGCGCGTTGAGACGCTCGCGAATCGTCGCGCACGGAGCGCGAAGCTGCGCGTGTTCGAGCGGGTCGTCACTGTGCCCAAGGCAGGGTTAGCGGACTCGCTCCACTCTATTCTTTTATATGCGTAACCCCCGCCTCCATCTCCCGTTCTCCGTCGTGTCGCTCGCTTCGGGCGCGGTGGCGGTCCTCGTGGTCGCGTATATCGGTCTCATCGCCGTGGTGATGAGTTATGCAGCGCTCACGGTCGAGTTCTCTCAGTCGGTGAGAAACGACGAAGCAGTCGTTGCTTCGCTCGAGTCTGCGTATCTCGCCGGTGTCGCGCGCATTACGAGCACCGATTATGCCGCAGCCGGCTATGCGAAGCCTCTCGCCGAGGTCTTCGTGCGGGCAGAGAGCGTGACCGCGCTCCGCTAACCCTGATATGCGCGCACAGTTCCGCTCGCGCATACGCCTTATCCTCTTACTCATCATCCTTGCGACCCTCGGTGTCCTCGTACGCCTCTACTTTGTACAGATCGTGCACGGAGACGAGTACGCACAGAAAGCTGATCGACAGTTCGCCTCGGGCGGGAGCGGACTCTTCGACCGAGGCTCGATCTACTTTACCCGCAAGGACGGCACGCTTATCTCGGCAGCGGCGCTCGCCTCAGGCTTCGTGGTTGCGATCAATCCTCAGACTCTTGCCGACCCCGAGGCTGCGTACGCCGCGATTGCGACGGTCTCTTCATCGACACTCCTCTCGCACGAAGCGTTCTCTCTCGCTGCGGCGAAGAAGTCTCAGGCGTACATCGAGGTCGCACATCGTCTCTCAAACGAAGAAGGGCAGGCGCTCGCCGCACGCGACCTCTCTGGTGTACAGGTGCTCCGCGAGCGATGGCGCTACTACCCGGGAGATTCGCTCGCCGCACAGTCGATCGGCATCGTCTCGTACGGCAGGGGCGACACACTCGCGGGCCAGACCGGTCTTGAGACGGCCTACGACAGTACGCTCTCGCGCTCGGGCGACTCTCTCTATAAAAATTTCTTTGCCGAGCTCTTCTCAAACGTCGGTAACCTGCTCGTGAATGCACGCGATGCGCGCGAGGGCAATATCGTCACGACGATCGAGCCCGAGGTGCAGGCGCGACTCGAGAACGATCTGGTGAAGGTCTCGGCGAAGTATGCAAGCAGGGAGTCGGGCGGGATTATCATGGATCCTGCTACAGGGGCGATCCTCGCAATCGCGAATTATCCCTCTTACAACGCAAACGACTTGCAGAGCATAGACCCGAAGCTGCTCGGGAATCCGCTCGTCGAGCACGTGCACGAGTTCGGCTCGATCATGAAGCCCCTCACCATGACCTCGGGGCTTGATGCGGGTGTAATCACACCCGAGACGACCTACAACGACACGGGGTGCATCACGGTAAACAAGGCGAGTATCTGCAACTGGGACTTAAAGCCGCGCGGCGTGATACCGATGAAGCAGATTATCGTGCAGTCGCTCAACGTCGGCGCCTCGTGGGTCGCGACCGAGCTCGGGCAAGAGCGTTTCCGCAGTTACTTCACCACGCTCTTTGGGAGTAAGACGGGTATCGACATCCCGAACGAAGGGCGCTCACTAATCGGTAATCTTTCGACGACGCAGCAGGTGAACTTCGACAATATGTCATTCGGGCAAGGCATCTCCGTGACACCGATACAGATGATCCGTGCACTGGGCGCTCTTGCAAACGGCGGCGTGATGGTACAGCCGCATCTGGTAAGCGCGATACGCCTCGACTCGGGCATCACGAGGAATCTTGAGTGGGGTGAAAAGACCCCGGTCTTCTCACCGACGGCTGCGCACGAGACTGCACAGATGATGACGGCAGTCGTCGACGAAAAGCTCCAGAACGGTAAGGCGATGATCCCTACGATGTCGGTCGCCGCGAAGACCGGCACCGCGCAGCTCACGAACGGACAGGGGGGCTACTACACCGACCGCTTCTTCCACTCCTTTGTCGGATTCTTTCCCTCCTATAGCCCGCGATTCATAATCCTCTTGTACACGAACGATCCGCAGCACGTGACCTTTGCCTCTGACACGCTCGGGACGACGTTCCTTGACCTGACGCGCTTTCTCATCGACTATTACGCAGTACCGCCCGATCGCGGCCTGCCTGCACAAGCGGGCACCGCCACCTCGACACGCTCGGGGTAACTCACATCGCTCCCTATGAAAAAACTCCTTAAATTAATCATCGTCCCCCTGCTCACGTTCTTTGCACGCGCAGTCGTGCGCCGCTACCGCCCGCACCTCATCATGGTGACTGGCTCAGTAGGGAAGACCTCGACGAAAGACGCCGTGGCGGCTGTGCTCGGCGCCCGATATTTTGTACGCAAGAGCGAGAAGAGCTTTAATAGCGAGTTCGGCGTGCCCTTTACGATATTGGGAGTGGGGAATCCCTGGGACGACCCCTTGGCGTGGTTCTCTGTGCTCCGGAGTGCGCTCGCGCTGCTCCTCTTGCCGAATCATTATCCGAACATGCTCGTGCTCGAGGTGGGGGCAGACAAGCCGGGCGACCTCGCACGGATACTCCGCATCGCGACACCGGACGCGGTGGTGGTGACGCGCCTGCCCGAGATCCCGGTGCACGTCGAGGCGTATGCCTCTCCCGAGGCGGTGCGAGAAGAGGAGTTCTCTCCCGCGTACGCACTGAAGGCGGCGATGCCGCTTGTCGTCTCTGCAGACGACCCCTTCGCGCTCGATAGCGCGTTCCGTACACCCGCGAGTGTTGTCTCGTACGGCTCGACAGAGGGCGCAACAGTGCGGGTGAGCGACGCCGGCTTCTATATGGTTGAAGGGAAGGTCGCCGGCATGACTGCGCGGGTGCAGATAAAAGACGAAGAGGCGAAGTACGTAGTAAAGGGTTCAATCGGGAGAGCGCAGATACTCCCGGCGGCGGCGGCGCTCGCGGTCGCATACGCCTTTCATATACCGCTTGCCGAGGCGCTCACGACGCTCGAAGGGTACGAGCCGCCGCCGGGGCGCGGGCGTCTCTTCAAGGGCAAGAACGACTCGGTCATCATTGATGACTCTTACAACGCTTCACCCGCAGCGGTCGAAGAAGCGCTGGCGACACTGAAGGTCTTTCCGAGGGCTGGGCGTCGTATCGCGGTCTTGGGTGACATGCTCGAGCTCGGCCGCTACTCGGTGATTGAGCACGAGCGCATCAGCGCACTCGCAGGTGACTCTGCCGACGTGATTGTCGCGGTCGGGATCCGTGCACGCGCCTTTGCCGCCACACCGGGGAGGGCCGAGGTTATCCTCTTCGACAACGCTGCCGCTGCGGCGCTCGCCCTCACTGAGTACGTGCGCGCAGGGGACGTTGTCCTCGTGAAGGGGTCGCAGTCGATCCGTACCGAGCGTATCGTCGAAGCACTCCTCGCGAACCCCGAGCAGGTGGCAGCGCTCGTTCGCCAAGAAAAGAAGTGGAAACTGAAAGTGTGACCTCACGGGGAATCGGTCACGCATAATTTCCTGCTAGAAATTTGCGCGACCCCGCCTCGCGCCGTCGCGCTCCGGCTTTCGATTCCCCACGCACCTACGGTGCTGTGAGGTTACAAATGCAAAAGCCACCTTGCGGTGGTTTGCATTTGTGACATTATACAACAAAGCTCGAACCTATTTCGCCCAGCATCCCTAACTCTCTCGCCCGCTCGCAGACTCGCGGGCTCGCCGCCGCGGACGGCGGCCCCGAGCCCTGTCCGCGCATTTCTCT
>JBAYJI010000028.1:0-9047 GCA_041665205.1 Minisyncoccota bacterium | reverse complement strand
TACCGCATCACCGAGCAACTCAAGTCTTTCGTTATGAGGTACTGGCCACTTGCGATTTTCGTTGAGGTACGACCTGTGAGTAAGCGCCTGCATGAGCAGGTTCTTGTCTCGGAATACAACTCCAAGTTGTCTTTCAAGCTCTACTGTTTCCATTTGCCCCTCTCTATAGGTGATGTGAAGCGATGTGTCCGAAACTGAATATACGCTACTTCTGCAGTTGGTCAAGAAGCAGAATTATAAAAAATACTTTCAAGAAGCTTATTTCAAGACTCGATACACGATTTTAAGCCATATTCTCAAAACACTTCCTGCGCCCTAGAGGGGACGGGAAATCGGGAACTGGTGTAGACACTGAGTTTCGCCAGTTCGATTCCTGCGCCCCTGCTCAAAATCAGATCAATTTGGATGTGATTGCGACACGAAACGTCACCGAATACGAGAGTCGGAATCGAACTAGAAATACGTTGTATCTGTTGAAAACGCAAAAACCACTTTCGTGGTTTTTGCTCGCTTTTCTAGCTGAACAGGGGCGCCGGTACTGTACCGACTTTGACGGGGGTCGGTACTGGTTCCTGGCGTCACAACCGTGTTGCGGGGGCCGGAATCGAACCGGCGTCTGGAGGTTATGCTTACCACTACAATTTTCATTGCCCTATGGTTTGTGGTCTGGACTATGCCTTCACCCACGAGGGGTGTCTACCGTCTAGTCTCTACACCTTCTCCAACCGAAGTGTTGGAGCTTGGCTCGGTGTTGCCTTGTGCTTTCGCGCGAGGGGTTCGCCGAATTTGGCAGATGATCTTATGCGCAATTGCTCGCGCACACGCCCAATGTTACTCAAGCCTCCCGAGGTACCTCTCCTCTACCCCGCTGTTGGCAGTATAGGAAATTAGTCGTGCCTGCGCAACCCTGTATTTCAGAAGCGAGAAAATGATTCAAGATGCGCGACGCGGGAAGCTGGCTTTCGGAGACGTACCAGACGGTACGGCGGAGAAAATCAGCGGGACCCGCAACAAAGCAGATTGGATTATTTTCTCGCTTCTGTTAGATTACTTTCAGTTCGCGGAAGACGGCCTCGTAATGCGCAATCGTGCGCTGCGCGAGTTGCTCGGAGAGCTCGAAGGTCGAGCCTTGGTGTGCGATCTTATTGCGCACGCCGTGTGCCTCTCCCGCATCTTTCAGCGTTTTGAAGCGCGACGGATCAGCAGCCCGGAGCTTCTCGCCCACGCCATCACCCTCGTAGCCGTGCTGAGTGAGCGTGTCGTCGAGCATAATGTCGGCCTCGATAATCGCCTCGCGCCACTCGCTCTGGCTCTTACCCTCGACAAGCGACTGGATGTGCTCCCAGCGCGGGTGGGTGCCCCCCGCTGCCTCGGGCGAGACGAGCAGCGTGGTGTAGAACTTCTCTTCGCGTTCGCGGAGCTCGAAGAGGCGCACCATGCAGTATACGATAATAAAGAGCCCGATGACCGAGAGCGCGTAGCCGATGGCGGTGATCCAGACCCAGAGGTGCGCGAGCCACGCATAAAACCCCGTGACACCAACCGAACCGTAGCAGGTGCCGTAGATACACTCGTAGAGGAGGCGAAACCAATATTCGACGTTGAGTTGGTTCATATGCGTTTAGTATAACGCGTCAACCCTGCACCGTTTTCTCTACTGCGTGGGCGGCTGCAAAGAGCACCCCCTCTGCCTGATGCGGCGCGGTGAGGTGGATCCCAACGGGGAGCTGCTTTCCCTCCCTCTCTACCGTACCCATAGGAAGAGAGAGCGCCGGCATGCTGGTGAGATTAGCGGTGATGGTGAAGATGTCCCCCAGATACATTGCGAGCGGGTCACTCTTCTCTCCAACCTTGAAGGCCGGCGAGGGCGTCGTCGGGAATGCGATAACGTCGCACGACTCAAATGCCTTGTCGTATTCGCGGCGCAGCACGGCGCGCGCAGCGTCTGCCTTTTTATAATATGCGTCGATGTAGCCGGAGGAGAGCACGAAGGTGCCCAAGAGGACGCGACGAAGCGTCTCTTCGCCGAACCCTTCAGTGCGCGAGAGCACGTAGTCCTCGAGAAGGGTCGAACCTCGTGCAGCGTGCCCGTAGCGGATACCGTCGAGGCGGGCGAGATTGGTCGACACCTCGGCCGGCATAATCACATAGTAGGCCGCGAGTGCGTGTGCGCTTGTCGGCAGCTCGACGTCGACGAGGGTGTGCCCGGCGCTCTCAAGCCCTGCGAGCGTCGCATCAAAAGCAGCAAGAATATCTGCGTCGACGCCCTCGCCGAGCAGGTGGCGCGACACCCCGATGCGCAGCTGCTTCGAAGATGCGCGAACGGGGTAGAGGTCGGGAGCGATAGTCGTCGAGTCGAGTGGGTCGGTGCCGCGGATCGCTTCGTAGAGAATGTGCGCGTCCTCAACCGACTTCGCCAAGGGGCCGATCTGGTCGAGCGAAGAGCCGAGAGCGATAAGCCCCGAGCGCGAGACGGCGCCGTAGGTCGGTTTGAGCCCAGTAAGGCCAGTAAAGGCCGCAGGCTGACGGATAGAGCCGCCCGTGTCAGAGCCGAGAGCAGCGATACAGAGGTGCGCCGCAACGGCGGCAGCAGAGCCGCCCGAGGAGCCGCCCGGCACACGCGAGGTATCAAGCGGATTCTTGGTCGCGCCAAATGCTGAATGCTCAGTCGACGAGCCCATTGCGAACTCGTCCATGTTGGTGCGGCCGACAAAGAGTGCTCCGGCCTCTTTTAGTTTCGTAATCACTGTTGCGTCATAGGTCGCGGTATAGTTCTCGAGCATCTTGGAGGCCGCGCTCGCAATGTGCCCTTCTATTAAAATGTTGTCCTTTATCGCGAGCGGGATACCGCAGAGGAGCGACTCGCCGCCTTCACCCCCGGCGTTCGATGCGTCGTCGATACGCTTTTGCGCAGCAGCAATCGCCGCCTCATCTGCATCAAAAATCTCAAGGTAGGCGTTCAGCTCGGGGTTCTCTCTGTGCGCGGCAACCGCGCACGCGTCCCAGAGCTCGCGCACAGAGAGCTCCCGCGCCCGAAGGGCGCGGGCCGCCTCGACTATCGCCATTTCATTTGGTTTCTTAGTCATGCGTGAGTATCTGCTTCACCGAGAGTGCGTCACCCTCCCGTTTGGAGAACTGCTCTGCGAGCTTCTTGGTGTACGCACCGGCAGCATGCGGCTCGCCGTCCTCCCGCATCACGTTGCGAAGAGCAGGCTTCTCTCCCTTCAGGTCGCTCGAGACATCGAGCGACTCGAGTTGGCTGATGTACGCAAGAATCGAGTCAAATTCGCTCGTGAACGCCTCGAGCTCCCCATCTTCTACGGTGATGCGAGCGAGCGCTGCGAGCTTCTTCACCTCTTCGGTCGTTGCCATAATTAGAACTCTACCACAGCACCAAAAAGCTTACACTTGCTCGGTTCTACCACGCTCTTTGCCCTGTTGGCTTTTGGTGCGTGGCACGTCATGCCCCCACCCTCTTGAGGAACTCTGCTTCGCTCATGACCGGGACGCCGAGCGACTCGGCCTTTGCGAGCTTGCTGCCCGCAGCCTCACCTGCCACAACAAACGAGGTCTTCGCCGAGACCGAGGCGGCAGCCTTACCTCCCGCCCTCCGGACCCTCTCTTCGGCCTCTTCGCGTGAGAGCGTCGGGAGCGTACCCGTGATCACGACGGTCTGCCCGGTCAAAGGGCCCTGCTTGGGCGCAACGACCTTCTCTATCTTCACGTGCTTGCTAAGCCGTTCGAGAAGCGCGCGATTCTCTCTCTGTGCATACCAGGTATGCACAGAGTTGCCGATAATGGGACCGATGCCTTCGACGCGTGAGAGCGTCTCCTCGCTCGCTGCTGCAAGCTTCGCGAGCGTGCCGAAGCGCGTTGCGAGGAGATACGCGTTTTCTTCGCCGACATGCGCGATAGAGAGCCCGACGAGCAACCGGTCGAACGTGACCCTTCGAGCCGCCTGTATCGCCCTGATCAGGTTCTCTGCCTTCGTCTCTTCGAACCCAGGGAGGGCGAGCAGCTCATCCTTCGTGAGGTCGAAGATGTCGTCGAAGTCAGCAATAAGGTCATGCTCCATAAGGAGCTTCACGGTCTCTCTCCCCATCCCGTCGATATCGAGCGCGCTCTTGCCAGCAAAATGGATCAGCTTGCGCGACTGCTGCTCGAACGAGCCGGCGACCTTACAGCGGTGCGCTGCCTCTCCAGGGACACGCTCTACCTCGCCTGCACCGCCACACAAGGGAGAATGCGTCGGGAACTCCCACGCGATGGTCCCCTTCGGTCGCAGCTCCTTCAACACTGAGACGATCTCGGGGATAATGTCGCCCGCTTTTTGCAAGATGACCGTATCGCCGATACGGATATCCTTTTCCCGTATGAAATCTTCGTTGTGCAGGGTCGCGCGCGCGACTACCGTGCCGGCGACCGCCACACTCCGCAGGTGGGCGACGGGGGTGAGCTTGCCCGTGCGCCCGACCTGCAGCGTGATGTCTTCGAGTACCGTCTCTACCTGCTCGGGCGGAAACTTGTACGCAATGCCGAAACGCGGCGCCTTGCCGGTATAGCCGAGCACCTCTTGTGCGGCACGCGACTCGACCTTGAGCACCACGCCGTCAATCTGATAGTCGACCTTCTCGCGTGCGCTCCCCCTCCACTTCTCCCAATAGCTAAAGACTTCTTGAAGCGTCGTCGCATGCCGGTGTTCGGTATTCACCGGGAGTCCAAGCCCCTCGAGATACGCAAGCTCCTCACTCTGTGTCGGAGGGAATGCCTCAGACGTTGCCGCAACGTCGTAAAAGAAGACGCCGAGAGGCCGAGAGGCCGCGACCCTCGGATCAAGCTGACGAATAGAACCCGCAGCGGCATTGCGCGGATTTGCAAATGTCGGCTCGCCCTGCTTCTCGCGAAGCGCATTCAGCTTCACGAAGCCCGAGCGCGAGAGATACACCTCACCCTCGACGACCAGATCGATGGGCCGCTTCAAGCGCGCGGTGACTTCGCGAATCGTGCGGATATTGTGTGTCACGTCCTCACCCACCACACCGTCGCCGCGCGTCGCCGCGGTCGTAAGCTCCCCCTTCTCGTAGGTCACGACAATCTTCAACCCGTCTATCTTGAGCTCGAGGTCGTAGGTCTGTGCGCTCCCGCTTACCTTCTGTACTCGTTCGTCAAAGGCACGGATATCCTCCTTGGTGAATGCGTCGTTAAACGACCACTGCGGCACACGGTGCGGCATCTTCTTCAAAAAGGGTACGGGCGCACCCGCGACGACTTGCGTGGGCGAATCTGGAGTTATGAGTTCGGGATACTTCTCTTCAAGGAGTGCAAGCTCGTACTTGAGCGAGTCGAGTGCGTCAGACGATATCGGGGACTCGTCCTTCTCGTGCTGCAGCGTTCGATACTTCGTTATCGTCTCGCGCAGCTGTCTTACCCTCTTGTGTGCCGCTTGTGTCGCCTTCATGGCCTCACTATACCCCATTCTCTACCCGCTCCGCTCCCTGGCCTTAGTAGTGCGCCTTGATGCCGCGCGAGACAAAACGCGCGCCAGCGGGGCTTGCGACTGTCGCGCACGATACGTCGTACCCCTGAGAAAAGAGGTAGGTTATCCCTGCGCCGAGAGCGGGCTTATAGATCGTCACGTCGGCACAACGCCGGCCCGAGTCGAGCGAAAAGCGTTCGGTGACAACCCATCTCGTCCCGGGGACGTACAAGAGTTCTGCTGTACTGATCGGTGCAGAGCCACCACAGGTCATTGGAGGGACGGCATGCGGGTCACCATCTGTCGGGAACACGAAAAGATTCTGCTGCTGGTCGGCATAAAGCGCACACTCGAGCGCGGCGTCGGCGACATAAAATGCGTACTGCGATTCGACGGCGCTTGAAGCAAGCACTTGCTGCTTGTACGCGAGCGAGCCGAGCGCGAGACCGAAGGTGAGCATTACCGACATGAAGATAACCGCGATAAGAAGCGCGAATCCTCTCTTCTTTTGAAAATTGGAAATTGGAAATTGGAAATTGTTCATAACGTTATTGCCATGGTGAAAGGTGATCGGTAACCGTTACCGAATACGTCGTGCCGCGGAAGCTCCACGTCACCGTCGACACGACACTCTCATCGATCGCCGAGACATCAAATGCCTGTATGGTACGGGTAAATGGCGTCACGGTTGCCCCGAGGATACCGCTCTGTTGGGTATAAATGCTGTTCGCGAGGTATAACGGTGTGCAGGCAGAACCCGAACACGGCAGAAGGGAGAGACCGCTCCCCGACCCCATCGGGCGTGCTGGGTCGAGAGTACAGGTCGAGGCGCGACACTGAGTGATCGAGCTCGCGTTCGAACCCGTGATAAAGCCCGCCCATGCGGCACTCGAGACACTTGCGCCGCCTGCCTGATACGCAGAGAGGAACTCGTCATCGCGCATCGCGCGTACGTACTCAATACCCTCCTGGGCGAGATACGTGGCGATAAGCTGATCACGAGCAATCTGAGCAGCAATGATAGCCCGACTCGCGGTGAATATGGGTCCCGCGATCGCAAGCGTGAGAATAGTAATCGCGATCATGGTCTCGATCAGCGTAAACCCTCTCTTCTTTTGCGAATTGAAAATTGAAAATTGAAAATTGTTTTCCATGGTCATAGGTCGGTGCCACGCATCGTCGCGCCCGTCTCGACCGTGAAGGGCTGTGTCTTCCCTGCGCTGTAAGTGACCGTACCAGTGACGATAATCGTAACGCGCGGCTGCTGGTAATCACCCGGCGCCGCTTGCGTACCGAAGGCGTAGAACGTAAGGGAGCTAATCGTGACCGTCGGGTCAGTAAGAGTAGTCTGCGAGGTATCAACGGTCTTCTGCAATGTCGAACCCGAGAGGCTGTATGAAACAGTGACGCCGCTCTCGTTCTTGAAGGAGAAGACGCTTGCGCCGCTCGAACAATCGCCGAGACCGCCGCAATTGTAGTTGGTACCCGTACGGATATCTCGTGTCATCGTCTCGAGCGCGAAGGAGAGGTTGTTGATACCGGTCGCAATACCCTGCGCTTGGCGACTGAGACCGATCATCATGATGTACGCACCTGAGGCGAGCAGCATCACGAGTGCGAAGAGCCCGACCGCGATAATGAGTTCTATGAGTGTGTACCCACGAGAGGTTGTAGGTTGTAGGTTGTAGGTTGTAGGTCTCATGGACAGGAAAGGGCGTTTGCGATGATCTGCCCCGACGACGCGACCGAGACAAAACGCGACCCGCCCAGGGGCGAAGAGATCGTGAGACACATCCTCGATACGGGAAATAGCTGTGAATACACACCGTTCACACTCATAAACGGATCTGCATTCGGCCGGGTGAATACGATATCGAGCAACGTTAACCCTCCCCCTTGAGCAACGGCGCACGTCCAGCTGCCAATCGCAAAGGCGCAGAAGTCGCTTACGGTGATATTGTTCCCCAATATATAGTCGCTAATCTTCTCACCCTGGACAGAATCATAGATACAGTTACCGGGTTGAGCGTCGGGTGCCGAGGTGTCTGACGTTGGATGACAACTTGAGGGAGAGGCGGCGGCAGGATATGAGTCGGCAAAGAGTGTAAAGGAGCCCGGGATCGATTTCTGGAACTCAATGCCATATCCGGCGTTCGCGATACTGCCAACCGCGCGGCTGCCGAGGCCGTAGGTCTCGGCAGCGCGCAAGGTCAATGCAACGTCGTAGGCAGTATTCGCGAGCACGAGCGTCTTGTTAAAGGTGCTCTGACTCGTGAGAACCACCGTCGTTATGACGACGATAATCGCGAGCACGACCATAAGCTCAACCAGCGTGAAGCCGCGAGCGGCTTCACTACCCGTGCTCAATTGGCGAGAGCTGCGATGAGGATGAAAGGATTCCATTGGGTGAAGTAGGCGAGGAGGAAGCCCGCTGCGAGAAAGGGGGCAAACGGCACCTCAACTCCCATTCTAGAGCCTCGTGGCCTTTGCACCAACAGCCCGATTCCAATAACTGCGCCTATCCAGAAGGAGAAGACGAAGCCAGAAAGCGCTGCAGGGCCCACAAGAAGCGCGAGGCCGAGCGAAAGCGGCGCATCAGAGAAGCCCATCGCGCGACCGCGCGAGAGGTAGTGGAGCAAGGTCAGGCTCCCCGCGATCACGCCTGCAGTAAACAGCGTACCTGAGAACTCTGCGAGAGACGCTGCGGAGAAGAAGCCTGTGGCAGCAGCACTTGCCACAAACACCCCGAGCACTACCGGCGGGAGTATCTGATGCGCCAGATCGTAGAGGACAAGCGCGAGGAGAGACGCGAGTGAGAGCAGCGTGAAGAGGAGTGCGAGCGAGAGGCCGAGCTTCGCATAACTCAGCACGAACAAGCCACCCAAGAGCGCCTCGGTAAGCGGTGCAAAGGAGGAGATACGGGCACCGCAGCACTGCGCGCGCCCTCTTGCGGCGAGGTAGGAGAGAATTGGCACGAGCGCGAAGGGCGAGAGTTCTCTGTTGCACGCGTCACAACGAGAACGGCCGGAGAGGAAGCTCGCCCCGGTGTGGAGGCGTGCGACGAGCACCCCGACGAAGCTCGCGACAACTGCGCCAAGCATACCCAGTAGCACCGCCGGCAGAAGCATCATGGAACTCAGTATAACCGAAACAGCCCCGCACAAGGTGGGGCTGTTTGTTAAAAAAACAATCTTGATGACTAGCAGCTCGTGTTCGTACCGAGTGCAGTCGTCGTCGTCGTGCCCATACCCGTACTATCAACACAGAAGTATGAGGTCGACACTGAAGAGAGCACTGCAGATGCTGCGAACGCCTTGCCGTCAGCAGAGACGTTGCAGACAATATCGCCGTTGTTGTTCGCCTTCAACGCTCCTGCGATCTGATTCTGAATCGTCGCGTCGGAGAAGACATTGCTCCCGCCTGTCGTACAGTCGCTCACGACCGCAACCTCGGTAGGACCATAGTTGTTGTGGTCGGCATAATAAATCGCAGCCTGGGTCCGGATGCCGGTGAGGTCAGACTGAATCGCAGCGTCGTTGCCCTTGGAGCGGGCAGTGTTGAGCGAAGCGAG
>JBAYJI010000027.1:0-9284 GCA_041665205.1 Minisyncoccota bacterium | reverse complement strand
TCTCCTCATTCTTCTGCGGAGTCTTCTTAGGGAGAACGTTCACCTTCTTGCCCTCAATAACCTTCTTGTTCACCAAAAGATTGTGGATCGAGTCGGTCGGCTGAGCGCCCTTGCTGATCCAGTACTTCACCTGCTCCTCATCGAGCGTGAGCGCTTTGCTGCGCGGGTTGTAGGTGCCGAGGAGTTCAAGGATGTTGCCCGCCTTAGCGGCACGCTCCTTCTCAAGGACGACAATGCGAAACGCCGGATCATTGGTCCGGCCGATGCGCTGAAAACGAATCATCAACATGAGAGCGACTATAGCAGAACCTTCATAATATTGCTAGAGTAAGAGAAATGTCAGCAGATGCTATGTATGAGGGTCCTATAACGATGACCCGGAAAGGGTTCGGTTTCTTCACTGTGGAGGGTCAGGAGGAGGACCTAATCATCCCACCGGAGTGGTCGGGCCACGCGCTCTCGGGTGACATCGTGAAGGTGGAGGCAGCCGGAGCTTATCGCGACCCATCGGGCCGGATGCCACCGCGCGCGTCGGGCAAGGTGGTGGAAATTGTCTCCAGAGCTCGCGAGACCTTCGTCGGTACGCTTATTGAGGAGAACGGCCTCGCGATGCTGCAGCCAGACTACAAGAAGATGTACGTTCCACTCGTCATTCTTGATAAAGATGAGGCTCAGGTGGGCGACAAGGTACTGGTGCGCCTTACTGAGTGGGCTGCCGATAAGGAGTATCCTCTCGGCACTGTCGTCGAGGTCATCGGCAAGGCGGGCATGCATGACGTCGAGATGCGCGCTCTCGCACTCGGCCAAGGCTTCTCGAGCGACTTCCCTCCTGGCGTTGTCGCTGATGCTAAAGAGCTTGAGCACAATGGCGCCGCGATACTTGCCGAGGAGGCGAAGAATCCGAAGCGTAGAGATTTTACAAAAGTGCCCACCTGCACCATCGACCCCTTTGATGCGAAGGACTTCGACGACGCCCTCTCGGTGCAGAAGCTCCCTGACGGGACTATCGAGGTGGGCGTACACATCGCCGACGTCTCGTTCTTCGTGAAGCCAGGTACCGAGCTCGATAAAGAGGCGGTCGCGCGCGCGACAAGCGTGTACCTCGTCGACCGCACGATCCCGATGCTCCCGCACATCCTCTCGACCGATCTCTGCTCGCTCAACCCCAACCAGGACCGCCTTGCCGTCTCGGCAGTCTTCACCCTCGACGCTGAGGCGAACATCACCAGCGAGTGGTTCGGCGAGACGGTCATCCACTCCGACAAGCGCTTTACGTACGAGAACGCCCAGGAGGTGCTCGACACAGGAGAGGGCCCGCTCCACGAGGAGCTCTCGACCCTGTGGGCACTCTCTAAGAAGATCCGCGTGCGCCGTCAGGCCAAGGGCGCAGTCGAATTCGACACGGCAGAGGTCAAAGTCGAGCTCGACGAGGCGGGCAAGCCAATCGCTATACACCTCAAGGAGCGCAAGGATACGATGCTTATGATCGAGGACTTCATGCTGCTCGCGAACGAGGCGGTGGCCAAGCATCTCTCTAAGCTCACCAATAACGGCGGACCTCACTTCGCCTCGCTCTACCGCGTCCACGACGAGCCCGACACCGACCGCATCGAGAACCTCGCGAACCTGCTCCGTGTGATGGGCTACCACCTGCAGACCTCTGGCACGGGCAAGGTCACGGGCGCCGAGCTCAACAAACTGCTCGAATCAGTAAAGGGCAAACCGGAGGAATACCTGGTCAAGACCGCGACGCTCCGCTCCATGAGTAAGGCTCTCTACACCACGCGCAACATCGGCCACTTCGGGCTCGCCTTCGACTTCTACACACACTTCACCTCGCCGATTCGCCGCTACCCCGACCTCGTCATCCACCGTCTCGTAAAGGCGCATGCGGGCGGCGAGCCTATCACCGTGCCCGAGATGCAGGCCTTCGACAAGCTCGCCCTCCACGCCTCTGAGCGCGAAGTTTCTGCCGCGACCGCTGAGCGTGACTCGATCAAGATGAAGCAGGTGGAGTTCCTCGCTGACCGCATCGGTGAAGAGTTTGATGCAGTTATTTCGGGCGTGACCGAGCGCGGCCTCTATGTCGAGCTCAATGAGACGCACGCCGACGGAATGATCCGTGTGAAGGATGTGGGTGATGACTACTTTGAATACGATGAGAAGCACTATCAGCTCCTCGGCCGCCGCACGCGCAAGTCCTATCGCCTCGGCGACCCGATTAAGGTGAAGCTCGCTGCCGCACGCATCGCCGAAAAAGAACTCGATTTCGTCCCGGTATAAAAACGAACGACAGGTCTCCAACCTGTCGTTTTTAGTAACACACTGAATCGACTTAGACTTCTTTCGGCTCTAGTTTTGTCAGAATCTTCCTGAGACTCTCCGGATCGGGCCTGTCGCCAAGTTTCTCCAGGTCGTTTAGGACTTCTGCCACTTCCTCTAAAGTAGATTCGTCTTCAGGAAGCTTCGCCCGCATCAGCATAGACACCACTCGTGCATTCAGTGACAGTCGCATTTGCAACACCTCCTTTTCGCTATGTACAAGTCCATGAACATCACCACGCGCTATAGATAGCATTACATGCACTAGTTGTCTACTTCGCTACTGTAACTGCTTCGTCGAATTTGACGGAGAGGAGCCTGGAGACACCATCGCCACCCATGGTCACGCCGTAAAGTTAGGACATCCGATGTCCTAACTTTTGTATTCGAGCGATTTACTCTCTAGAGCGAGATTTGGGTCACAAACGATTTCAGCGATGATTTGTTCGTAATCCTTTCGTGTCCCTAATAACGGACTGAGAACACCGAAACAAAGAAGCGACGGGAAATTCCGCACACCGAGATAATCAAGATGACTACTCCAACGATATTCTGAAAGAGATTCGAGTGCCCCACGAACGTTTTTTACTTCCCCATTACGCCATTCCGGCATAACATAATCGAGCGGATTGAGGTGAATATAAAACGGTATGTATAGAAAGTGTGCGTCTCGCTTGATTGATATTCTTCGATATTTGCCCTGCCAGAGAGCGCCAGAGCGCTCATACTTCTCGTTAAAGTATTTTGTATAACCCATGTTCAGTTTCTGCATAAAGAGTGAGATGCCACTTTCAACTCGTTCTGAGACGAGTAAGTGATAATGATTCTTCATCAGACAAAACGCATGAATATCAATTAAGCGTTCTCGTCTACGCGTATTGTCGTGCCGATCAAGAACGATAAAGTTCGGAGTCGGATTAGCATCATTGAATACATACAAATCATGTATGAACCGTACCCGGTCTGAATCATCGAGAACAATATCGCGCTTCTCAACCCCACGTCCGATAAGGTGCCGAAATTCCATTTCATTATTATGACCCAAGTTAGGACATCCGATGTCCTAACTTGGGGATAAAGCAAAGTACTAGCGACCCAATCAAAGTCAAACTCCTCGCCGCCCGCGTCGCAGAAAAAGAACTCGATTTCGTACCGGTTGTATAAAAACTTCGCGGCAAGGTTTCCCTTGCCGCATTTTTGTCCCGAGCTTCATGCCCATCTCAGAATGAATCCTTGTTGAGGGTAATCGAGACCAGGTATGCCTTGGATGCTTCTCTCACGAATACGAGAACTGTCGCTCGCATAAATCAGTTCCCCGCGAGTGATGATGAAATCAATTCCGTTATACAACCACTGCTTCTCAACCTTACTCCACCGCCGCCCCTCAATGAGCAGGTATCGGAACGGCGAATTTGGGTTCGGGCCCGGCGGGATACGCACCAAGACGCCGATACGAAACTTCGGACGTGAGTGCATCCAATCAAAGATCATGAAGCCTCCTATTTGGTTATTGAGGTGGTGCTACTGTAACACTCTCTAACTACTTTGCAACTGCAACAGCTTCGTCGAATTTGACGGAGAGAAGCTTGCTGACGCCATCGCCGCCCATGGTGACGCCGTAGAGGATGCTGGTGCGACTCATGGTCTCGCGGTTGTGGGTGATCACAATGAGCTGCGACTTCTTCGCCAAGTTCTCGATCATGTCGCCATAGCGGCGGCTGTTCGCCTCGTCGAGCGCGGCGTCGGTCTCGTCGAGTATCAAAAATGGAGGCGGGTTCACCTGACTCATAGCGAAGATGAGGGCGATAGAGGTGAGCGCGCGTTCGCCGCCCGAGAGTTGCATCAAGGAGCGGACCTTCTTCTTCGGCAAGTTCACGGCGATCTCGATGCCCGGGCGCTGCTGTTTCTCCGGCTCGTCGGTAAATGTTTCTTCAGTCTCCTCATCAAGTTCTTCACGCTCCTCTGGCTCTTCAAGTGTGAGGCGAGCACCGCCACCGCCAAACATGAGTGCGAAGTATTCGCCAAATGAGGCGTTGACCTTGGCCAAGCCCTCAGAGAAGTGCTTGGCCAGCTCGGTATCCAAATCGTGTATGAGCGCGCCGAGGCCCGAGGCCGACTTAGCCAGGTCCTCGAGCTCGCTCGCGAGAAATGTCTCGCGCTCGGCGACCTCTTTGTGCTCCTGGCGGATCTCCTCGCCGGTACCACCCGCCTCTTCAAGGCGGATCTTGGTGCGCTCGAGGGTACGCTTACGGTCCTCTTGTACCTTACGCTCCTCTTGCGGCAGCTGCGGAAGCGGTGCGTACGAGAGCGCCGCCGTGCCACCAAGTGCGAGCACCTCGCCCTTGTCACGCTCGAGTGCTTCAGTGAGCAGACCGAGCTCGTATTCGCGTGCCTCGGCCTTAGCGACCACGCCCTCCTCGTGCGCCTTGGCTTGGGCAGAGTCGAGGATGCGGCGGCGAATCTCGCGGCCGGTCTCTTCGAGTGCGACCATCGCCTCGTGCGCACGAGCCCGCGCAGTCTCTGCCTTCTCGAGATCAGCAGACACGGCCGCAAACTTCTCTGCAAGCAAGGTGCGCTCCTGCTCGAGCCTGAAGGCAGCATCTTCTTCGTCAGTAAGGCGCTCCGTACTCGGCGAGCCGTAGCGAGTGAAAAAGAATTTAATCGCACTCCGAATAGCGGCGAGCGCCGCTTGCATCGCGTCCAGGCTGTTGCCTGCGCCCGCAACCTGCTTCTCGACTTCAAGATGGAGCGCCTCCAGCTCTTCACGCGGGACCTTGGCGTAGGGCTCGCGTGCAACGGCGACCGCGCGCCGCTTCACCTCGGCAAGTGTTCCCTCGATGCGGCCCATGTCGCGCGAGAGTGTCGCGCGCTCGCTCGAGAGTTTGGAAACATCATTTTCTGCCTTGCGCAGTGCCTCGGTGCGCTGGACCGTCTCGTGATCAGCCGACTTCGGGTCGGCGACCCGTTCAAGCTCGGCGCTCACAATTGCGAGCCGCTCCTCGGCATCGCGCTTCTCTCCAGCAACTCTCACCTTCTCCTGCACTACGTATGTATCCTCTATGGCGAAGTAGGTCTGCGCGAGGCCGACGAGATCAGCGCGCAGGGAATCGGCGCGCTCAAGCTTCTTTACCTGGCTTTCAAGGAAGCGCAGGTGAGGCGCGAGCTCTCGTCGCAACGAGTTCACCTGCGCGATATTATCCTCTGTCTTCACGAGTTTGCGCTCTGCCTCCTGCTTCTTGAATTCATAAATCTTGAGCCCCAGCGCGTCCTCGAGCATCGCGCGGCGATCTTTGTTGGAGGCGAGTAAGATCCGATCTGCCTCGCCCTGCGAGATGATGTGGTGGCCTGTCTCGCCGATATTTGCACCGGCAAGTAATTCTTCAATATCGCGCAAGCGGACACGCGAGCCGTTAATCGAGTATTCGCTCGTCCCGTCGCGGAAGACGGCGCGCTCGATGGAGACTTCATCAAAATCTATCTTGAATTCTCGCCGCGCATTGTCGAAGACGATGACGACCGCCGCGCGATTGGCACGCGGCGCGGTGTGCGAGCCGTTAAAGATGAGGTCCTCGGCGCGCTTGCCGCGCATACTCTTCATCGACTGCTCGCCGAGCGCGAAACGGAACGCCTCAGCGACGTTACTCTTGCCCGAGCCGTTGGGCCCGACTATTGCAGTGGTCGCATTCGAAAAGTCCAAGACCGTCTTCTTGGCAAAGGACTTAAAACCGACTATTTCCAGTCGCTTCAGCATTACCCCTCTATTGTACCAAATGAAAAACGCCTCCCCGAAGGAAGGCGGTGCGCACAAGCGCGGGAAGGAACTACACGATGGAGACACGAGGACGGCGCAGCCACTGGTAGAACAGAATTGTGCTGCCGATTAGTATGCCGATGCAAGGAGTCGCCGTAGCGAAACAGGCAACGATAGACTCATTCTCCCGGCGCTCCTGCCAGACCGCGAACAAGACACACATGAACGCCCCGAGCACTGCGATATTGTCCGTAATCCCTGGCATCAAGCCTCGAGGAAGCTGAATGATAGCTGCAGCCACTGCGAGAAGGACGATAGTGAAGTTGTTAATTTTTTCGTCAAAATTCTCCCCTATCACCAAGAATAGGCCCGCTGTGATGGCGATACCTATCGCAATGAACGCTTCCGCTATCCTCGCCAACTCGCTGTCTCCTTCGGAAAGGAAAGCGTACATGATGATGTATCCGAACCACTGAGCCAAGAATATAGCCGTATTCGTCTTCAACAGATTCTTCACAATTACTCCCCCTTTTTAGAGATCTGACCCGCGAACTTTCACAAGTTACCAAGTGACATTATCCACCTACCAGCCAGTTTTGTCAAGTCCTGCCTGTGCTGCTGCCTGTTCAGCCTCTTGTTTAGACTGCCCTACCCCGCGCGCGATCTCTTCAGTGCCAATGAAGACACCGACAGTAAAGCGCTTGTCGTGGTCAGGGCCGATCTCAGACAACGTCTCGTATGAGGGAGTGATGCCCCTCTTCTCTTGTGCGAGCTCCTGAAAGCGACTCTTCGCATCTTGGTACGAACGGCTTGCAATAACCTTGTCTATTTTATTGAAAATATTGCGAGCAATGAACGCCTCGGCTGCCTCGTAACCTTGGTCGAGATACACTGCACCAATAATCGCCTCGAAGGCATCGGCGAGGATTACGTCGCGTGCGCGTCCGGTATCCTTTGATTCACCCTTCGAGAGCAATAAAAAATCATTCACCCCAAGCAGTTGCGAACTCTCGGCGAGCGAGACGGTGTTCACGAGGGCGGCGCGGTAGGCCGTGAGTTCACCCTCGGGCTTGGCCGGGTACTTCTTGAAGAGGAAGTTAGTCGCGGCAAGCTCGAGCACCGCATCACCAAGAAATTCGAGGCGCTCGTTATGAGAACCGGCATATTCGCGATGCTCGTTCAAGTAGGAACGATGTGTCAAAGCCTCAATCAGAAGATTGGGTTTATTAAATGAGAGACCGAGCTGTTGTGCAAACGAAGAAAAGTCTGACATAAAGATAGTCTACAACATAAACTAGAAATCTCAAGCTCTGTGCTTATCTTACGTGCTTGAGTGGTCGAGGAGTTTCTGCACGGCTGCAGTAACTATAGGGAGCATATCGTCGTAGAAATTGAGGTCGATGATGTCTTGGAGGCGGAACCACTTGGCATCATCGAGCCCGCCGCTCTTCTTGAGCACGATTGGCTCGAATTCGCTCGTCGCGAGGAAGAACCACACGTGCTTCCTCACCTTGCCCTTCTCGGGGTGGCTGGCGACGTACTCGTTCTCGCCGACCTGGCTCTCAACCTTTGCATCCAGACCGAGCTCCTCCTTGATAACACGCGTAACTCCTGCCTCCGGCGACGAGTCTGCCTCGATGTGACCTTTTGAAAGGGTCCAACGGCCGAAGACGTCGTGCACGAGCGCGAGGTAGTACTGACCGTCGTGCTTCGTGTAGACGATCGCGCCGCCCATCTTCTCAAGAGGGAGCTCTTCGCGCTTCACCTTCTTACCTCCCTGCTCGTCCTTGCCCGGCTCACCGAGCTCCTTGTACACGGCACCGAGGACGCCGTTTACGAAGCGGCCGGAGGAGTCGCCGCCGAAGGTCTTAGCGAGCTCGATCGACTCGTTGATGGCGACCTTCGCCGGTACCTGGCTGCGGTCGGCGAAGAGGAGCTCGAAGAGCCCGAGGCGGAGGATATTGCGGTCGACCGGTGCGATGCGCTCAAGCGGCCACTCAGGCGCCGCCTTGCCGATCACCAGGTCGATATCGTCCTTCTTCGCGAGCACACCCTTGAGAAGACTGTCCATAAATGGCTGGTCGACATCGTCGCCGCCGAACTCGGCGACGTTGCGCGCGAGAATGTCGAACGTGTCCTTCTCACTCGCATGGGTAGTGTCCCACTCGAAGAGTGTCTGGAGAACAACTGAGCGCGCGAGGTGTCGATTGGCCATGTAAAGATCTTATGCCCGCAGTATAGCAAATAAATGCAAAGCGCTAGGCCTTAGGCGTTAGGCACTAGTGGAAAAAACGAAAGGCGCTTTGCTAGCGCCTAGTGCCTAAAGCCTAACAAGCTAGTTTAAACTCCACCACCGAAACCGCTGCGAGCCTTCGGGCGACCGCCTGTTGCGACCTTGCCGGTGATTCCCTTCGAGACCTTCGTCTCCGCATTGGCATGCTCCTCGTGCGCGTGGTCGTGGACGTGCTTCACGACCGGCTCGGTCGAAGGGCCTTTTACCTTTGCTGCCTTCGCAGCGCGGACAACCTTTGCCGGAGCAATCTGCTTGCCGCGGTACATGCCAGTCGCCTCGTCGAGGCGGTGCGGGAGGCGAAGATTGCCGCTCTCCTTATCCTTGACGATATTGGTGTCCTTCAGAGCGTGGTGCGACCGACGATTGTTGGTGTGCCCCCGCGTGTGACGCATTCGAATTGACATAGGCTCTACCCTATCACGTACCGTATAAAAAATCAAAACGCCGGCACATTGTGGTGGCCGGCGCTTTTCTTGCTCGAGCGGATCTGCCCTGTTGGGGTGTCCCCGCTCGTATTCTCAGGCAGCGAGTTGTTTGCGCTGCCTTTTCTGCAAGATTACCGCGCTGATGTACACGAGGAGCTTGCGCTCCAGCTTCTCCGGTGACGCCGAATACGGGGAGTATCCCTCGCAATTGAACGTACCGACCGGACGCGAACACGTCTTCTGGATTTGCTGTTTGCAGCAAAAGCAGGGAGGGTGATTCACGCCCGAATCAGACAAAAAAGTAGAGACAAACGCCGGGTTTTTCATGTTCTCGGCGAAGCCCTTCCCTGCTTTCTTCTCGTCATTTGGTGCTGATTTGCATAACACGCACATCTGTCTTCTCCTTGAATCAAAGACCTGTTTTATGCCCATCCTCCAATGGCTGGACACAAGTTAATAGTATAGTCTTATTTCTTCATGAACACAAGGTGTA
>JBAYJI010000026.1:0-10651 GCA_041665205.1 Minisyncoccota bacterium | reverse complement strand
TGAAATTTGTTCCGAACGAGGCGACGGATGTATGGCCGAACGAAGTGAGGCCCTATCGTCTAACGGTTAGGACAGCGCCCTTTCACGGCGTAAATCGGGGTTCGATTCCCCGTGGGGTCACCAGATGTCAATCGAATTCATCACCGAGGTCATCTTGCAGTATCGCTACTGGATACTTATCCCGCTGTCTCTTATTGAGGGCCCTGTTGTTGCCTTCGTCGCGGGTACGCTCGCCTCGGTGGGTTTCTTCGACCTGTACTTTCTCGCGGCGCTCTTCTTCGTCCGCGACGTGGGGCTCGACGGTGCCTACTACGCGACGGGCTACTTCGGCGGGCGCACCGCCTTTGCCGAACGGATGCTCGCACGGCTCGGCATCACCGACGACCACTTAGAGCACGTGAGGCTCCTCTGGGTGAAGCGCCCTGGCATGACGATGCTTATCGGCAAGCTCTCCTACGGCATCGCCTCGGCATTCATTGTCGTCGCCGGCATGGTCAAGATGCCACTCAAGGTCTTCTTCAAGTACGGTATCATCGTGGCAATTCTCGAATACGGCTCACTCCTCCTCGCCGGGTACTTCTTGGGGGCGAGCTTCGGCGGGAGTGTGGCAAAGATTATCAGCAACGTGCAGTACGTAATCGCCTTTACCGCTCTCGTGATTACCGGCTACTACCTCCTCACGTGGTATATGCGCAAGAAATTCCTCAAAGAGGACAAGGAGATCGAGGCGGAGCCCGCTGACGAAAGTCTGTCATGAGCCCCGTTAGAAATAACGAAATGAGTTCTATTTCTAACGGGGTGAAAAAAATCGTACTGGTGACCGATGCGTGGGCACCGCAGGTAAATGGCGTTGTGCGCGTTCTCGATGCTCTGATACCGCTCCTCACTGCGCGCGGGTACGAAGTCGTGGTTGTCGAGCCGGGGCAGTTTACGACCGTGCCACTCCCTTTCTATAGAGAGATACGTCTCGCGCTCTTCCCGCGTGGCCGCATTAAGAAGCTCCTTGCGAGCGAGCGGCCGGACGCCGTGTGTCTCGTGACCGAGGGGCCCTTGGGTTGGGCAGCCCGCGCGGTATGCAAGGAACAGGGTATACCCTTCACCACGTGGTATCACAGCCACTTCCAGCTCTACGTCGATATCCGCTTCCGCGGGCTCCTACGACCCATATACGCCCTCATACGACGCTTCCACAGAGCTGCAGTGCGCACGATGGTCTCTACGCCGAGCCTGAAGAGAGAATTAGAGTCGGCAGGCTTTAGAAATGTGGTACTTATGCCACTTGGCGTCGACACTAAGCTCTTTACTCGTAACCCGGCTCCACCGCTCCCGCCCTTGTCCAAACCGGTCTTTGTCTACTTCGGTCGTCTTGCACCAGAGAAGAGCCCAGAAGAATTCCTCAAGCTCGATCTCCCGGGCACCAAGCTCGTGATAGGTGACGGACCGCTCCGAGCGAAGCTCGAAAAGAGGTACGGGAGCACACACCTGTTTGTCGGGTATAAACGCGGAGCAGAGCTCGTCGACTGGCTCTCGCTTGCCGATGTATTTGTTTTCCCTTCGCGCACTGAAACGTTCGGTCTCGTCGTCCTCGAGGCACTCGCCTGCGGTATCCCGGTCGCTGCGCATGACGTGATGGGTCCGCGAGACATCCTTACGGTAGGGAAGGACGGCCACGTAAGCGACGATCTCCGTGAGGCTGCGCTCAAGTGTCTGGAGCTCTCTCGTGAGGACTGCCGCGAGGCGGCCGAGCGGTATTCGTGGGAGCACTCTGCCGACAGCCTCATCGAGAACCTTTTTCCCAACGCGAGGGGGGCTTGATTATTTAAATAAATCTGGTATATAGAAGGTTGATCAACCAACTGCTCTTTCTAAAAGAGCGCTCACTAACACGAAAAAAGGAGGTGGAATCATGCGTAAACGCGGAGGAGCAATCCTGTATTGGTTCGTGGGTATCATCCTGACATTCGTCGTTACGGCATTGCCAGCAGTGCTCTCGCTGGTCTGGTGGGCGTACGGTATCTCACCGGAGACTTTGCGCGGCCTTATAAGCGCTTGGCTCTTCGGCTCGCTCATCATCGCGTCCTTGCCCTTCTCGATTATCGTGCCCGGCATCGGGAACGACGATTGGGTCGAGTTCTTTTCCGAGAACGGCCGCGGAATGCTCTTCTACGGCAATCCACTCGCCTGGGTGATATTGCTCTCCATGTCATGCAGGAAGATTTACAAAATGTTCTTCCCGCCCGACGAGGAGTCGGTAGTCCCGGGGAAATGGTAAAAGACCGCCCTATGAGAGAGGAGAAATCTCCTCGCTCATAGGGCGGTTTCTCTTTATACATTTAGCGCACGACCGACCACTCCTTGTAGGCGGCCTTGTTGCGGAGCGCGACCGAGAGACCATTTTTAATCCAGATAAAGTAGGTGCGGAGCCAGCCGAGCTTGTGCGGGCGGCGGAGCGAGTGGCGCACACAGAGCTTGCGATACGAGAGAGTCCTGCCATGAGCCGCGAGCTGACGGAAGAGTTCGTTGTCCTCTCCTGCGGCCAAGTGTTCACCGAACCCGCCAATCTTTCGAAATGCTTCGGCGCGTACCATCTGGAACTCGCCCGAGGAGTTGCCGGAGTGGAAGAGGTTGTTCGAGACGATATAGAACCAGTTGAGCGGAGCAGAGAAAAAGGCGTCCACCCACGAACGGTTCTCTGCGTACGGTTTGAGTGGGGCAGTGGTGGCGACGAGTGTGGCGTTGCGTTCAAACACGCCCAGTATTTCTTCAAAAAATGTTTGCGGAGAGGGGATAATAACGTCGGCGTCGATGAACACGAAGAATGTCCCGCTCGCAAGCTTTGCGCCGGCATTCTTCGCTTCGCCGAAGGTCTGGCGCCGCGACTCTCCCCACACGGTTATCTTGTCGGTATAGCGGCGAGCGACCGCAAGCGTCTCGTCAGTGCTCCCGCCGTCGGTGATGATAATCTCGTGCGGGACCGACAAGTTATCAAAATTTTTCAGCGTCCGTTCCAGAAATGGCCCTTCCCGCAATGTCGGAATGATAATAGAAATGACAGAATTCATTGTTTCTTGATCCAGAGATAGATATCTTCGAGCGCCTTCACCCCGTCGCCTGCGGCGATATTGTTCTGGTGGTATAACTCATCAGTACAATCACCAGCTGCCCAAACACCATCGACGTTTGCGCGTTGGCTCCGCGGGTCGACCTTCACTCGCTTGACCGCGTCCATCTCGACGAGACCGTCGGCGAAGTCGGTGTTCGGGAGCACACCTGCCTCGACGAAGACGCCGGAGACGGCGAGCTCGTGTACCTCACCCGAGTCCTTGTCGGTGTACTTCAAACCGGTGACGAACTGCTCGCCCGTGACCTCGGTCGGTTCGACATGCACAAGGATACGCATGTTCGGGTGTGCCTTCGCTTTCTCGACGGTAATGGCATCGGCCTTGAACTCCTTGTGCCGGTGGAGGAGTGTGACCGACTTGGCGTACGCGAGGAGTTGGAGCGCTGTCTCGAAGCCGGCATTGCCCCCGCCGACCACCGCGACGTCCATCCCTGAGAAGAGCGGTCCGTCGCAGGAGGCGCAATAGGTGACGCCCTTGTTCTCAAACTTCGCCGCACCGGGGGCATCGAGCTTGCGGCGCCCGGCGCCCGAGGCGATAAGCACGGCCTTCGCGGTGAATTCTTTTCCCGATTTCGTCTTCGCGGTGAATCCTCCATCAATCTTTGCGAGCGAGACCACGCGTTCGCCGAGCGCGAGCTCGACCATGTCGCCCTTCACAGCTTCAAGATGCGTCTTAAACATCTTCGCGAGTTCGGTGCCATGCACTTTCGGCGAGCCAATCCAGTTCTCGATACCTTCAGATACCGTTGATTGCCCACCAATCTCTTCGGTGATAAGAACAGACTTCAAACGTTTGCGAGCGGCGTACACGGCTGCGGCGACTCCGGCGGGCCCCCCGCCGATAATAATGAGGTCTTGCATAAATTAGGCACTAGGCACTAGGCGCTAGTAGCACCAGTATAACGCATCTGAACTAAAGCCTAAAGCCTAGCGGCCTAGTGCCTGTCCCTACTTTTTGTGTCTTCGCAAAAAGGCCGGGATTGCGCCCCACGCCTCGTCGTCTTCAGGTGCCGGGATGGCGGCCTCTTCACGTTTGTGTGGTGTCGCGGTCACGATTGGCTCCTCCTTCTCGACTGGTGCAGCAGGCGGCATCTCTTCTACGATGCGCTTCGCCTTACCTTTTTCCTTTTCTTCTTCTATGACCGGCTTTTCTTCGCGCTTGAGGATCTCATGATAAATACGTCCGCGTTCTTCGTCGCGTCTCTCGGCAGGCATCGCGAAGAGTGAACGTTCTGGGCCGGTATGCATGATAGGCGAGGTATCGGGGAAGCCGGTCGCGATAACGATAATGCGGATCTGACCCTTCTTGAGCTTCTCGTCCTTCATCATGCCGAAGATAATCTTGGCGTTCTTGTCGACCGATTCGTTGATAACCTTTGCGGCCTCCTGTACCTCCATGATCCCGAGGTCGTCGGAGCCGGCCACGACGAAGAGGATACCCTTCGCGCCGCTGATCGACACGTCGAGGAGCGGGGAGTTGACCGCCTGTTTCGCAGCCTCCTTGGCGCGGTCGTCGCCCTCGCTGATACCGATACCCATAAGTGCGGGGCCGGCGCCCTCCATGATCGCCTTGATATCGTTGAAGTCGGTGTTGATGTCGCCCGGGGTGGTGATGATGTCAGAGACACCCTCGACTGCCTGGCGCAGTATCTCGTCGCACATGGCGAAGGCACTCTTCGCCGAGGTCTGCATATCGACAATCGCGAGGAGCTTGTCGTTCGGGATCACGATAAACGCGTCGACCTCCTTCTTAAGCTCTGCGAGTCCGTGCTCGGCGATGTCCTTGCGCTGGGCACCTTCAAACGAGAACGGCTTCGTGACGACGGCGATGACGAGTGCGCCGACCTCCTTCGCAATCTTCGCGACGATCGCTGACGCACCAGTGCCAGTGCCACCGCCCATACCGCAGGTGATAAACACCATGTCGCTCCCTGAGAGCGCTTCTTGGATCTCTTGTCGCGTCTCCTCAGCGGCACGCTTGCCGAGCTCGGGGTTCATGCCAGTGCCGAGGCCGCGGGTGAGGTTCTTGCCGATGTGGATCTTGCGCTTCGCTAAGCTGCGGTGGAGGTCTTGAGCGTCGGAGTTGACGGCGATAAATTCGACGCCGCGCACCTTCGACTCGATCATGTGGTTGATCGCATTCTTACCGGAGCCACCGACACCAACGACACGGATTCGCGCGAAGGTCTCAATCTCTGGTTCGATGCGCTTGGACATACTTGTTCCCGCTATACTAGCAGACCGCGGCAATATGCAAATATTGACATTAAGGGAGGAACTGTTGGAAGAATTTCCCGAGAGAGGCGCCGAAGGTCTTTTTCGGTGCGCTCGTGTCGCCCGTGAGCCCCCAGAGTGCGAGACCGTACGAGACTGCCCAGGTCGCGTCGCGGATCTTGGTGTCTGCTGAGAGACGGAATTCTGCGAGGCGGGCAGGGAGCTTCAAAGAGCCCTTTGCGATTTCGCTGATGCTCCCCACACCTGCGCCGCCGCCTGAGATGATGATGCCGGCAGGCAAGGGACCGCGACGGCCGAGCGACTTCAAGTGTTTGTCGACGAGTGCGAACATCGTCGTGAGACGGCTCGCGATAAAGTCGTCGACCTTTTTACGCGGGTACATCGCTCCTGAGAGTCTGCCGAGCTTCACACGCTCGGCTTCTTCGATCGAGATGCGGAATCCGAGCGCGATATCGTCGGTGATGTGGGACGACCCCATCGGGAAGACCTTGACCGAGACGGGGATACCTTCGTCGTAGACCACGATCGAGACCGTCTCAGCGCCGATGTTCGCGAGCACGCAGCCCTTCATCTTCTGGTCACCCTCAAGCAGGACGTACGAGCCCGCGAGCGGGGAGGCCATCTGGTCGATAACCTCGATATCCGCCTCCTCGACCGCCTTGGCGAGCGCCTCTTCGTGTTGGGCGAGACAGGTGACAAAAAGATAGTCCACTTCGAGTCGAAGACCCTTCATCCCGAGTGGGTCGCCGAGCACCTTCGCGCCGTCGACACGGTACTCGAGCGGGATACTGTGGAGCACGTGCCGGTTGAGGAATCCTGGTGCCGCCGCCTCACGTGCGGCCTTAGCCGCCTTCTCGAGATCGAGCGCGGTTATCTCTTGATCGGCTCGTGAGATAATCGCGAAGCCGGTCGCGCGCGCCTCGTCGAGCGAGATACCGCCGACAGCGAGGAAGCCGGCGCGGATAGGCACGCGCGCGGCAGCCTCTGCCTGCCGCTTCGCCTCAAGGACGCTCTTCGCGACCTCTTCTTTATTGACGATATAACCATGCCGCAAGCCCTTCGACTCGGCGAGGCCGGTACCGAGGATACGGAGTTGGCGCCCGAGACGTTTGTCAACGAGCTCTTCGACGACGACCATCTTTACTTGGTACGTGCCGATGTCTATTCCGGTGGCTATGCGTCGTCTCATTGGGTAAGGGGCGCACGGTACGTGTGACAAATTTCGCCACAAGT
This sequence comes from Minisyncoccota bacterium, assembly GCA_041665205.1. Lineage (GTDB taxonomy): Bacteria > Patescibacteriota > Minisyncoccia > Phycocordibacterales > Phycocordibacteraceae > C7867-001. Next base: position 4,062 of record JBAYJI010000026.1, on the reverse strand, counting down.
TTTCGTTCGCATTGTTCCATGGTAGCACCATGCGCCCATCCTTTTAAATGCAGTACACCGTGGATAAATAAATACAAGACGAATTGGCGCTCGTTCATGCCGTATGCAGGGGCCTGCTTCTGTGCCTCGGCGAGGCAGATGATAATCTCGCCGTTTGTAGAGTCGAGGGCGTAGGAGAGGACGTTCGGCGTGTACTCCTTGCCGCGCAGCTGCTTGTTCAGGTCGCGTGCTCTCGTCGGGCCAACGAAGACGAGGGATATGTCCCAGCCGGGGAGGACGTCAGATGCGATAGCAGAAAATGCGACACCCGCCCCAACTTTCAGATGTTGGCGGGTGAGGTTCTTTATATCGACGCTCATTATCGCTTAATCGGTTAGCGCTTGCCGCCCTTGCGCACCTTCTTCGCTGCAGGGTCAATCTTGCCGAGCTTCACGAGCTCGTTGTAGGTCTCGCGACGGACCTTCGAGACGAGGGCGCGCTTGTGGCCGACGTTCTTCGACTTCGTGCGCTCGAAGTAGCGGCCGTTCCTAACCTCGCGTACGAGACCGAGCGTCTGTGCGCGGCGGGTGAAGCGGCGAATAAGCGCGGCAGAACTCTCGTTCTTTCCGCGACGTACTTCGACTCGTGTTCCTGCTTCAGTCATGATGGAGAGACTCTAACACATCAGGCAAATGCCTTCAAGCGTTCGGCGATACCGAGGAGCGGGAGGACGGTCTCGACCTGGGTGAGCCGGTTGCGGAGTATCGCCGAGCCCTCAAGCGCCTCCTTGCGCCCCATAATGAGGAGGTACGGGCTCTCGCGGCGCTCGGCGAGGCTTAATTGCTCGGTGAGTGACTCGACGCCGATATTCTGAGTAATCGGTACACGCGCCTTGCGCAGCTCTTCAGCGAGCTTGATCGAGAGACGCTTCGCTTCGTCGCCGATATGGACAAAGGAGAATCGGAGCCGCGCGACAGGGACCTTCTTCACAATCTTTCCTTCGCTTGCGATCTGGAGCACGGCGCAGGTCGCGTTCATCGGTGTACCGGGGAAGAAGTGCTTGGTCAGGTCGCTGTAGCGCGAGCCCCACGCGACGCGGCGGCCGCCCGCGACAAGCTCGAAGCAGGTGTCGTTCCAGATGTTCCCGCGACTGATCAGGTTCTTTGCGAGTTCGTAGGGCGTCTCGGTTATCTCCAAGTACTCGAGCAGGTCTTCGAAGCGCTTGCGGCTCGCGTCAGAGAGGTGTTCGGTCGGCGCGGGCAGGTCTTCTGCGTATTCGTTTGCTATAGCGAGCTCGGCTGCTGCGTGAGTGTCTTGCCGCGCGCACGTGATGCACTCTTCGGGGAGCGTGCTTGCGCGCTTTTTGAAGAAGTTGGTGAGCTCGCGGGCGTAACGCGCGCGGGTCTCCTTGTCGCCCATAGAGTTGATACGCACGACCGGCTCTTCGTGGAAGAGGTCGCGGGTGAGCGCGATAAGCGCGCGGATCACGACCACGTCGGCGAGCGCGCGGTCAGTGCCGAGCGCGTGGAACTGGATCGTTGCCTTCTTCTGTGCGGGGCGGCCAGGGGCGATGTTCGTGTGCCAGAGAAAGAGCGGCTGGCGCGGCGAGGGGACGGTCTCGACGTTTTGGAATTGCCGCAAGAAGCTCACGACCGTCTCTGCGACCGGGTCGAGCGAGAGGTGAGTGAGCGCCTCGGGGTAGCCCGTGTTCTTGCGTGCGCTCCCGCGTGACTTCATGGTCAGCGCCGAGAGCGGTGTGAATCCGTAGTACTGACCGACGGCGTGTGCCTTGCTGAGTAGCTCGTCCGCCGGGATAGTGTCGCGCATCATGGTGTTGAGGAGGTTGCAGAGTCTGTATATGAGGTTGAGCCGGGGAAGAAGCCGCCCTTGCTCACCGGGAGGAGCCGAAGGTCGACCCGGCCGATAATGTCCTTCTTCGGCAAAGGGCCCCAGACGCGGCTGTCAGAGGAGTTCGGGCGATTGTCGCCCATCACGAAATATTCTCCCGGGAGGAGTGAGACGTCCTTGGTGTAGGTCGCATCTTCGTTCACGATATAGGGCTCAGGGAGAGTAAGAGTTTTATTATCGACGGTTGTGATGGTGACAGCACCGTGGTTAATCGAGACGGTCTCGCCCGGCAGGCCGATAATGCGCTTGATGTAGAAGACCGATGGGTTCCCGGGGTAACGGAAGACGATCACCTCGCCGCGCGCTGGCGCCTTGAAGTTGTAGAGGAGCTCGTCGACGATGAGGTAATCGAGATTCTTAAAGGTCGGGTGCATCGATTCGCCATCAACGACGAACGGTGATACGACAAACACGCGAATAGGAATAACGACGACGACAATGAGAAGTGCGAGTGTGAAAAGATCCTTCAGGAGACCCTTTCCAGTGTCAGACATGGGAGCATTGTACGCGTCCGTTTGAAGTGCGCAAGTTTTAGACGAGTTGTGATACGATACGCGCATGGCACTCGTCATTGTAGGGCTCGGGAATCCGGGTAAGGAATACGAGAAGACGCGGCACAACGCGGGGCGGAGCGTGGTAGAGCTCGTCGCGAAGCAGAGCGGCTTCGACGATTTCATTTTGAATGGGAAAAGTAAAGCGCTCACAACAAAAGGCAATATCGGCACGGAGAGCGCAGTCCTCGTCTTGCCGGAGACGATGATGAACCTCTCGGGGAAGGCGGTGAGTGCGTTTGTGAAGAGTCCGAAGGCGGCAAAAAACCTTTTAGTGATACATGACGATCTCGACCTCCCAGTTGGGACACTCAAGATGGTCTTCGGTCGCGGCTCGGGCGGGCATAAGGGCGTAGAGAGCGTCATGCGTGCAATCAAGACAAAAGAATTTGCGCGTATCCGTATCGGCATTTCAGGAGTAGGGAAGAAGAACCAGGCGAAGAAAGTTTCTGGTGAGGAGAAAGTCATCAAGCTCGTCATCGGCAAATGGAAGCCCTCAGAAGAAGCGGTGGTAAAGAAGGTCTTGAAGAAGGCAGCCGAAGCCGCGCGCCTCTTCGCCACCTCCGGCATCGAGTCTGCCACCATGTTCGCCAATACTCGCTAATTGTAAATTGCACCTATGATTTCCTTCACAAAAGCTCTCGGTTACGCAGTGCTATCAACGGTATTTATTCTGTCAATCCCTATTATGGGGGGATTGGGTGAGGGCGTGACTGAAGCAGCAGGAATATTATTTCTAAAAAAAATAGCCGTCTTGTGCCTTCCTCCCTTGTTTGTGGGTTACTTTGTTTTATTCATTCTTCTTACGAGAGCTATAAACAAATGGCTGTCTCTCCTCATTAGTTTAGTTACCGGTTGTGCGGCGTGGATTGCCCTTGTTGTTCTCGGACTACGCACGAACGCTCCCATGGGAATGGAAGGAATTGGTTACCTTGTTTCAAGTATCGCTGCATTGATAATAGGTGCTCTCGTTTCCCTTGTGGTAACAATCAAACGATAAAAAGCAAGGGTAATGGGATTATTCTGCCACCGATTTCGCCAACGCCCGCTAAATACAGAATACGGACAAAGCAAAAACACTATCATATATGATAGTGTTTTTGCCGCGCCCGAATTAGGGACTTACGATGTCCGTAATTATTTCTTTTTTCCAGAATACGTGAGTGTCATGCGCTGCTCCTTCGGTTCGAAGAGTGCGATGATGAACGGGTACGTCTTGCCGAGCTCGAGCGTCTCGCGGAGCTTCGCCGGAGACTCGAACTCGCTCACGTGCACCAGCCCTGCGACACCCTCCTCGATCGAGGCGAGCGCACCGTGCTTGTTGTACTTGATGATGACGCCCGGCACCTCCATGTCCTTCGTGTAGCGCTCGGCTGCGGTGTGCCACGGGTTCTCCAAGAGTGCCTTGATTGAGAGAGATATCTTGCCGTCCTTGATCTCGATTACCTTGACCTTGACCTTGTCGCCCACGTTGAAGAGCGCGTGCGGGTCTTCGACGAGGCCCCAGTCGAGCTCGCTGATGTGCACGAGACCCTCGAGTCCCGGCTCAATCTTCACGAAGACGCCGAAGTCGACAATACCCGTCACCTCTCCTTCAGCGCTGTCGCCGACCTGGTACTTGTCG
>JBAYJI010000025.1:0-10925 GCA_041665205.1 Minisyncoccota bacterium | reverse complement strand
TTCGGCTTCTTCGGTGTCCTCCCCGGGAGCCCTGCCGACCTCGCCTTCTCGACTCTCCTCATACTCGCGGCGTGTTGGGTGACGAACACCGTGTTTGCAAAGGGCTTTGGCGCACAGCCAAATGTCGAGTCGGTATATATCACTGGTCTCATCCTCGCGCTCATTATCTCTCCGGTCGCCCCGACCGACTATGCCGGGGTCGGACTCCTCATCTTCGCTTCAGCGTGGGCAATGGCGTCGAAGTATATATTCGCCCTCGGGAGAAAGCACCTTTTCAATCCGGCGGCGTTCGGCGTCGCGCTCTCGACAATCGTTATCGGGCAATCAGCCACGTGGTGGGTCGGCGGGAACCTGCCACTCCTCCCCTTCGTGGCCTTGGGCGGCCTGCTTATCGTGCGCAAGATACGCCGAGCGGATCTGGTTATCGCCTTCTTCACCGTGGCTCTACTCACGATCGCCGTGACTGCAACGAGCGGCAATTACCTGACCGCGATTACTCAGACCCTACTGCACTCTGCAATATTCTTCTTCGCGCTCGTGATGCTCACCGAGCCACTGACGATGCCGCCGAGCCGATTCTTGCGGATCATGTATGCAGCGATTGTCGGATTCCTCTTCGCTCCAAATATCCACTTCGGCGGATTCTACCTCTCGCCTGAGGTCGCCCTCTTAGTCGGCAACCTCTTCGTCTACATCGTCAGCCCCAAGGGTCGCTACCTCCTCTCGCTTGTCGAGAAGAGAGAGATCGCCACCGGCACCTACGAGTTCGTCTTTGCTCCGGATCGGCCGTTCGCCACCTTCCGTCCTGGGCAATATCTCGAATGGACCCTTCCGCACCGCGGGAGCGACGACCGCGGCAATCGCCGATTCTTCACGATTGCGTCGTCACCGACTGAAGAGACGATACGCCTCGGGGTGAAGTTCTATGAGCCAGAGAGCAGCTTCAAACGAGCGCTTAAGGCGATGCAGGTACACGACACCATATCGGTCTCGCAACTCGCCGGAGACTTCGTCCTGCCAAAAGATACCGAGAAGAAGCTCGTCTTCATCGCCGGCGGCATCGGCGTCACCCCCTTCAGGGGCATGGTGCAGTACCTTATCGATACGGAGGATGAGCGCCCGGTCACCCTTCTCTACTCGAATAAGACTGCAGACGAGATTGCCTACAGAAAGGTGTTTTGTACCGCGGCAGAGGTACTCGGCATGAAGACCGTCTATGCGCTCACGGACGAGCCGACCCCTGTACCCGGCACCCACAGCGGATTTATTGACGGTGCGCTTATCGCACGCGAGATACCCGACTACAAGGACTGCGTGTTCTATATCTCAGGGCCCCACGGCATGGTGACCGCCTTCGAGAAGACCTTGCGCGAGATGGGCGTCTCCCGCTTCTCGATCAAGACCGACTATTTCCCCGGTTTCGCTTAACCGATGTCGTGCTTCTTTTCTTCGAACTCCTTCTTATCTATCTCCCCCTTCGCGTAGCGCTCCTTGAGGATGTCGAGTGCCGAGCTCCCACTCTGGTTGTGCCCACAGTGCCAGGGCGACTTACCGCTCCGCACGTAGCGCACCACCGTCACGACAATCGCGACCACGACCACGACCCAGAAGACCGAGAGGAGCACGTGCACTAACCCGAAGCTTCCATACCCGCTGTACCCCATCATCGGATACCCGTAATAGCTGTTTCCCCACATAGTCGTTGCGTTAGGCTGATAATCCCCGTGAGTATATCACCTTGCTCCGCCATCGCGCAGCCCTTCGCGAAATCGGACTTCTCTCTCGTCCATGCCGAAGTAATGGGCGAACTCGTGCCAGATTGTCTCGGCGATAACCGTGCGGATATCTTGTCCGTCTTCGCGAGCTGCCTCCTCTATCGGGAGCCGGTAGAGCGTGATGGTGTCGGGGAGCGTAGGACCGATGCCGTAGGTGTCGCCCCGGAGCGTCGCCGGGATGCCCTGATAGAGACCGAGAAGCGTCTCCCCTTCTTGGAGCCCTTCCTGCTCCCGCACTTCTGCCGACGGTTCATCCTCGACCAAGAGGGCGACGTTTTGTACCTTCATGCGAAACTTCTCCGGTATGAGGAGGAATCCTTCTTCAACAAACTTCTCAAATGCGTCGCGAGTCATGTCTGGATGATACACCTGCGCGACCGATGCCTGCTCAACAGGCAATGTTCTGGTCGATCGCTGTCGAGTCCGCCACGTACTGGATAATCCAGACCGGACTGCCTGGAATGAGAGGATTATTGTTAAGGCAGGCATTGAGCGCCTTTACCTGCGTCGCGATACCGATAGGAAACCATGTCGGTGTGGTAACGCTCTTGCCCGAGAGGGTTTGTGCGGGAGCGAAGCTTCTGCCAGCGATAGCACGCCACATATACGGTACCGAGTAGATACCGACACGGATATCCTTACTATTCAGATAGTCTATCGCCCCTTGTATCACTGCATTGTTCACCGCAACATCGGGTGACCAACTATTCGCCTCTTCGATGTCGAGCCACCAGAGCGGTGACATGACTCCCACACCTGTCGCATACGTGTACGCACCTTTTGCGGTGTTGTAGCCATAGTTATAACTCGCGCAGACGGTCGGCTCCGGATAGGTGCCGCCGGCTGAAGCAGATGTCGTGATCTCACCGAAGAGCGTGTCACAGGTGCGCGGTGTGCTCATATTCGCGCTCGTCGCAGAACTGCCATAGGGCGCATTAAGATTGAGATAGAGGGTCGGGCGTGTGGAGCCAAACTGGGCAAAAGAATATTCTGAACGGGTACGCTCGTTATAGATGAATGCCTTGCCGGCGGTAACGCCGACCACGACAAAGCCAAAGCCGATTGGCGGATAGTCGCGCGTAGCGAACGAGATATCATAGCCGAGATTGCTCGAGGTATAGGGACTGCCACTCGTGTCAGGGCGCGTGAGCGGCGCCGCAACTGGTGTTGTCGGAGGCGTTGTATCAACTGTAAAGGAAGTGAGAAGATCAACAAAAGCGGCTGCGGAAACGCCAGGAGCTGCCTGGATAACTGTAATGAGACTGACTGCTTGTATCGTCGTTATATTTGAGAAAGCGGTTATAAGAGAAACGAAAGCATTTGCGGGTGTGTCGGGAGATGATTGTACAACTGCAATGAGACTACTTGATTGCTGCGTGGTGAGCGCTGCTGCAGACGACACTGATGGCAAAATACAAAACAGTATTGCGAGCACTGGAGTGATTATCTTCATATGCATTGGTTAATAATTGAATGGTACTCCTAGCTAGAGGGTGCGCAATAGGGATTGATTGTAAAGATTGAGACAGACTTTGTTGCGGGGGCTTGCGGCAGTTCGAACCGCTATCATAGAGGATACGCTGCTTGAGATTCCCTGTCGGTACGATACTCACCTGCATCTATTGCACGAAATGCTCGGATTTTCGCTTGGCACTATTTATTCTGCGTCAGCAAATACGATGAGCCGATCGGCATAACTCTTTTGCGAACTACTCCAAATCCCTTCGCAAGTGATGAGATTCAAGTGTGCCTTCCCGTCACTTGGACCAAGCGCGCCGAAGGCATCTTTGGTCTGGTTCTGTCCATACGTCCGGACTTTACGCACGACGAAATTGATAACCACCCCTTTGTCGTCTTGAACTTGCAGAATATCGCCCTTCTGTAATGTATGCAGATCATCGAACACTGCAGGAATGTTGTCTTTCCACCCAAAGTGTCCATCAATAACGGCAGTTCCTATCTCTCCCGGGCGCGGCCCGAGGTCAAACCACGCGGTCGTAGACGGGCCAGACGGAATGCCCATCAATCCGTCGGGAGTAACCCCTACGTATTCGATAGCAGCATCCACGCCAATCTTCGGGATCCTGAGCCGCTCTGGAAGTCCTGGTCCCAATCGTCCTGAACTCGGCCGTGCTTGAGGGACAACACTCAGGAATGTCCCATCCTTAAAGAAATTTCTGATCTCTACCGCGGACAATACGATTATCGCGATCGCGAGCAAGGCCACCGTCCATCTGGCTAAGGTTCCGAGTCGCATAGATTTCTCTAAGATAAGAGAGATATTATTCGGCACAGACCGGCTTCGTTTCTCCTACAGCCTCGTCTGCCGTGTCGGCATCGGCATCAGCCTTGGTAGCATGCACACGGCCGTCGATATGATTCGGCGGAGCATACACTGTGTAGATCTTGAGGGCTTCGGTACCCGTATTCCAGAAATTATGCTCGGTACCAGGGACTACGACCACCGCATCGCCAGGACCAATTGGGAACTTCTTCCCGTCTAACTCACCTTCACCAATTCCCGAAAGGAAGAAGAGCGTCTGCTCGGTGTACTTGTGCGTCTCTTTTCCGACTTCGCCACCGAGTGGGATACTCATCACGACAAGTTGGCTGGTCTTCCCGGTGAACATAACTTTCCGGAAGTTCTCGTTCTCTTGGGTGTCTTTGATGATATTAGTGTGATAGCTCATAGGTTTTACAATCGATACTGGTATCGGTGTCTTAGGGATGAATAAAAGAATTGCTGCAGAAACAATAGCGACGATACCGATAATGGTCAACGACTGTTTTGATGAGATTTTTGATTTCATAGTTTCTTAAGGGATTTTCCGATGCAAAGACCCCGCCTCGGCGGGGTCTTTGCTACCTCTAGAGAGCGCCGAGCTAATTTCTTCTAGAGAACAGATTCACGCTTCTTCAGGAAGAAGAATGTCGCTCCCGAACCTACTACAATGCCGCCGATCAGCATCAGAGTATTCCACCACGTAAACCCGTCAAAAGGAGGGAGTCCTGTGTTCGGCAGTCCCGGCGGATTCACTACGACCGTGGCTGGCGAGAAGTCGATAGCAATCAAGCCATTCGCGCTCCCTTCGGCTGTTCCGATGTTCGTCGTCGTTTGCGTCAGATTCGTTTGGCACGTGAACTGCCACGTTTCACCCGGATCAAGCAAGTTGTTCTTGTTGAGGTCTCCTGGGTGGCCGACGACGCGACCCGGCAGGCCGGTACATTTATTGTCCGAGATACTAACGTCGCTTAGCGGTGCAACGCCAGGGTTGGTTACTGAGTAGGAATACGTAACTGCCCCGCCGCCTGCAGGAAGGACGAATACGCTCGGTATTTTTACCAAGTGGATCAACGGTGGCGTCAATTTCGTACCGACAGCAACAATTGCACTTGCAGTGTCATACACATCCATGCCGTTTGCATAGCCATGAGTGGTAGCAGTGTTTGTCTCAGTTTGCGAGACAGCCTTGGTGCATTTGTAATTCCACGTCTCATTGAGATCAAGCAGTGAATTATTGTTGATGTCGCCGGAGACGAACTCTACTGGGCTGCACTTATCATCTTTGACCCATATCGTCGCCATAGCAGCCTTACCGATATTCGTGACTGCATAATTATAGGTAACCGGTCCGGGCCCCGCAGGCAAATTCAAAGGGATTGGAATCTTTGTAACGTTGATGTGCGGCAGAAGATCGAAGTAATGAGCGCCTGTGCTACCGCCGACTGAAGCTGAGGGAGGGACTTCCGCACATGTTGCTTTGGTGATCTTAGTGCCGGCTAGTGTGACCGCACCGTTTCTCGCGAGCAATCTTCCGAAGACTGTTGAACGGTTTTCATCGGTGATATCCGTGAGAACAAACATGTTTCCTCTGAACGTTGTTCCTGTTCCGAGTGTCGCGGAACTGCCAACTTGCCAGAAGACGTTACAGGGCTGAGCGCTGCCTATGAGGGATATTACGCTGCCAGCTGCCGTGGTGAGCGTGGAACCCGCCTGGAATACGAAAACGGCGTTCGGATCGCCACCGCCATCGAGCGTGAGAGTCCCAGTAACTCCCATCGAAGTGCCCGATTTATAGATGCCCGGTGCCAGATTGGCACCATTGTTTATCGTGCCCGCTCCGAAGGAGTCGATGCTACTTGCAGTGACCATGGTGGCCGGTGTTTCTCCTGCAGCTGTGGTGTAAGCGCTCGTCAGGGCACTCTTCACTGAACCAATGAGGGCTGGATCATTACCCGCGGCACCTGCAGGACCTGCAGAGTCCATCGCATATATCGTGCCAGTGACTGCCGCTGTCGTTAATCCAGTAATGGACGATCCTCCGCTGGTAGGACCGAGACCGACATTACCGCTAATGACGGTCTCAGCTGGATGGGTATCTGAGATTGCTGTATCTGCTAGGACTGCGAACCCATCAGCGGTACCGAGGCTCACTGCTGCTACGGCCGCTTTGACGGCGCCAGCCAAGCCGAGCATGAACACGAGAGAGAGAACGATTGCAGAACCTTTCTTGAATCCTTTCATACGTTCTTGATGTGACTAGTAAGATGAGTCTCTAACGCAGAGACCGGGACGAGATGATTTAACTTCTTCAGTATAGAACTAATTATCACGAATAGATACGACTTCCCTGCCGAGGGGGATAACCTGTCCGCGTTCCAGCCGGCATGAACGCGAACCGGAGCAGCGTAGCGTGCTAAAGTGGAGAGGTACCTTCCCTCATGAACGAATTCCTCAAAATGGACATTTTCTTCTTTGTCGCGACGCTCGCGACCGTACTCCTCGCTCTCTTCGGAGCAATCGCCTTATGGTGGCTCGCGCGCGTCCTGAAGAACATCGAACATATCTCTGAACAGGTGTCTCTTGAGAGCGACGAGGTCCGCGCCGATCTCGCCGAGGTGCGCTCTGATATCCGCCGCGGGAAGGGCCGACTGAGATCTATCTTCGGCTTTTTCGACAAGACGAAGAAGCGGGCATCAAAAAGAACTTGATGCGCAATAATTTCGTTACCATTCAATCAACGCTCTATGAAAAATAAGACGACTCATGCGAAAAAGACGAACGCCAAGAAACTCGCCGCAGAAATAGGCGCGGGACTCGTGGCGGCAGCTGGAGCAGCAGCGGCAGGCTACTACTTCTACGGGAGCAAGGATGCGAAGAAGCATCGCAAGATTGTTGCGAAGTGGGCGACCTCCATGAAGAACGAAGTGGTGCGAGAAGTGAAGCGTCTCAAGAAGGTCAGCCCTCGAGAATTCGCCGCCATCGTCGATCGCGTCGCGAAGACGTATCAGGTCACGCGCAACATACACGCCGCCGACATGAAGCGCGCCGCAAAGGAGCTCAAGGAGAATTGGGATGCAGTACAGCGCGAGACTGCGCGCACCGTACGCAAAACTGCTTCTCGCACGAAGACCGCGGTGAAGAAGGTCGCGAAAAAGGTCGCAAAACGAGCACGTTAAGCCTGAGCGCGACACAGCTCCGAAACAAAATAACCAAACCGCTCGAAGATTTGGCGTAGACGCTTGTCAACGCAAAAGCCGCCCTTTCGGGCGGCTTTTGCATACGTGATGCACCACAAGAGTACAACACAAGGTTGCTTCAAATCTCTAATCGCTTTGCTTAAGAGATTTTGGTCGCTTCCATTTTCTAAAGCGGAGTACCGCTAAGAAAATTAGGTCGCCTGGCGGTACTGTTGCTCGAGGCAATACAGTATCCCACCACTTCGTCTGAAATCCGGTATACTGACAGCATGGAAAATACTGGATCTTATGAACAAGTGAAGAGCGCTGCACTCACCTTCCTTAAATCGCATACGCTAGGAACACTCGCAACAGTGTCGCCCGATGGTGACCCACGAGCACGGGCTGTATACTTTGCCTGCGACGATTCGTTTTCGATTTATTTCGTAACGCACGCTGACACGCGCAAATGGGCAGACATCAAAGAACATGCACAAGCCGCATTCGCTGTGTCGGATGAAAAGATACCGCAGACCGTACAGATAGAGGGAACCGTCACCAACCTTACCAATACGGCGCTCATCGACCCAGCCCTAGTCGACCTCACAGTCGTGATCCTCTCAAACACTCTCTACTTCGCACCAATTACACGCTTCAGCCCCGCCGATATGGTCTTCCTCAAACTCACACCGAACTGGGTCCGTTGGGGTGACTTCTCCAAAGGGAACGGTACCCAAGATGTTTTGAAGGAAATTCCTCTCTGACTCACAACCGTGTTGCCCGAGGCGGTACGGTACCCGCCACCGCAAGCAATCCAAAGGTTCTTTCACGAATCCTCTTTTTTCTCAAATTCAAGACAGACCGAATTGATGCAATAACGCTTTCCTCCCTTTTCTGCTGGACCATCATCAAAAACGTGACCGAGATGCGCACCACACGTCTTACAGACAACCTCTGTCCGTTCCAGGCCGAGACTGTGGTCTTCTTTTAAAACAACGTGCCCAAGATTCGCAGGGTCAGTGAAGCTCGGCCAGCCGGTGCCAGAATCAAATTTCGTATCAGAAGAAAAAAGTTCGGTGCCGCAAATCGCACATTTGTATATTCCTTTCTCGTGATTGTTCACAAACGCGCCCGTAAACGGGGCTTCCGTTCCACTTTCTCGCGCAACACGTCGAAGCTCCGGTGAAAGTTCGTTTTCTTTTTTCATAACGCTATTGATTGTTTTTAAGTAACTCGGCAAATTCTTTCTGCACCTTTTCCACTTTCGGGCTGATGACCAGCTGACAATACGCCGCCTCAGGGTGGTGTGCGAAGTAGTCGCGATGATAATTCTCCGCTTCATAAAACGTCGCGAGTGGCTTTACCTCGGTCACGACCGGACTCCCCTCCTTCGTGGATTCCTCTATCTCACGAATAAAGGCTTCCGCTTCTTCTTTCTGCTTCGGTGTGGTGTAGAGGATGATGGATCGATACTGCGTGCCGACATCATTCCCTTGCCGATTGAGTGTTGTTGGATCGTGGGATGCAAAAAAGACGGTCATAAGCGTACGGAACGACACTTGTGCCGGATCATATTCTATTCGCGTCACTTCGGCGTGGCCAGTGAGGCCGGTAGATACCTCGTCATACGTTGGGTTCGGCTTTGTGCCGCCGGCATATCCGGGCGTAACTGACACGACGCCTTTGAGTATCTTGAAGACCGCCTCTGTGCACCAGAAGCATCCTCCGCCAAAGATTCCGACTTCGGTCATGTCCCAAGTATACCGCGTATTGTTTTATATGCGGGACTATAAAATTACTCACGATTATTTTTATATTTAGACTGGCCGCTTTGGATGATCTTACTTAATCCATAAGACTAAAGCATCGGCCAAATCTTTTTCAAAACCATTATATCCATGGTCAGCATCACCAAGAATACGAGTCTCGACTTTGGGAGAATTAAACAACGCTTTCTTTATTCTCTCCATTGTCTCATCGACTGGAATTACTAACGCATCATCCTTTCTTCCCATAATCGCACATGTCGGGATCGTTATCTTTGAAAGAAGGTGGAGTGTGTCAGTAGGATCGTAAAAGTTGAATATTGCCACACCGGAGTCTTCTCCTCCAAGACTAATATAAGTCTTTGCCGAGAGAGGACTTTCATCCCAGAGAACAGGGTTTGGCAAGAGCTCGTCGCCTCTACCCTCAGCGACCATCTGTCGCGCTATTTTCATGTCTCTATCATAATTTTTATCGACCCTCATGAGACCGACCATGTCAGACGGAGAAAGGAAGGCGACTGATGAAAGCCTCTCGTCGTTCCCACTTGCAGAATAATAAGCAACTTTGAGAGCGCCCAAGCTGTGGCCTGAAAGATGAATTTCTGAGAAGCCTCTTGAATTAACAAAATTGATTGCCGTCACAATATCGATTGGACTGTCTTCAAATCTTTCGTACGCATTCCCTATTCTGACAATAGTCCTTTTGCCGTTAACGATCTTGGTTAGATCTTTAATCAGTTCGCACCCACGATTGTTAAACACAAAGAGGGCGATGCCGTTTGCCGTAAGAGTCTCGGCAATGGCATCAATAAACTTGTTCTCATAAAAGTTACCGGCCATACCGTGAACATGCACAAGGACTTTGCTAGTTGCGGCTTCTGGCTCATACAAAAGACCAACAAGCTCAATGGAATCCTCAGTAATAATTCGGTGAAGCGAAGTTTTCATAATAATTGGAGTATACCAGAGACGTTTATATCTGGAACTCGAACGAGATTTGCGGAGGTTAAACCTCCCTCAACTCAAACAACACATCTCGATGCGTATAGGAAAGTTACAAAAGTGACACCGGAACGAGACTTTGAGTGTCACTCAAAACAGTTACACCTACCTGTCACATTTTGCGACTATCGTAAGCCCAGTGCAGGATTGCCTGCCGCTGCTTGGGCCGACACGTTGCATCTCCTGCTCTGCAATTCTTCTTTACCTGGGCAATATGCCTCCCTATCGCCTTCCATCGCTTGATCTGTCGCTCGTCATCGGGGCAACGCCTACCCATATAGTAGCGACAATACCACTGGAACCATCCTCGAGGGTCCTCTTCATAGATCCATCCCTTCTCCCGCCATACCGAAAGCGGCTGGCTCGCATTTACGCCAAAGAAGTTAAGGGCGGGGTCGTGTACCTGCAAATCTTTTTTCTGAAACTTCGCATTCCTGAACCAGTCCTTTGGGAACTCTTTTACAGAGTCGCGCATGTACACTCCTCCAAACACTCCGAGTTCGAGCATCTGCTTAGGTGTAAGGTCAGGATTGAATGTAGGGTCAAAATTCTTGCCTGTAGGTTCGGACAGTTCGTAGGAATAGCCTGTCTGCATCTTGTCATTCACTACAACGCGCTTTTGATTCATTTAACCTGAACCATTATTTCATCCCGATTCATCCAAGGAGGAGTCCAGGGAGGGTTGTAGCCTGCAAAGATTGGTGTGCCGATTATTTCAACATGGTCACGGGCGAGATCGGCGAATAGCTGTTTCTGCATCTTCTCAAAACGAGAATCGGTTCTATACCAGGAAAACGTGAGTGCCGCTATTTTCTGTTCAGGTACTTCAACAAGCTGTATCCTTGAGTCAGTGGGGGTAGGCAATGTCGCAAGCGTATATCCGCTCGGCATAACGAAAGAAACTACCTGTGAAGTACCGGCC
>JBAYJI010000024.1:0-13003 GCA_041665205.1 Minisyncoccota bacterium | reverse complement strand
TCCAAAAAATCCTCTCTCCAAAAAATGTTCGGCTCGAACCTGCACCTCTCCCATCAGGAAGTGGCTGAAATCCCTTCTCCACCCTACGCGGCGCTCTGCGCCGCGCGGGAAAATTTTTCAGAAACCGACCCAAGTTTTATTCGGGCTGCCAGACTTGGATTCGAACCAAGATACTCAGATTCAGAGTCTGAGGTCCTACCATTAGACGATCTGGCAATGGTAATACTTTACTCTATTGCAGATTCGGCTTACGGAGGACCGAGGTCCTACTGCAAGCGAAGCGAGGCAAAGAATGAGTGTCTGCACTTATTCTTTCCGAGCGAGCGCCGCAGAAAGCCCGTAGGGCTTACCATTAGACGATCTGGCAATGTATTTTCTCATTCAACACCGTAGCACGCTGGCAATAGCACGACGTCGAAGCGTCGTGCTCCCTGCACGATACTTGAAGAGAGCTCTTTATTCAACTATGAGAAATCGCCGGAGGACCGGCGATTTCTCGTTCGCACCCTTTTCGCTACAGCCCCTGCACCGCCGAAGCGGCGGCGGCCTCATCTGCAGTGAGTGCCGCAGACGGGTCGGGGGTCTGGCTCAGGTCGGCTGAGATATCGGCAGTCGTGTTGCCGGCAGTGAGCGCCGGGACCTGCGTCTGGTCAGCAACCGGTGCGGGTGCCTCTACCACCGACTCGGCGAGAGGTGGTACGAGCGTCGGTTCCGATGCTCTCATCGTGTAGGCGTAGTAGCCGAGACCGAGTGCGGCGACCACGGCCACACCCATGAGGACATACCAGACGCCGTAGTGGTGCCTCGGCGCTGATACCTGATCCATCACCGGTATCGCCAGCGTTTGATTCACTATCGGCTCCGGTGCGGGCGGCACCTGGTCTATAACTGGCTCTGGCGCCTGGCTTGTTGCAACGTTCGGTGTCTGTTCAGTTGATTCCATAGATAAAGATTATTGGTTTACTGTGGTTGTCGCTGCTGCCGCTGCCGTCGGTGCAGTCTCTTCGTCGACTCCGGGGACACTCGAGAGCGACTGGAGCGCCGCCTGCACCGCCTTGCGCGCATCCGTCATCACTCCGTCGCGAAGCGCGAAGAGGTCCTTGAAGAGGGTCTTGTGGAGGTTCTGAAACGTGGTTCGCAGACCCTTCACGAGCTCTTCTTGTTGGCTCGGCGTCGTGCTCGCAGTCGCAGGAGCAAGCGTCACGGCGTCGGGCGTGTAGGTCTTCGCCGCCTGCGCGACAACCGCAGCCCGTGCCTTCTCGACCGCAGTCGCGGCCGAGGTGATCGCCTTGTCTGCAGTGGTCACGTCCTTGCCACTTGCCGCGGCGACGGTCGCACGGTCGCGCATCTTCTGCAGGATCTCGTCGTAGCGATTGGCGAGCTCTGTGAAGTGGTCAGTCCATGTCGTGTTCAGCTCTTCGAACTGATTCGTCAACTTCTCTGCTATCTGCTGCTTCGCCTTGTCTTGGATCCCTGCGACGCGTGCGGCTACCTTTTCTCTCTGTGCCTCGATGCGTACCTTCGCCTCTTCGCGAGAGGTCTCGATGCGCACCTTTGCCGCTTCGCGTGCGGTCTCCATCTTCTTCTTCGCTTCTTCGCGAGCTACCTGCATCTTAGCGAGTGCCGGCTTAGTAAGGAGCGCCGCTTTGGGTGCGGTGGCAGCCGTCCGCGTCCGGTCGAGCGCGGTCTGAGCTGCTGGTAGCGGTGCGGGCACTCCGGGCGCCACCTTCGCCTCAGGCGAGGGTTTCCTCATCGCCGATTGGAGCGACGCAGCAGTCGGCGGCACGAGTGCCGCAGTCGGTGCTACCTGTGCTGGCGCAGCAAGTGGTGTGGCGGTCGTTGCTCCTGGTGCCACCAGCGGTGGTGGCGTAATCACCTCAGTAGCAAACGCAACGTTTGCCGACAACAGGATCGAAGCTCCGACGACACCAATGATTCTCAATGTACTCATATGGATACTATGAATTAATAAATGTATACGTGAATTGTATCACCCCGCTCCCCTACTGCGCCCAGAAGAGGTGGTAGATAAACGAGACAAACGGATCAGCCCCCGGGCCGTAGACGATTGCTGCTCCGAGTGCTCCGGTGACGGTCATCCCGACCAGCGCGAGGAGCGCGAGCACCGGGAGAACCCGAGTGTCGAGCACGAGGTGCGCGAGGTACCGCTTCACGTTCAAGACGCGGATAAGGAAACTGTTCGAGCCGACGATGCGCGCGCTCCAACCCTTCTCATCGAAGATGCGCACGATATATGCAGCGGCGAGAACGAGGTAAAGAAGCGTGGTCGCGCCCGCGACCGGCGAGTGCACTTCGAGGATGTATGCACGCCCGGACCCTTCGACCAGCTCTTCAGCCATGCCGCCGGTGATAAGCGCCGCAAAGGCGGCGAGCGCACCAGCGAAAAGTAGAAAGGCCTTCACCGAGAAGAGCCAGCTCTGCCGCCGGAGCGTCGGAGAGAGGTAGGCACCTATCTCAAGAACTGAATACACGACCAAGAGCCCAATCGGAAAATGTACAAACAGCGGGTGAATGTTCATACCTGATATTCTACCGCATCACAAACGCGCTAGAATAGGGGCATGATTCGCAGCGTTGCACGACCCCTCTCTCGCACGTGGCAGAGCGCACACCTGCTCCGGCACCGACGCATGTGGATAATCATGTCCGGCATTGTCGGTGCAACACTCCTTGTATGGTTCTTGAACGACTTTCAGAACGTACCCCTCATCACGCTTGGCGACGCCGTGTTCTGGACCACCTACCGTCTCATCGTTGCCTACAGCATCGCGCTTGTCCTCGGGGTCACGATCGCGCTCCTCGTCGGTTGGAGCCCCTTCGCCGACTTCTTCTTCCCGTTCTTCGATATCCTCCAGAACCTCCCCTCCTTCGCGCTTATCCCGATCTTTATCTACGTGTTCGGCTACACCAATCAGATGATTATCCTCTTCGCCGTGACCTCGATTATCTGGCCGATACTCTTCGCGGTCCTCACGGCGATCAAGAGCGCACACCGCGACCTCAGCGACGCAGCGACTATCTTTGGCGCACGCGGGATCGAGCGCGTCTTCTACTACCTCGCACCGCTCTCCTTCCCCGCGATCCTCACCGGCTCGATTGTCGGCATCGCGATCGGGTGGGAGTCGGTTATCGGCGCTGAGATTATCGCGCACATTGCCGGCTTCGGTAGCTTCATCAGCGAAGCGAGCACCTCAGGCGTCACCGAGGCCTCAGTCGCCGGCACGATCGCTATCCTCGTAATCGTCTTCGTGATCAACCGCCTTATCTGGGCGCCGCTCCTCGCCGACAGTGCGAAGCGCTATGCCGAATAATATGCCGCACTCAGAACCCATGGCACTCGTGCTCTCCCGTGTGACAGCCCACTTCGACGACGAGTCTGCACATGAAGCACCCGCGATTAAGGAGGTCTCCTTCTCGGTCCCTGCCGGAGGGTTCGTCTCGATTATCGGCCCCTCAGGCGCAGGCAAGTCGACCTTGATGCGTGTGATACTCGGACTCATGCCGCACGCAAGCGGTACGGTCGTGCGCAACTTCTCCCGGCCGGCAATGGTATTTCAAAATTACGCGCTCTTCCCGTGGCTCTCGGCGCTCGACAACGTCGCCTTCGGTCTGCGCATGGCTGGTATGCCGAAGAAGGAGCGCGAGCGCATCGCCCGCGAGAAGCTTAGGGAGGTCGGCCTCCTGCACGTCGAGCGCCACTACCCTGCCGCCCTCTCGGGCGGTCAGCGGCAGCGGGTCGGCCTCGCGCGCGCACTCGCGGTCTCTCCCGATATCCTAATCATGGACGAACCTTTCTCGAATCTCGACACAATCACTGCCGAGGCGCTCAAGGCCGACCTGCTCCGGATCTGGCGCTCCTACGGGATGACGATCCTCATGGTGAACCACCTGATCCCCGACGCAATCGAACTCTCCGACCAGATCATCGTGATGGGTGCGCACCCCGGACGCGTGGAGAAGATATTTGCGGTCGACCTCGTGCGCCCGCGCAACACGCGCGGTACCCCATTCTTCAAAGAGGTCGACGAGCTCACCGAGGCTATCCGGAAGATTTCGTAAGTCTTCATTCAGAATCCCGAGCGCATCTGATATACTGCCCCCTCTATGTATGCATGAACCTGCACTCGTACTCACCGATCTGAAAAAACGCTACGCGGGCGGCACTGACGCGGTGAAGGGTGTCTCTCTCACCGTACCCGCGGGAGAGCTCTTCGCGCTCCTGGGCCCCAACGGCGCCGGCAAGACGACCATCATCGGTATCATCACCGGGCTCGTGACCGCAACCGGTGGGAAGGTCGAGGTCTTCGGTATCGATATCGAGAAGGAGCCTGCAAAGGCACGCGCCCTGATCGGCGTCTGCGGGCAAGAGATCAACTTCGACCCATGGATGAAGCCGCTCGACGTGCTCGTCAACCAGGCGGGCTACTACGGGATCCCTCGCTCGGTCGCTATCCCCCGTGCGAAGAAGCTCCTTGAGGATCTCGGCCTCGCAGAGAAGAGCGATCAGATCGGCTTCAGGCTCTCAGGAGGGATGAAGCGCAGACTAATGATCGCTCGCGCACTGATCCACGAGCCAAAGTTCCTGATCCTCGACGAGCCGACCGCCGGTGTCGACGTCGAGCTCAGACGGAGCATGTGGGACTATCTTACCGGCCTCACGAAGAGCGGGATCACGATTCTGCTCACGACCCACTATCTCGAAGAGGCGGAGCGCCTCGCGAGGCATGTGGCGATTATCAACAAAGGCGAGATCGTCGCGAAGGGCACAATGGAGGAGGTCCTCGCGCTCCACGACGACACCGCCCCTGCAAGCGGCTACGGTGGTGGCAAGCTCGAAGAGGTCTTCGTCAAGCTTACGAGCAATACCTGATATGCCTCTCGACAAGCAATTCATCTCGTTCTATACAATCCTGCGTAAGGGAGTCGTGCGTATTATCCGTATCTGGTCGCAGACGCTCCTCCCGTCAGTCGTCACCTCGGTGCTCTACTTCGCCGTCTTCGGCAATATCCTCGGATCACGAATCGGCGAATTGAACGGGATCCCCTATATCCTCTTCGTCGTCCCCGGTCTCGTGATGCTCGCAGTGATCACCAACTCGTACATGGACGTCGCGACGACATTCTTCGTCTCTAAGTTCTTCTCGCGCAACATTGACGAGATACTGGTCTCGCCGACACCTCCGAGCGTTATCATCGCCGGATTCGTCGCAAGCGGCGTTGTCCGCGGCATGCTGGTCGGAGCGCTCGTGCTCATCGTCTCACTCTTCTTCGCGCTCCCCTCGATTGCCCACCCACTCATCGTGATCCTCTTCCTCTTCCTCTCCTCGCTCGTCTTCGCACTCGGCGGGCTGGTGAACGGCATCTATGCAAAAGATTTTGACGGCATCTCCATTGTCCCGACCTTCGTGCTCACGCCGCTCGTCTACCTCGGTGGCGTATTCTACTCGATCAACTCGCTCCCGCCCTTCTGGCAGACAGTCTCACTTGGGAATCCTATCTTCTATCTCATAAACGGTTTCCGCTACGGATTCCTCGGTACGAGCGACGTCTCGCTCCTCACCTGTTTCAGCGTCCTCTTCGCACTCATGCTCGCGCTCCTCGGCGCAAATATATACTTCTTAAAGAAAGGTCTCGGTTTGAAGCAGTAATAGAAAAAGGCCACCCGTGGGCGGCCCTTGTCTGGTTGCACAGCATGTGATTAGTTCGGGTCTTCAGCCGCGAAAGCAGCAATCATGGACCCGCACTCGTTCAAGTCAGGATCGAAATCAGAATCTCCATCCCCGTCTGTCGGCACAATCTGCTCGGCAGCTCTTGCTAACCTTGCTTCCGTTTTTGCCTCGCTCGCCTGAACACTTTCGCGAAGCGCCCGCCTTTTTGCATTGTCGTGGATCATTGCTTTTGGCATCTTCCCTCTCCTGGTTGCCCTACGTTGAAATTACTACCGCACGAAAGACCAGACCTATATTAAGCCTCTTTAGGTCGAAATAGTCAATAACTTCTATTTCCCGACTTCCCCGCCAGAACTGGGGATACTAATCCAAGACACTACGATATATCGTAGTATTTGTATATGAAAAAGAGAATGCATGAATTGAACAAGGAAGAGCAGATTAAAACGTTGGACTCACTCTACACTGCTGCCGCTGCAGTCCGCGGACGGTCTGCCATGAAAGCTTTCCTGCGCGATCTGCTTACCGAGAGCGAGCGCATTATGCTCGGGCGACGGATTCTTATCGCCCGACTACTTCTTTCAGGCGAGACGTATGACGGCATACATGACCGCCTGGGAGCAAGCCCCGGCACCGTACGCAATGTCGACCGATGGCTCCAAGATCAGATGCCCGGTTATGAACACGCGATACAAGCAATGGAAGAAGAATTTGGGAAACGCGAATTCAAGAAGAAATATGCAACGAGCATGATCTTCCGTTTCAAAAAAAGATACCCGCTTCATTTCCTCCTGTTCCCCGAACCAAAATAATCTTTCACGAACACTACGATATATCGTAGTGTTTCTACTTCTTCGTACCTAACACTGCGGTATTGCTACTGCTATTGCCTCACTTCTTTCTCTTGCGGTCGAGCGCAGCGCGGAGGAACTCGGTAAAGAGCGGGTGCGGGGCGAGAGGGCGTGCCTGGAGCTCGGGGTGGAACTGCGTCCCCAACATGAAAGGGTGCGTTGTGCGCGGGAGCTCGGCAATCTCCATCAGGACGCCGTCAGGCGAGGTACCCGAGAAGACGAGTCCGGCCGCCTCGAGCTGCTTCACGTAGGCAGGGTTGATCTCGTAGCGGTGACGATGACGCTCTTCGACAAGCTCTTTCTTGTACGCGGCGCGCGCCATGGTGCCCTTCTTGAGGTAGGCGGGGTACACGCCGAGCCGCATCGTGCCGCCGTACTTGTTGTCGGCGAGATGCTTCTTCTGTTCGAGCATCACGTCGACTATCGGATCGGCTGCCGTCTTCTTGATCTCGGTTGTGTTCGCGTCTTTGAGCTTCAAGACGTTCCGCGCATACTCGATCACCATGAGCTGCATGCCGTAGCAGAGGCCGAAGTACGGGATCTTGTTCTCGCGCGCGAACTGGATCGCCCTGATCTTGCCTTCGATGCCGCTCTCGCCGAAGCCACCGGGGACGATGATGCCGTTAAACTTCTTCAGCATCGCAGTGGCCTTCGCGCCGCCCTTCTCGAGATCCTTCGAGTTTATCCACGTAATCTTCGCCTGTCGGTTCAGCTTCGCCGCAGAGAACTTGATCGCCTCGATAACCGAGAGGTACGCGTCGGAGAGGACGAAGTTGCCCGTATCAAAATATTTCCCCACGATCGCGATACTGACCTCGGGCGCCTTGGTGCTCGCGACTGCGGTCGCAAACTTCTTCCATGCAGCGAGCGAGGCCTTCTTCTTCGCCGGCATCTTGAGCGCGTCGAGTATCGCGTCGCCGAGCCGATCCTTCTCGAAGTTGAGCGGTGCCTGGTAGATGCTGTCGATGTCCGGTGCGCTGATGATGCGGTCCTTGCGCACGCTGCAGGAGATCGCGAGCTTCTCTTTGCGCTTGTCGTCGACAAGCTCCTTCGAGCGGGCGACGATAAAGTCTGGCTGCACGCCGTAGCTGTTTAAGTCGCGCACCGCGGTCTGGGTCGGCTTGGTCTTCATCTCGCCGAGGGTGCCCGGGGTCGGCAGATAGGAGACGATCACGAAGAGTACGTCGTCGGGATACTCCATCTTCAAGACACGCGCCGCCTCGATAAAGAGTGCGTTCTGGAAGTCGCCAATCGTCCCCCCAATCTCGATTACCGACACGCGGCTGCCGTTGTAGGCAGCCGCGGCTTCAAAGCGCCGGAGGATCTCGTCGCGCACGTGCGGGATCGCTTCGACACACTTGCCGCCATACTCGAGCGCCCGCTCGCGCGCGATGACCGACTGATAGACCATACCGCTCGTCATATAGTCTTCGTTCGTGAGGTCGCGGTTTAAGAAGCGCTCGTAGTTGCCCATGTCCTGATCGGTCTCGAGCCCGCTCCGCAGCACAAAGGTCTCGCCGTGCTCGGTCGGGTTCATCGTCCCTGCATCCACATTGAGGTATGGGTCGACCTTGACCAGATTTACCGGATACCCCTTCTGCTGCAAGAGGAGGCCGATCGAGCTCGTGACCACGCCCTTACCTACGCCGCTCATCACCCCGCCGAGGACGAATATGTATTTGTGACCTTCTTTTGCCATACCACTAGACCTTCAAATACCTATTGATAGCGAGCACCGAGGCGACTGCTCCGAGCACGACGCCCGACACAAGGAGGATCGAGGCGACGAGTATGAAATGGCCGCTGTAGTAGGTCGCAAGGTTGAAGCCGCCGAACCAGCCGACCGTCTGCGTCCCCGCGTACCAGGTCGCCGGCCACAAGAGGATAAGGACGCTGAGCGCTGCGAGGATCCCCGTGATCACTCCCGTGACGACGAATGGCCCCTGGATGTAGAAGTTGCTCGCGCCCACGAGCCGCATCACGGCGATCTCCTCCTTCGCAGTGTAGATCGCGAGGCGGACAGTCGCGAAGGCGATGAGGATCGACGCGAGTGCGAAGAGCACGATGATTGCGAAGCCGATCTCGCGTGTCGCTTGTATCGCGAGCGCGAGGCGGTCGATAATCTCTTTGTTCTGCGTGTAGTTGATCCGGTCGACGATCGAGGTACCGCCTGAGGAGAGTACCGGCGATGCCTCGAGGAACTTCACGATGCTCTCGTACTGCGACGGATCCTTCGCAAGCACCTCAAGCGAGGCGTCGAGTGGGTTGCCGCCGAGCTCGTTTAACGCCTGGAGTGTGAGCTGGTCGGTCGCGTGTCGCTCGCGGAAGGCGATGAGTGCCTCTTCTGCCGAGGTGTAGGTGACGTTTGCGACCTGCGGGAGCTTCTCGAGCTGGTCCTTCACAGCGAGGATGTCGGTCTCGCTCGCGGTCGTGACGAAGTAGACCGAGACGTCGACCTTCTCGGTGATCGTGTTGAGGGTGAAGGTGAGCAGCGCCGAGAGGAAGATGAGCGAGGCGATGATTGCGAGTGTGACGGTCATGATCAGCACCGTGGCCGCCGAGACCGCACCGCCGCGGGAGAAGTTCTTCCCTCCCGCAATCAGCATCCTCTTGGTGAGCATCCATTTCATAGGTAGATTCTACAGTGAATACTTGCCGCCCGCATCATCGCGCACCAGGCGTCCGCGGTCGATCGTGATCACCCGTTTGCCGATCGCGTCGACCACGCCCTTGTTGTGCGTCGTGATGATGATCGTCGTGCCGAGCTCGTTGATCTTCTTCAAGATCTCGACGACCTCGTAGGTGTTGATCGGGTCGAGGTTCCCGGTCGGCTCGTCGGCGACGATAAGGTCGGGCTGGTTGATAATCGCGCGGCCGATCGCGATGCGCTGCTTCTCGCCGCCTGAGAGTTGGTCGGGGAAATGGCGTGCCTTGTCAGAGAGATTGACGAGCTCGAGGATGTACGGCACGTCAGCGGCGATCTCTCCGTCGGTGCGGCCGGCGGCCTCCATCGCGAAGGCGATATTCTCGTAGGCGGTCTTGTTCGGTATCAGTCTGAAGTCTTGAAAGACCATGCCGATCTTGCGGCGGTAGTGGTGCAAGGCCGAGCTCGGCAAGTCGTTGATGTCGATTGATTCAAAAAAAACAGAGCCGTCCGTGGGACGCTCTTCGGCGAGGAGGAGTTTGAGGAGGGTGGTCTTGCCCGCGCCCGAGTGACCGACGATCGAGACGAACTCCTTAGGGGCGACTGAGATCGTGACCTCCTCGAGGGCCGCCGTGTCTCCATATCGTTTCGTCACCTTGTCGAAGTAGATCATGCGTTCCTCTCATTGTACCCCAACCGACAAACCCTCGTCCACAAAACGGCTTAGGTGCTCAAAAAGGCTGGGGATATCTTTATTCTGCTGCGACAGCAGCGTCAATGAACCCGTCGAGGTCGCCCTCGAGGACCTTGTCAGGGTTACTCGACTCGTGCTCGGTGCGGTGGTCCTTGACCATCTTGTAGGGGTGGAGGACGTAGGAGCGGATCTGGCTCCCCCACTCGTTCGCCGTCGTCGCGGCGATCGAGCGACCCTTTGCCGCGGCGAGACGCTGCTCCTCGTCTCGTGCAAATATCTTCGCGGCGAGGAGCTCCATCGCTTTCTCGCGATTGGCGAGCTGACTGCGCTCGCTCGAGATATGCACCGAGAGGTTGGTCGGCTTGTGGAGGATCCGTACCGCGGTCTCGCGCTTGTTCACGTTCTGACCGCCCGCGCCTCCGGCGCGGGCAAACTGTATCTCTAAGTCATCCGGCTTGAGCTCGACCTTGTCGCTCGCGACAAGCGTCGGCAGCACCTCGACGAGCGCGAAGCTGGTCTGGCGCTTGGCGTTCGCGTTGAAGGGCGACTGACGTACGAGCCGGTGCACGCCTGCTTCGTGCTTGAGGCGGCCATACGCGCCCGATCCGGTAATCTCGAGCATCACGTTGCGGTATCCGCCGTGGTCGTTTTCATTGGCGTGGAGCTCGCGCACGCGCCACCCCTTCTTGCTTGCGTACCCCTCGTACATGCGGCGGAGCATAAAGGCGAAGTCCTCAGCGTCGTCGCCGCCCGCACCTGCGAGTATCGCGAGTGTCGCATTACCCTGGTCGTGCGGGTCGCCGGTGCCACTCTCCTTCAGGCTCTGATACTCCTGCACCAGGGCTTGCGCAGCAGTCTTGTCCGTCCAGAACTCGGGCGATGCCATCATCGCTTCGAGCTCGGCGAGCCGCGTCTCTCTCTCCGTTTCTTTTCCGTCAGTCATGACGCGCCAGAATCACTGCAGACTCCGTTTCCTGCCTTCGAGTTCTTCTACGAGACTCCGCTTCTCCTGCTCCAGCTTCGCAATAGCCATGAGGGTCACCTCTTCGACTGCGTCCGCAAGCTTGATCAAGTTCTCGTCGGTCAATTCGCCCTTGCGAGCCCGACCCTTCTCGAGCTCTTCGGTCCTCGCTTGTATCTCTCTCTGCTTATCCTGGATTTTCGTATTCAGGCTCTCCATCCCCTCTTCAAAGGAGGCTTTATGTTCAAATGCCTTCTGTCTCGCCGCCGCTGAAGGGCCACGGTGTTCTTCGCTTGGATTATGTTGCATTCCTTCTGGTGCCATATAGAGATATTCTACGACCTTCCTACCAATCATGCAAAGCCGACGCTTCAATCGGCTCACCGACCCTGAAGGGCGTCGGTGCCACGATTCCTTGGAGCCGCCTCCCAGGCTTGAACTGGGGACCTACGCGTTACGGGTGCGTTGCTCTACCAACTGAGCTAAGGCGGCGAGAGAGGAAATACCGAAATGTATGTCCTCATATATTTTGGCATTCTCCGAACGAGCCGACTACAAGCGTGCAAGCAATGCTTTAGACGGCTCTCTCCTTTTCTACCATATAATCGCTCACTGAAAAAGAGGTACTTATCCGAAGTAATTGACAATCTCAAACCTATGGTATATAATATAGTTTGATTCTTTCAAAGGAGTAAGTGATGTCACATCCAGTCAAACTCGAGACTCTTAAGTTGCTCGCCGAGGGAGTCGCTGAAGAATATGGCGTCAGTCTCGAACAGGCGACTCAAATGTTGATCCACGAACACGGGCATGAGAACGTGGATTTCAGCGGCGGACGCAAATCCGACGTAAGCGACGATACCGAGATAATCGAGCACCTCAAGAGCGTCGCTCGCTTCTACGCGACCAACCCGAGATGAACGGCACCGGCACCGCGACCCCTCCCTCACCTACGGGTGACGGAGGGGTTTTATTTTATGTCCGAGGGGCTCTTGAGGACCGATAGTTGCGCATTATCTAGTGTTGATACATCAGTGCGAGAGGAATACGATATAACCATTACCTATAAAGTAACCATTATGAGTGCAGAGAACCCGTTTAAAAACGTACCGAAGACAAAAGAAACCATCGAGAAATACGTTGTCACAGAAGGTGAAAATGCCGGGCGACTGAAGGCCGATACTCCGGAAGCACTCGAGTTCGCTAGGACAGTGGCAGACAAAGAGCAGTCCCTATATGTGAGCGCCGCGGAGGAATACGCACAAGCTGGAACAAAGATGACCGTAGAGGATGTGGAAAATGAAATCAATGCGTACATCAAGAAATCCATCAGTAATGAAGCGGCGTCAGGAGTTATTCAAGAAGGCGAGCAACTTTTGAAGGAAATGCGTGAACATCCGGAATATCGCAAGGAAGGAGACATACGGTCCGGATACTCGAAAGAGTTTCTAGATCGACTAGAACAAGTTCGCAAGCATATGCACGAAACGTACCATAAAAGCATGGACGAGACGGGGACGGTTCTGGAAAAAACAGGAGAGGGAGCATAGAGACGCAAGCCTTGCGATTCCCTCGATTATTTCGCTGCTTTTCCCCCTACCTTTGAAACTTGAGCCGAGAGTCGGGATTGAACCGACGACCTGCGCCTTCGCTTACACCTCCTCTTTAGGTATACAAGAGGGCTAGACTGTATCTTTATCCCGCAAATCGCTGGACACCCTTGTCAGTCGTTCGGGCGCAACACATTTGCGCCACGGTCTTATCCACGTATGGACTTTAACCGTTATTCGGGATTCACTTATTTGTTACCAAAAGAGTGGGCGGGGACTGCGTCCTACCATGGCGCTGCTCTACCAACTGAGCTATCTCGGCGAGAGAGGAAGTGTGGATGTGCGTCTTCGTACGTCCACACTCTCCGAACGAGCCGAAAGAAAAGCGTGCAAGCAACGCTTATCGCGGCGAATCCAATATCCCCTATCGCACCCGAGTATAATAACTGAATTCCTTTAATCTTTCAAAGCCGACGCCGGAAGTCGGCTCCCCGACCAAAGCGTCGGGGTTTCTATGATATATACTTCTCCTATGAATCATCTTGAGCATTATGAAAAAGAAACTCGCCCCTGGGGCGATTTTGAACGTTTTACCCTTAACGAAAAGACTACG
>JBAYJI010000023.1:0-13381 GCA_041665205.1 Minisyncoccota bacterium | reverse complement strand
CGGGAAGAGGCCGGCGAGGAGGCCGGCGAGGATAAGTGCACCGAGAATACGCGCGAAGAGAAAGAATCCCATGCTCACGAACCCGAGAATGCGCGAGGTACCGGCGTCGGGTAGATATGAGGCACTTGTGTACTCGATACCGCCGCGGACAATTGCTGAGGCGGGGATTCTCGCAGACTCAGGTGCTTGGTAGGAGAGCTTACCGAGTATGGTGGTGCTCGCAGCGAGCGCCACATGGCCGCTCGACATGATGGTGACATCGTCGTCGAAGGTGCCCTTGAGCAAGATGTTATTGCCGTAGATAGTGACGGGACCTGCGGCGCCGCCCGCGAGCGTCGTGTTCATGGCGGTAATAAACACGCTCCCTCCAGGGCGATCCGAGCTATATATCTCGTACCCGAAGGCAACGAGGTCTCCTGCCACCGGCTCCATGACGTTCACGTTCCCGCTGACGATGCGCAAATCGCCAGAGACCGGAGCTCGCACGCTTGCCGAACCTGCAAAGAGCAGCGCGTCACCCTTCACCGGCGCCGCCACGACGACCGAACCACCAAATGCCGAGAGATCGCCCAGGACCGGAGCAGTGTTCACCACCGAGACCCCTGCGAGGTACGCGTTCCCGGGCGAAGAGCTCGCGATAAGTAGAGAGCGCGCTGCCTCAAAAGAGGCGGGAGCACGCACTGCCCGCACACTTTCTGGGTACACACTCGCCGAGAGAAGGAGGAGGAGGACGGAGACGGATAGAAGAGAGCGCTGCATATCGTTTATACTTCGGGCGGCATCGGGATGCCCCCTTGCGGGAACTCCGGAGCAGAGGGAGGTACACGCCGACGGATCGGCTCGATGAAGCTCGCGAGGATAAAGATAAGGAGCGTAATGAGCGCTGAGACTGAGCAGTAGATACAAAAGGCACCGATGAGGAATATCTGTACCGAGGTGAAGTAGAGCGACGCAGCGAGACCGACAAGCGAGACCACTTGGAGCACACGGCGCAAGAGCTGATCGAAGATGACGACCTCGAGAGCGGCGATGACGAACATGATGCTGTAGAACAAGACGCCAAACTCGGCGAGCGGGATACCGAAGATGTGCGAATATTGGCTCTCTGCCACCAGATTGCAGCCCGAGAGATTCTGAATGTTGCAGATGAGCGGTGTGCCGTCGAGCTCGTGCTGCGTCAGGTAGGCAGAATCTGCAAGCCCGAAGAAGGAGAAAATCAGGATAAGGACTACCCCTACACGTTTCATATAGCGCCTAGGATACGCGCTCTCCCGCACGAACGCAAACGGGAATATTAAGCCGCCGTAGGAGGTCTCTGCTCGTCCTTGGTATAGAGCAGGGCAACAAAAACGACGATGCCCGCGATGAGGTGGAACCAGTCTGAGGCTCCGTTCGTGTATGCGATGCCGAGGAGCGTGCTGCCGGTAGACGGGACCGTGAGGAGACCGATTAGGCCGATAAGAAACAGCACCGCACCAATAATCTTCAGCCAGAGCTCCGAGCTCTCGCCTGCCCAGAAGACGACCGACAGGAGGATCGCTCCGAGGAGGATATGGATCACGTTGTGTGCGGCGTCGGCGGCGAACAGTGCGTTCGCGCCGATAAGAGGATTCGAGACGAATCCGAGAATTCCGAGGAGCAACAAGATAACGCCGCCGATTACCGCGAGAGTTTTTACCATATGGGTATCATACCGCCGTCTGCACGTGCGGGGAGCGCTCGCATGACATTCTGTGTATAAAGAAATCTGCTACCATGACTCACATGCTTCTCTTTATCTCTCACCTCATCGGCGATTCGGCCGGCAGTATGCTCCTCCTGTCGCTCGCAATCGTCCTTTGTGCATCAGTCTTCGAAGACCTGACGATGATCGTGGTCGGCGTCCTCGCGGCCGATGACCTTATCCCGATCTTCATCGCCTTCCCCTCTATCTACGTCGGCATCTTGCTCGGCGACATCGCGCTCTACTCACTCGGCCGGCTCGCGCGCACACACCCGAAGCTCGCACGGTATGTCGAACACGACTTCGTCGCCTCGCTGCGCGCATGGCTCGAGAACCGCTACGCGCTCACCGTGTTCTCGGCGAGCTTCATACCCGGCTCGCGAGTCCCCACCTACACGGCGAGTGGCTTCTTCAAGTTCCCTTTTTCTACCTTCATCCTCTCGACTATCGGCGGCGCCCTCGTCTGGACAACCTTCCTCTTCTCGGCCACCTATTGGTTCAGTAGCCTCACGGCACGGTGGCTTGGCCCTGCGCGCTGGGGTATCGCCGGCGTCCTCCTGCTTACCCTCTTCTTTATCGGACGGCACAACCTTCTTGTGTACCGCGCGAAGAAGGAGAAGTCTGACGCGCTATGAAAACAAGATTGATTCGTGCGGTAGTTGCCGCGATACTTGCACTCACTGCAGGCAGCGCAGGCTACCTGGCGGGCGGGAACGGGAGAGAGGCGGTAGCCGTCTCGATCCCGGCGCAGACAGTGTCTGCGCCGATTGCCGGCTCGACACGCGTCCTCTACAGTCTCACAGAGAAGCAGAACGACAAAGAGATTATCGCTCTGATAGAGAGTGCAAAGACTCACGTCTACTTCGCTATCTACACCTTCACTCTCCCTTCGATCGCTGACGCGCTTGTCGCGGCGAAGAAGCGCGGTATCGACGTGCGCGGGGTCGTAGACTCTGAGCAGAGCAAGAACAGTTACGGCGCGCCTATCACGAAGAAACTGCTCGCCGCAGGCATCCCGGTCGTCACCGAGAAGCACGCGACCGGCAACGGTATCATGCACATCAAGACACTCGTCACCGACTCGGCATATGCCACCGGGAGCTACAACTGGACCAACTCGGCAACAACTATCAATGATGAAGTACTTGAAATCGGTACTGATCCCGAACTCCGAAGAGCCTATGAGAATATATTGAAGAAGCTACTCGACGCCTACAAGAGCAACGCGGCCGCGGGAGCGGCCGCGTCTGTTTCAATCGGCACGATTACTATCACAGAGGCGGCCAAACACATCGGCGAGACTGCCTCAGTACACGGGACCCTCGTGAAGGCGTACACCTCTGCAAGTGGGACAGTCTTTCTCGACTTCTGTCAGAGCTACAAGGCCTGCCCCTTCTCGGGGGTTATCTTCGCCGACGACGCCAAAGCCTTCGGGGACCTCTCCCGATACGTCGGACAGACCGTCACCCTCACCGGTAAAATCTCCAGCTATCAAGACAAGGCCGAAATCGTCCTCTCCGACCCTGCCCAATTACGCGCTATTGACAAATAAAACGCTTAGATATATAATATATCCGTTCTACAACCAGAGGAGAGTGCAAATGGAACAGAAGGTAGGTCCTGTCACCGTAGAAACGGTCAAACGGGTCATCGTCAGCGGGGCCGAAGCTCTTCAGCCTCTCTTGCGGCGAGGCCAGACCTGTACGACCGAGCGTCTTTCGCAAGGGTCGGAATGCCGCCAGTGCGAGGAACCTCTAGCCGAGGGCTTCGAGGCAATAGTTCTTCTGACGGTGAGGAAGAAAAGAGTCATTTTCTGCTCGGTGCTCTGCCAGCGGCAAAACAGCATCGATACGAAGATGAAGTTTGACAATGAACGCCGCGCCAGGGAATAGTTACCCCGCCGCATTGAGGAACCGCCCATCGGGTGCGCTTCTCGATGCGGCGGTTTCTTTTTCCCTTAGCAACACGGCAGCGCGATTTCGGTACGTCTCGGAGGCGAAGCAGCATGGTAATTTCTGCGCCGGAGGGCAGTTGCGCAGAAATTTGCGAGCCGAGAGACAGCGCGTCCTGCGGCCGGGCAGGGCGACGCGTGTCCCGAAATCGCGCTGCCGTGTTGCGCCCCCTCCCCTTTTTGTGCTATACTATCCTCACTTCCAGTGGCTACAGAACGACTTCGCATCAATAACGAGATTCGCGCGCTTGAGTTGCGCGTTATCAGCGCTGACGGCGGGAATCTCGGTGTACTCTCGCTCGCCGACGCTCTCGCAGCCGCGAAGTCGGCCGGACAGGACCTTATCGAGATTTCGCCCTCGGCGGTCCCGCCCATTGCGAAGATCATGGATTATGGTAAATTTGAGTACGAACGGAGCAAGAAGGAAAAGGTAGCAAAAGCCAAGGTAAAAGTGTCGGAAACGAAGGAGGTCCAAATCAAGGTGGGCACCGGCGACAACGATATGGCACTGAAGGCTAGAAAGGCGGCCGAATGGCTCGCCGAGGGGCACCGGGTCCGCGCCGAGCTCTTCCTGAAAGGCCGTTATAAGGGCATGGAGGAGAAGTTCCTCAAAGAACGCCTTGAAAGGTTCCTTGTCCGTATTCCCTATGCCTACAAGGTCGCCGAGCCGGTTACGCGAAGCCCAAAAGGCTTTGCGGGGGTTATCGAGCGAGACCTTGTAGCTCAAGCGAAGCGTGAAAAGGAGAATCGCCCCGTAGCGAGTGCGACTGAATCAAAACCACAAAATGAAAACCAATAAATCGTATACCAAGAGAATTCGCGTAACCCGTACGGGCAAGCTTATGGCGCGCAAGCCGGGTCAGAACCATTTCAATGCGAAGCAGAGCGGTGCTGAGCGCAGCGCGAAGCGCGGCTCGGTCGCGATTAAGCTCACCATGAAGGTACGCCGACGCTTCCTTCCCGGGACTGGTGCGAAGTAATTAATCTAATCATTTTCGTATGACAAGAATCAAAGGTGGAGTAACCGCGCTGAAGCGCAAGAAGAACATCCTCGAACGAGCCAAGGGGTACCGTGGTATCCGCTCGAAGAAACTGAACTTCGCTCATGAGGCGCTTATGCGCGCCGGCCGCTACGCCTTCGCCCACCGCCGCGACAAGAAGACCGACTTCCGCCAGCTGTGGATCGTCCGCTTAAACGCCGCTGTTCGTGAGAGCGGCCACAAGTCGTACTCGACCTTTATCGCTAAGTTGAAGAAGAATGACTTTGCCCTTGACCGCAAGGTTCTCGCCGAGTTTGCGACAATGCATCCCGAGATCTTCGAGCGCATCTCTAAGCAAGTCGTCTAAATTTTACAAAGAAAACCGCTCCGTGAGATAGGCACAGCCGCCATCTCACGGGGCGGTTTTCGTCTGATACCATAGGCATATGGACAGAGTTTTCATCATCCACGGATGGGATGGATACCCTGAAGAGGGGTGCTTCCCGTGGCTAAAGAGTGAATTGGAAAAGGAAGGGTTTACGGTGTATACACCAGCGATGCCAGAACCACTGCATCCAAAAATTGATACCTGGGTTGGGTTTCTTGCAGAACAAGTCGGTGTCCCAGATGAGCACACCTTTTTCGTTGGCCATTCTATCGGTTGTCAGACTGTCTTGCGATACATAGAAACACTCTCTGCTGGTGAAAAAGTCGGCGGCGTAGCCTTACTAGCACCGTGGATACATCTCACGGATGAATCATACGAGGATGAAGAAGATTTTAAAATAGCAAAGCCATGGCTGGAGACTCCCCTACAATGGGACAAGATAAAATCTCACTCGAATACATTCGTCGCCATTTTCTCCGATGACGATCCGCTCGTTCCTCTCACTGATTCTAAAATATTCGAAGAAAAACTTGGCGCTCAAACAATCATCGAACACAACAAAAAACATTTCAGCGGAAGCAGTGGTATCAAAGAACTTCCATCTCTTCTTTCGGCAGTAATTGAATTGCGACAGTAGGATTAGATCTTCTTGACTGAATCTTTGGTAATCTCCCACGTCTCACCAAACTCGGGGACGATGGCGCGGGCGCCGAGGTAGTCGTGGACGCGCTGGGCAAGGAATCGCTCGGGGGCGGGCTCGCCGTGGGCGGTAAAGATTGTCTTGGTGCGCCCCCCTGCCTGCGGAAGCGAGGCTTCCGCAAATTTAAGGAGGCCGTCGCGGTCGGCGTGTGCTGACCAGCCCTCGAGCTTCTCGATCTTCGCCTTGATCTTCACCTCCACACCGCCAAGCCGCACCGATGATGCGCCCTCCATCATCCGCCGCCCGGGAGTCCCCGGGGCCTGGTAGCCGACCATAAAGAGCGTCGTAGCGGGATCGGGCAGGTAACGCGTCTCCCAGCGGCCGATGCGGCCACCGTGACTCATCCCTGCACCCGCGATGATAATCTTCGGGCCCGGCACGCTCTCGATTGCTCTCGACTCTTCTTGCGATAGTGTCTGCTTCAAGAACGGGAATTCAAAAATACTCCCCTCTCGCTTCATTTCGTCCTCAGTCTCGCTCTTGAAGTAGGTCATCCCCCACTTCTCGTACACGGCGGTCACGTGTATGGCGAGCGGTGAATCGAGAAACACAGGAGTCTTGGGAAGCGAACCGTCTGCAAAAAAGTTTGAGAGCTCATAGAGCATGAGCTGCGTGCGCTCAATCGAGAATGCGGGGATAAGAATAGTCCCTCCTCTCGCGACAGCGCGCTTCATCCCAGCTAGCATGAGCTGACCACGATCTTTCTGATCTGGATGCACCTTGTCTCCGTAGGTGCTCTCCATCACGAGTGCGTCGGCGTCTCTCACCGGCTCCCAGTCAGGCAAGAGCGGCGAGGGCGAGTTGCCGATGTCACCACTAAAGGCGACTGCAACACCCTCTTCGTCCTTGATCCGCGCGCTCGCTGAGCCGAGGATGTGCCCGGTGTTGCGAAGGTAGGCCGAGAGCCCAGGGGCAATCTCTCTCTCGGTGTGGTACTCGAGCGTCTCGACGAGCGCGAATGCTCCTTCGACATCACTCGCGTCATAGAGAGGCTCTCGCCCGAGGCGCAGAGCCTCTTCAGCGAGGATGTGTGAGGAGTCGAGCAGGATAAGTGCGGAGAGGTCTCGGGTCGCCGATGTCATGATGATCTTCCCCTTGAAGCCGTCTCGCACCAGCTTGGGGATCCTCCCCACATGGTCGAGATGCGCGTGCGTCACCACGAGCGCATCGATAGTCTTGACGTCATAAGGGAACGGTCCGTATACCTCTTCAACAGCGAAGTCACCTCCCTGCTCGATGCCACAATCGACGAGCACCTTGCCGCGCGCGCCTTCGATTAAAAAGTTGGAGCCGGTCACCTTCCCTGCTCCACCGTAGAAACTGAGTCGTAATGCCATGCGACAATGGTAGCATGCAGCCCCACGAAAAAACCGCTCTCGAGAGCGGTTTTTTCGTGGGGCTGTCCTCTATGGCAACTTTATCTTGCCAAGTGGGAAAGACAATGGCGACTCTCGGAACCTGTCTACTGATAGATTCAAACCAAGTGTGCCTAAATGCCGAACTCCCGGGAATATAGCAAGTTGCGTTTTGAAGAACAGCTCCATCTCCCAGTATACCTGCGCCACATGAAGGCGCCATGTGGACAACGAAAAGCCCCGCATCTGCGGGGCTTTTCGTTGTTTTATCCGAGGATATCCTTCATGTCTACGTCGTAGAGCGTAGCCTCGTGCGGCACACGGTAGGAGATCAGTTCTGCAGGCTTGAACCAATGCGGTATCTCCATGTTCGCCTCAGGGACCGAGCCCGACGCGTGGATGAGGTTACGGATAGCACGCGAGTCGGTGTCTGCCATTTGGTACGAGTCGACGACGAAGTCGCCGCGGATCGTGCCGATAGAGGCGCTACGCGGCTCGGTGCCGCCCGTAATCTTGCGCACGAGCTCGACTGCGTGAGCGCCCTCCCAGACCATCGCGATGACCGGTCCGCTCGTCATGTACTTCTTCAAGTTCGCGACGACGACATTCGCCACCTCGATCGGGTCGGTTGAGGGCGGCATCTCACCCTTCTTCACATAGCTCGCGATAGACTTCTCGCCGACATTCTTCTTCCAGTTCGGGTCGAGGAGATAGTGCTCTTCGATCATCTCTTCGGTCGGGACCATCATCTTGAGTGCGACGAGCTTGAGCCCGAGGCGCTCATAGCGCTTCATAATCTCGCCGATGAGAGCGCGCTGGATGCCGTCAGGCTTTACGATGACGAGCGTTCGTTCAGTTTTAGGATGTGCCATTTTCTTGAAAAATAAATCCCCTCTCGTGGGGCGGTTATAGGGTTATGATACGCGCTCCGCCCTTTTCTATCAAGATGGTGTGCTCGAAGTGGGCCGAGAGCGAACCGTCCTTGGTGCGGTATGTATAGCCGTCTGGGGCGATCGTGACTGCGGCCTTGCCCATGCTTGAGATCGGCTCGAGTGCGAGCACCATCCCCTCAGCAAGCAGCTCTCCTGTCCCGGGGCGGCCGAAGTTTGGGATAAAAGGGTCCTCGTGGACCAGGTCGCCGACCCCGTGCCCGCCGAGCTCCTTGATGACCTTGAATCCCGCCTCTTCGATCTCTTTCTGTATCGCATGTGAAATATCTCCCACGTGCTTACCTACCCGAGCGGCGGCAATGCCTGCGGCAAGCGCCGCCTCAGTCGCAGAGAGAAGCTTCTTCACCCCCTCGCTCACCGTGCCGACTGGCACGGTGATTGCCGCATCGACAACGATACCCTCATGACGCAGGCCGAGGTCGAGCCCCACGATATCACCCTCTTTCAGAGCTCTCACCGACTCGTTTGGGATACCATGCACGACCTCGTCGTTAATAGAGACGCAGAGTGTTGCCGGATAGGGTCGCCCCGCGCCCTCGGGCGTGTAGCCGAGGAAGCACGGCTCGTCACCCCCGTCACGGATTAGCTGCTCGGCGAGGTCGTCGAGCGCTTCGGTCGTCACGCCGGGAGCCACTTTCGCCTCGAGAGCCACAAGCACCGCTGCGAGACGCTTGCCGCCCTCGATCAGATTCGCCCGCTCCGTGTCGCTCGTGATAATCATAGTTTGAGAATACTCTTCACGTCTGCCGCAATCACGTCGATCGGGCGGTGACCGTCAATCTCGGTGAGCATGCCGGTGGTGCGGTAGAGATTAATCGCCGCTTCAGTGCTCGCATAATATGCTTCGAGTCGCTTGTGGACCACGTTATCGTCTGCACGAGCCTCCCTCTCCTTTCGCAGGTTGATGCGCTTGTGCACCTCTTCGTCGGGAACGTGCAGGTAGAAGATATGGTAGGGTCGCTCGAGCCACTTGAGAGATTCGACGACGACCTGAGCCTCTGGGAGCGTGCGGCTCGTGCCGTCGAAGATCATGCCGCTACCCTCCGGAACGCCGAAAAGGGTCTTGAGGTAGATATAGACGACGACCCAATAGGGTGTAAGGAGACCGGCGTCCATCGTCTCCTTCAACTTGCGCCCGACGGTGCCGCCCGTCGCCACCAGCTCGCGCAAGCCGCCACTGGTCCCGACCACGGGCCAGCCGGTGAGCTTTGCAAGCAGCTCGGCCTGTGTCCCCTTGCCGCTGCCCGGCTTGCCGATAAAGAATACGATTGGTTTTTCGTTCATACATCGAGTGTACGGGAAGTGTAGCGTTTTAGGAAGTCGTGGTACTTAATCGCTGCTTCTCGTTTGTCGGGGTCGGTCTGAGCGAGCATATAGAGATACGGGACCATAATAAGGGATGCGTACATGACCAGAAAATATTCGGTCTCTTTGGGTGCCACTTCGCCATTCAGATTCCCGTAATAGCCCTTCAACACTGCGCGGAACTCCTTCTCACCCACAAGAGCATATATGTCAGTGGCGAGACGATAGATGCTTACTAAAGCTGGTGCAAAACGCCATGAATCTTTTGATGCGACAACATCAAAGGGGTAAAATGTACCGTCCACAAAAAACGCATTCAGACTATGCACATCGAAAGCGACCGTCACTCGAGAATCATCAGTGTATACACGCCCGACAAGAGCTTCAAGTTGGTTTACATACTTCTCTCTTTCTTTTTGCGGAATGTATTCCTCTACATCCTTGACCCACTCATGGATGTCGTGAATACGCCCCTGCATGTTTCTCAGCGAAGATTCCTCTGGCAGAGTACCCTTTAGCACAAAATTCTTTTCCTGCTCTGCAAACTGTTTCCCTATTTCATAGTAGTCAATCTCGGTGAGATCATTATTTCGTAAATGCTCAAATAATGAACTCTCGCCCGGCAATCGTTTTGTTATAAGCAAAAGTTCTTCGGCATCCTCGTTATTGTCCACGAAAGTAATACTGTTTGATTCCACCTTCACACACTGAAGACGCATGTACACTTCTCTTGCTAATTGGTGATTCCATTCAAAATCGGTCTCGGAAAACGCAAAGCGCCTCTCTTTGGTCGAAATATCACCAAAATTCTTATTAACAAAATCATTGTCGTTCTTATACAGCTTGTATACTCTCTCCTCAAAGAGGAAAATGTTTGATACGACCGTCTCGATATGTTTCGGAGCACCCGACTCGCCTGGTACCTTGCCAGCGCGCAGAAGTGCTAACAGCGGAGCTTGGGAATACATTATGCCGGCTTCGCCACGAGGCGGCGCAACTTTCTATCGAAGAGCACCTCCTTCTCGTGCCCGCCATAGTGTATGCGAATCGGCACATCGCCGCTCGGGAGTGGCTTGTAGAGGTCTATGTCGATGTGCTCGCCGAAGGTCGGGGTGTTCGTGGTGCCGAATGTCTCGATACCGAATACATCATCGAGGAGAAGTGAGAGGAGCTCGTAATGCGACACGAACACGAGGTGCGGCACTTCACCTTTCATATCTTTTTTCTCCATAAAGGAAACAAGTCGGTCGATTTCTCGATATAATCGAGTGCGTTTCTCCTCATTAGTCTCCACTTTTTCAGGGTTGTCGTAGTACGCAGGCATATTGTAATGCGCATCTGTCCACGCTTCCTGTCCTGTACCAAGCTCTTTCGACAATTGCTCAAGAAATGCTTCATCGCGATAATCAGTGCTGCGCAATCCGGGGATTCGCATCCATCGTGCTTTTCCTACAGTCTCGCCCAGTTCTTCATGAATACCCTCCTCAATTGATTCTGCAGTCCCTTTCGCCCGTTCTCTCGGTGAGTGTCCGATGACCATAGGAGCACCCTTTTCTTGAATTATAACCTTCCCTTTTTCTTGAGCTCTGGCGATACCCTGTTCCGTGATGTCGCGGCCAACTCCGGTATATTCAGTCTCTTCGTGACGCGAAAAAGTGACCCGCGCAAGCAATTGCGGGGCCTGTTCCTGCTTCACGGGAATAGATTCTGAACTCATGCGGAAAGTATACCACCGCGCGTAATCGCGCTGTTTTAGTACTCGCGCAGCGAAACTTGGGCGTCGATCTTGTGCGCGAGGTCGAGAGCAACCTGGACGGCGATGAGGAGCGCAGTGCCGCCGAGGACGAGTGTCGTGACGCCCGTGAGGCCTTGGATGATCGACGGTGCGACCGCGAGGAGACCGAGGAAGCAGGCCCCCGGGAGGGTGACGCGATTTACCACCTTGCCGATATACTCTTCAGTCTCGCGGCCGGGACGGACCCCAGGGACGAAGGCACCGGTCTTCTGGAGGTTCTCGGCGACACGGTGCGGCTCGAAGGTGACGGAGGTATAGAAATAAGTGAAGAGGACAACGAGGAGGAAGTACGCCCCGCCGTACTGCCACGGATTAGAGAGGAAGGCGGTGTACCAGAGCGCTGCATCTGCAGCGAAAGAGATCTTCAGCGCACCAAGCATCGAGAGCACCATCTGCGGGAGAAGAAGGAGCGAGAGCGCGAAGATGATGGGAATCACGCCAGCTTGAAGGAGGCGAATCGGGAGATAGGTCGCCGCACCCTGCGAGAGAGCCGCACCGCGCACTGCGCGCGCATAGGCGATTGGTATCGAGCGCTCGGCGTCAGAGACGACCACGACTGCGTAGATGAGCGCGAGCGCGAGAACCGTGAAAGCGAGATAGGCTGGGATATCTGCTGCCGAAGCGGCAAAGAGTGTCTGCGAGATGCTCGAAGGCAAGCTCGAGAGGATACCCGCGAGAATGATGAGGCTGACACCATTCCCGATGCCGAACTCAGTGACGAGTTCGCCGAGCCACATGAGGAGCAAGGAGCCCGCAGCTACAATCGCAATGTTCGCGATAAGCGCTATGGTGCCGAGGTGCGAGATAACTCCCTGCCCCTCAAGGAGGAAGAGGAATCCGATGCCCTGCAGGATGGCGATAGGGATAGTAAAGAGGCGGCTCCACTCGATAAACTTGGCACGACCGGCCTCACCCTCTTCAAAGTAGGCCTGCTTCACCTGCGGGAAGATAATCGTACCGAGCTGCATAATGATTGACGCAGTGATGTACGGACCGACGCCGAGCATCACGACTGAGAGCGAGGAGAGCCCGCCGCCCGAGAAGATATTCAAAAGGCCGAAAAACTGGTTGTTCGCAAAGAAGGCCGCGAGTGCATTCTTGTCGACACCGGGGATCGGTACCGACGCAAGCAGACGAAAGAGTGCGAGTGCTCCGACGAGGAACAGGATGCGGAAACGAATTTCAGAGTCGCCAAAGGCAAGCTTGAGTTTGTGGATGAAAGAATTAAGCATGGCTGGTGCCCCCCACCTTGGTGAGTGCCGCGAGCGCGGTCGTTGAGAGCGTGCAACCCACGACGACGAGTGCCTTCGTGAGCTCTCCGGTGCCGAGAATCTTCACCACTGGCGCGCGGCCCTTGGCGCGGCGAACAAGCCCGCGAGCGACCAGCGATGCGGGCGAGACGGTCTCGCCTGCTTTGTAGTTCAGCTCGAGCGCGCCGAGATTCACCGCCGAGACTGCGATGCGGTTGGTCCGGACGGTACGTGCACGGTTCTTACCGTGGCCGCGACGCTTCGGGAGCTTCTTGATCAGGTCGCGGACCTCTGGACGGATCTTGTGTCCGGCACGTGCGGTCTGCCCCTTGCCGCCGCGGCCAGAGGTCTTGCCGCGCTTGCCACCGCGCCCAACCGGTGGGTTCTTCTTGTTCTTGGTCTTCGGCGAGATAGTGTTCAGTTGCATGATAAAAGTATTACGCCGTGCGAAGCTTCTTGAGTGCGGCGACCGTCGCGCGCGCCATCGTGAGCTTGTTCTTCGAACGCGAGTGGATCTTGGTCACCACATCAGTCACACCGGCGAGGTCGAGCACCGTGCGCACCGCCGAGCCGGCGACGAGGCCGCGGCCCTTCGAGGGGATAATCTCGACTGTCGAAGAAGAGTACTTCATCGAGACCTGGTGCGGGATCGAGCCAGAAGCGGTGCGAGGGACCGTAAAGAGATGTTTCTTCGCGTCGCGCGTTGCCTTGTCAATCGCGAGTGCGGTGTCGACACCCTTGCCCAAGCCTACGCCGACACGACCCTTCCGATCGCCAATCACGACGACGAGGCTGAAGTTGAAACGGCGACCGCCTGCCATCACGCGCGCCACACGACGGGCGTCAATTGTCACCTGATCAAACTCGCCGCGCTCGCGCGGAGGGCGCGTACGGCCACCCTGGCGCGGCGCGCGACCACGCATCGAGCTGCGGCCACCCGGGCGCGAAGCGGTCCCGACGCTTGTGGCCGGGACCCCGACTTCT
>JBAYJI010000022.1:0-13772 GCA_041665205.1 Minisyncoccota bacterium | reverse complement strand
GCTGATCCAGCAGCGCGCCCGGATGACATCGATCACCTCGGGTTCCGTCGCGTGCGTTTCGTCGGCGAGCTTCTCCAGGCGCGTATGCGCGTCGGCATGAGCCGCATGAAGCGCAATATCCAGGACCGCATGTCGACAATCGAGAGCGAGACAACGCTCCCGATGGCACTCGTGAATCCGCGTCCGTTCCACGCTTCCGTCCACGAGTTCTTCACGGCCAACCAGCTCTCGCAGTTTATGGACCAGCAGAACATTCTCTCCGAGCTCGAGAATATGCGCACCTTCTCGGCACTTGGTCCCGGCGGCCTCACGCGCGAGCGCGCGGGCTTCGAGGTGCGCGACGTGCACCCGTCCCACTACGGCCGGCTCTGCCCTATTCACACGCCTGAAGGCCAGAACATCGGCCTCATTCTCCACATGGCGACCCACGCCCGCACCAACGACTTCGGCGTTATCGAGACTCCGTATGTGAAGGTGAAGAACGGCAAGGTCACTGAAGAAATCGTCTACCTGAACGCACTCGACGAGGAGCTTGAGTACATTGCACACGGCGCAACGACGCTCGACGAGGCCGGTCGCATCGTCACCGACCACGTTGAGGCACGCTACAAGGGCGATCCGATTATCGTTCCACGTACCGCTATTACGCTCATGGACGCGTCGACCTACCAAATGTTTAGTATCGCGACCAACATGATTCCCTTCGTTGACCACGACGACGCAAACCGCGCTCTGATGGGCTCGAACATGCAGAAGCAGGCGACCCCGGTCCTCATCCCTGAGGCTCCGCTCGTCGCGACTGGTATCGAGACGCATGCAGCCCGCTCGACTGGCCGCCTCGTCCTCGCCGCTGAATCTGGCGAAGTAACCCATGTCGATGCGCGTAAGATCGTTGTTGAAAATAAGGAAGGAAAGAAGAAAGAGTACCGCCTTCAGGGCCTCACCCAGACCAACCAGAACTCGGCCTTCATGCAGCGCCCGTCAGTCGTGCTTGGCGACAAGATCAAGAAGGGCGATGTCCTCGCTGACAACTCCTCGACCGACCAGGGCCAGCTCGCTCTCGGCCAGAACGTGCGCGTGGCCTTCATGAGCTGGAACGGTGCCAACTACGAAGACGCTATCATCATCTCTGAACGCCTCGTAGAGGAAGCCAAGTTCACGACCGTGCACATTGAGGACTTCGACTGCGTCGTACGCGACACCAAGCTTGGTCCTGAGACAACGACGCACGACATCCCGAATGTCGGTGAACTCCGCCTCAAGAATCTCGATGAAGAGGGTGTGATTCGCATCGGCGCTGAGGTGCGCCCCGGCGATATTCTCGTCGGCAAGGTAACCCCAAAGGGCGAGACCCAGCTCACTCCTGAGGAGCGCCTTCTTCGCAGTATCTTCGGCGACAAAGCTAAGGATGTGAAGGACACGAGTCTCCGTATGGAGGGTGGCAAGCGCGGTCGCGTGATCGGCGTGCGCGTCTTCTCTCGCGAGAAGGGCGATCAGCTCGAGACCGGCATCATCAAGAAAATCGTTGTCACGGTCGCACAGGTGCGTAACGTCTCGGTAGGCGACAAGCTCGCCGGCCGTCACGGTAACAAGGGCGTTATCTCTCGCGTGCTTCCGGTTGAAGATATGCCGTACGACAAGGATGGCAATCCGGTCGACCTGATCCTCACACCGCTCGGCGTCCCGAGCCGTATGAACCTCGGGCAGATTCTCGAGATGCACCTTGGCCTCGCTGCGAACTCGCTCGGCTACCAGGCTGTCGTACCGCCATTTGCTGGCGCGACACCAGACGAGATCCGCGACGAGCTCGAAGCCGCCGGCTTCGACCGAAGCGGCAAGATGCAGCTCTATGACGGTCGCTCAGGCGACGCCTTCGCTCAGACAATCGCTGTCGGGTACATGTATATCCTCAAGTTGCATCACATGGTGGAGGACAAGATCCACATGCGTTCTATCGGTCCGTACAGCCTTATCACTCAGCAGCCGCTCGGCGGCAAGGCACAGAACGGCGGCCAGCGCTTCGGCGAAATGGAAGTGTGGGCCCTGCTGGGCTATGGTGCTGCCTACACGCTCCGCGAGATGCTCACTATCAAGTCAGACGACATCCAGGGCCGCTCAGCTGCCTTCGATGCAATAGTGAAGGGCGAGCCTATTAGCCACACGGGCACCCCGGCATCCTTCGCCGTGCTTACCAACCAGATCCGCGGACTTGCGCTCGACGTCGAGCCACTAAATTTGCCACCAGAGCCAGAAGCTTAGGCATTTCCTACTTACTACCAACTACAACCTACTAACTTCTTACTTATGGCATTCACCCCCCGCAAACTCCCTCCGAAGGACACCTGGAATGGTCTGCGCCTCGCTCTCGCAAGTCCGGAACGCATTCTCGCCTGGTCTTCTGGAGAGGTCACCAAGCCGGAGACGATAAACTACCGCACCCAGCGCTCTGAGAAGCACGGACTCTTCGATGAGAAGATCTTTGGTCCTGAGAAGGACTACGAGTGTTACTGCGGTAAGTACAAGGGCATCCGTTATAAGGGTATCGTCTGCGACAAATGCGGTGTTGAGATCACTCGTTCTATCGTTCGCCGCGAACGCATGGGCCACATCGAGCTCTGCACGCCAGTCGCACATATCTGGTTCCTCCGTTCGGTCCCGAGCCGTATGGCGTTGCTTCTTGGCGCGTCAGCGACCGACATCGAGAAGGTCGTCTACTTCGCAGGCTACATCGTCACCAAGATCGCCGAGGATGAGAAGAAGCGTCTCCTCACCGAGCTCGAGAGCGAATACAAGTCCAAGTACAAGTCGCTCGGTTCTGACAAAGAACGCGATGCACTGAAGGAGAAGATGACCATCACCAAGGCTGAGATAGACGGCGTTGTCGTCGGCAAGGTGCTCGACGAGCTTGAGTACCACCGCTTCTCAGTACGGTACGGCGGTCTCTTCGAAGCGCGTATCGGCGCTGAGGCTATCTACGACATCTTCTGCAAGCTTGACCTCAAGGAGCTCGAGAAGACACTCGCTGCACGCTACGAGCACGCAGGTGCTGCTGAGCGTGAGAAGCTCGCCAAGCGCCTCTCGCTTATTGCTGGCATGATCGCTTCGGGCGTCCGTCCTGAGTGGCTCTTCCTCACACGCATCCCGGTTATCCCGCCAGCGCTTCGCCCGATGGTTGCGCTCGAAGGTGGCCGTCATGCGACCAGCGACGTGAACGACCTCTATCGTCGCGTCATCAACCGCAACAACCGTTTGAAGAAGCTTATCGACATCCA
This sequence comes from Minisyncoccota bacterium, assembly GCA_041665205.1. Classification (GTDB taxonomy): domain Bacteria; phylum Patescibacteriota; class Minisyncoccia; order Phycocordibacterales; family Phycocordibacteraceae; genus C7867-001. The sequence goes on along the minus strand of JBAYJI010000022.1, from coordinate 10,500 downwards.
CGCGCCAGAGGTTATCTTGCGCAATGAGAAGCGCATCCTGCAGGAAGCAGTTGACGCTCTCCTGGACAACTCTATCCGTAAGAGTGGAGCTGCTGCTGGTGCGATGACACTTGCACAACGTCGTCCACTCAAGTCGCTCGCTGATTACCTCAAGGGTAAGCAGGGCTACTTCCGTCAGAACCTGCTCGGCAAGCGCGTCGACTACTCTGGTCGCTCCGTAATCGTCGTCGGTCCAGACCTTGAGCTCGACGAGTGCGGTCTGCCGAAGCACATGGCCCTCGAGCTCTTCCGCCCGTTCGTCATTGCCGGGCTTCTTGAACGCGAGCTCGCCTTCAACATCCGCGGCGCAGGCCGCCTTATCGAAGATGGTGTCGCTGAGGTGTGGGAACTGCTTGAAGAGGCTATCAAGGGCAAGCACGTTCTCCTCAACCGCGCTCCGACGCTCCACCGCCAGGGTATCCAGGCATTCCGTCCGCGACTCATCGAGGGTGACGCTATCCAGCTGCACCCGCTCGTGTGTAACGCCTTCAACGCAGACTTCGACGGTGACCAGATGGCTGTCCACGTGCCGCTCTCTGAAGAGGCACAGTGGGAGGCAGCCAACATCATGAGCGCCAACAAGAACATCCTCAAGCCTGGGTCAGGCGAGATGATCGTGCTCACCGGCAAGCCGCTCGATATCATCCTCGGTGTGTACTGGCTCACGAAGGCAGTCGAGAAACTGAAGGGCGAAGGTGACCACTTCGCGTCGCCAAACGCAGCCATTCTCGCTTCTGAGTATGACGCCATCGACGTACGTGCCAAGATCAAGGTGCTCCCGGTAGAAGGGAAGAAGAAGTATGAACAGTTCGAGAACCATCCGTTTGAGACGACTGTCGGCCGACTCCTCTTCAACACGGTGCTTCCCGCCGACTACCCGTTTATCAATGAGACTATTACGAAGAAAGTGCTCGCACGCATCGTCACCGACTGTATCGCTCGCTATGGGATAGACGCTGTGCCGGCGATCGTGAACAAGGTGAAGCGCTTCGGCTTCGACTACGCAACGCGTTCGGGCATCTCGTGGGCTATCGACGATGTCTCGGTACCGAAGGAGAAGACGAACATTATTGACGAAGCCGTCACGAAGGTCGCCAAGATCCAAGAGGATTACGAGAACGGTTTGCTCGCCGAAGAGGAGAAGCGCCGCATGGCGATCGAGATCTGGCAGGGCACCAAGCAAGCTGTCGAGGAGCAGGTCGCTGCACATCTCGATCCGATGGGCTCGGTCTCTGACATGGTGAAGTCTGGTGCTCGCGGTACGCTCGGTAACCTCACCCAGATGGCCGGTATGAAAGGTCTTATCCAAGACACCTCCGGCGTTACGATCGAAGTGCCGATTATCTCCTCGATGATCGAGGGTCTCAATCCGATTGAGTACTTCATGTCTACACACGGCGCCCGTAAGGGTCTCACCGACACGGCGCTCGGCACCGCGAAGGCCGGGTACCTCACTCGCCGTCTCTTCGACGTCGCACAAGACTCTATCGTGACCGAGAAGGACTGCGGTACGAAGCGCGGTGTGAAGATTAATCGCGTCAGCGCCTCTGGTATCCAGATCAACTACGCTGAAGCGCTCCGCGGACGCGTGCTCGCTGAGGATGCAAAGGACGCAGACGGTACGACGCTCTTCAAGAAGGGGCACTACATCTCGATCCTCGACGCCGATGCGCTTGCTGCATCAAGCGTCGCAACGGTCGTCTCGCGTTCGCCGATGTCCTGCGAGACGCGCTATGGCGTGTGCCAGACCTGCTACGGCATGGACCTCACCACGCAAGAGATGGTGGACTTGGGCGAAGCGGTCGGTACGGTCGCGGCACAAGCGATCGGCGAGCCGGGCACACAGCTCACCATGCGTACCTTCCACGCCGGCGGTGTGGCGAGTGTCGGTGGCGACATCACCTCGGGTCTCCCGCGCGTTGAAGAAGTCTTCGAGAAGCGTTCGCCGAAGAATCCGGCAGTTATCTCGAAGACCGATGGTCTCGTTACCGAGATTAAGGAGGAGGGTCGCGAGAAGGTCATCGTGGTTGCGCCTTTGGTGGGCCAGGGCAAGAAGGACGGCTCGTCCTTTGAGTACCTCGCGCCGTATCCGCGCGTGCCGTTGGTGAAGGAAGGCGACACGGTCGTGCGAGGACAGATCCTCACCGACGGTTCGGCCGATCTCGACGACCTGTTCGAGTACGCAGGCCGCGCGATGGTGCAGGAGTACATCATCACCGAAGCATCGAAGATCTACGAGCTCCAAGGTGCGCCGGTCTCACGCAAGCACCTCGAGGTCGTGGTGAAGCAGATGTTTAGTCGCGTGAAGATTACCGAGGCGGGCGACACCGACTACTCGGTCGGCGACGTCGTCGAAGATTGGGAGATCGTGAAGTCGGTCAAGGAGATGGAGGAGGCAGGGAAGATTGTCCCGCAGTCACGCGAGATCGTGCTCGGCATCAAGGAGAGCGCGCTCTCTCGCCGCTCCTTCCTCTCGGCGGCCTCCTTCGAGCAGACGACGAAGATCCTCATCAACGCCGCGCTGCGCGGCTCGGTGGACCGCCTGCGCGGTCTCAAGGAGAACGTGATCCTCGGCCGCCTAATCCCCTCAGGCACCGGCTTCGCGGGCTCTAAGAAGTTCGCGCACATCGCGAAGCTCCAGGCCGAGCGCCCCGCGCCGGTCTACTCAGAGACGCGCAACACCTCATTCGCCCCTCGCACGCCTCGCGGGCTCTAGAAGGGAAGTATTATAAAAAGATAAACGGCGCAGGATATTCCTGCGCCGTTTTTCTATGAACTGAAAATGTTCAGTGTCTCAAATATTATCCTATAGGATAAAAATTGGGACAGTGGGTTTAGAGAGAAGGGAGACGGAAATGTTCGCGGAGTTTCTTGTCTGACTCAAGTGCTTCAGCTACGAATGAGAGCATTTCTCCCGTGCCGCTCTTGAGGTGTGCGCGAACAAGCCCGATGAACTCATCGCAAGGATAGGGATGGATCCAGACGCTATCCTGCAGCCTCAGGAACCCGGCACCCGTAAGTAGCGAACGAAGCTGCGAACGAGCTCTGCGGCGTTTCTCGCGGATGTCAAACATCACTATTCGCCACTTGCCGTCCCAGAACGCTGGTTCGGGAATGTGGTACTCATTTGCACGAACCTTCTCGATCATCGCGCGGCCTTTCTTGGTCAAAATAACCCTACGGTCGCCATATTGCCCTGATGTCTGCACAAGCCCGGCGTGTTCGAGTCGGGATATCGCTTGCGTAATTCGGCGATAAAGATTTTTACGATTAACAGCACCACGGTCGAGCTTCTTTAAGAGATTTATTGTTTTTGGAGCAACGAGCGCAACACTTATCATTCCGGTTACCGCAAGTGTTCGAAGAATCAGGTTACGTGTGGGCAAATATGTTCCCCGCGTTTCCGTTCGCATCTTTTTCATTGTATATCAAATTATGTCCTATAGGACAAAAATTGAGACAGTGGTTAGAGAGGAAGGTGTGTATAAAAATAATCACGGCGCGGGAACCTTTCTGGGTTCTCGCGCCGTCTTGCGTGTTGTTCATTTGAACTTTAGCAATCCACACGCAATAAAAAATGCTCCAAACCCAATTTCCACTGAATGGAAGCCTATCCCAATAAGGACGGAGCCACTTACGAGAAGAATGCAATCAAGAACTGTTAGTACTTTCGCCATTAGAAAGCTCCTCAAGTCGAATTAATGAAGGGGAACACATGCTAAGGCGCATATTATACATCATTCTGAAATAGTCAAGTTCTTTGTAACGCGGTAGGATATAGAAATTATGGCAAAGGATACGGTCGCAGAGATAAAGGAGCGATTGAGCATACAGGACATCATTAGTCCGTATGTTAAATTGCGACGGGCAGGGAGGTCGCTCGTGGGCTTGTGCCCATTTCATAAAGAGAAGACCGGCTCGTTCCACGTGAGTCTCGAACGCGGGAGCTGGCACTGCTTCGGCTGTGGGATTGGTGGCGACGGATTCTCTTTTATCGAAAAGGTCGAGGGGGTCGACTTCAAGGGCGCGCTCAAGATTCTCGCCGAGAAGGCGGGTGTGGTTATCGAATATTCTGGCGGGAAGAGTAAAGAAGAAGCTTCAAAGATCGATAGGATGCGCGCCCTGATGAGTCGCGCGTGCGAGTGGTACGCGAGCAAGTTTGTGGGGAGTCCGGCTGAAGGGTATGCCAAGCAGCGCGGGCTCACGGCCGAGACTGTCGCCGCATGGCGGCTGGGCTACGCTCCAGAGAGCTGGCGGGCACTCCTCGAGGCGCTCTCAGCCGAAGGGTTCTCGACGGCAGAGCTCCTCGCAGCAGGATTGATAAAAGAGGCCGACGGAAAGCCGGGTACCTACTACGACCGGTTCCGCAACCGGCTCATGTTCCCGATACGCGACGCCGCTGGTCGGGTGGTCGCCTTCACTGGCCGGGCGCTCGCGGCAGACGACGTGGCCAAGTACTTAAACAGCCCCGAGACCGAGCTCTACCACAAGTCTGACATCCTCTTCGGTATAGACTTCGCAAAGGAGGCGATACGGGTGCGCAAGTTTACGATGCTGGTCGAGGGGCAGATTGACGTGCTCCACGCCCACCAGGCCGGCTTCACGAATGCAGTAGCGCTCTCGGGTACGGCACTTACCGAGAAGCATCTCGGCCTCATGAAGCGCTTCAGCGAGAACTTGATGCTCGTCTTGGACGCCGACCCCGCAGGGCTCAAGGCGACTGCGCGCTCGGCCGAGCTTGCGCTCCGACAAGGGCTCAGGGTCAAGGCGGCGCGGCTCCCACGCGGTAAGGATCCGGCCGACCTTATCAGTGAAGACTCAAAGGACTTTATGAAGCGGGTGACCGACGCAAAGCCGATTGTCGACTTCTTCTTGGCGGAGCTCGCAGAAGAGGAGCGTGACCCGCACCGCCTGCTGCGGAGCGCTGAGGGCATCGTGCTCCCGCTCATCGCAGCGATACCGAGCCCGATGGAACGGGATCATTTCATACAATCGGCGGCTCGGACACTCGATCTCTCGAGCGAGGCGGTTCGCGAGTCGATCAAGCGCCTCCCGACCCAGGCAGATTTTGTGAAATATAATGCAGCTCAAAACGGTAGTAAGAGTGTAGGGAAGCCGACCCCCGCGGCAGCCCGTCCGACTCGAGAATTGCGTAGAGAACAGCTCCTCGCCGTTATCCACGCCTATCCGGCAACGAAGCTTGCAGAGCGCGTCAAATCAGAGTATTGTCGAATCACAGGAGCAGAGGTGCTACCGTCCATCGCGCTTCCGGAGTCAGCCCTGTTCTATGCAGAACAGACGTTTGGCGAGGACCCGGCCGAGGAGATGGGAGACGAGCTTCTCCACGCCTTTGAAGAAGCGGTTGTCCGCGAGGCGTATCAGGAAGCAGTATCAGATTTACGCAGAGCCGAGGCATCGGGGGATGCCTCCTTAGTTGTTGATTCGCAGAACCGGTGTGCGACACTCTCCGCGCGGCTTGCACGTATCCATTTGGCAGCCCCGTAGGTGCCAGACGACCTCTATGGTTGGTACATGACCTGTTTTCATTTTCCATTTCATTTCCTACATGGCAAAAAAACTTATTACAAAAAAGAAAAAAGTTTCTAAAAAGCCCGCGAAGAAGCGAGTGGTAAAACGCGCACCCGCCAAGAAGAAGGTCGCGAAGAAGCAGGTCCACAAGAAGGTCTCGCGTACCAAGAAGCAGGTCGTACGCTCTGCGGCGCGCGGGGCGAAGGCGAAGGCCAATTCAGCCAAGGCAATCTCGGCAGAGACACTCATCGAAAAGGGTAAGGAGCGCGGCTACGTCACCTACAGCGAGATCTTGAAGTCGTTCCCGCATGTTGAAGAGGATGTGAGCTTCCTCGAGTCGCTCTATGAGCGCTTCGCTATCGCCGGTGTCGACGTGCTTGAAGGTGGCATGCTCGAAGATGCAGCCGACGAGTACCTCGCCACACGCAATATTAAAGACCGTCATTCGACCGGCTACGACTCGATCCAGATCTACCTCCGCGAGATCGGGCAGTACCCGCTCCTCACCGCCGCTGAAGAGCGCGAGCTCGCGAAGCGCATCGAGAAGAGCGACGCCGAGGCGCGCAATATCCTCGCGCGCAGCAACCTGCGCCTCGTCGTCTCTATCGCCAAGAAGTATGTCGGCCGCAGCCCCGACCTCACGCTCCTCGACCTGATCCAAGAAGGGAATCTCGGCCTCTTCCGCGCTGTGGACAAGTTCGACTGGAAGAAGGGGTACAAGTTCTCGACCTATGCGACGTGGTGGATCCGTCAGGCGATCACCCGCGCGCTCGCCGACCAGTCGCGCACGATCCGCATCCCCGTCCACATGGTAGAGACGATCGCCAAGTACAAGCAGGTCTCGCGTCGCCTCGCACAGGTGCTTGGTCGCGACCCGCAGGCCGAGGAGATCGCGGTGGAGATGGGTGTCGAACCAGAGAAGATCTATCAGATCGAGAAGATCAATCAGGACACACTCTCACTCGAGAATCCGGTGGGCTCCGACGACGACGAGAAGTCGACCCTCGGTGACTTTATCCCCGACGACAAGATCCCCTCGCCGGTGCAAGAGTCTTCAGAGCGCATCCTCGGAGAGCAGGTGAGAGAGATATTGAGCGATCTCTCGCCGAAGGAGCGCAAGATCCTCGAGATGCGCCACGGGCTTATGGACGGTATCTACCACACGCTTGAAGAGGTGGGGCGCGAGTTCGGTGTCACCCGCGAGCGCATCCGCCAGATTGAGGCGAAAGCACTGGAGAAGATTCGCACACATGATAAGGCTCGCCATCTGAAGTCGTATTAATAATTTCGTTAATAAAAACAACAACGCGCGAGGATTCTATCCCCGCGCGTTTTTGATTGAAGGCCGCTATTCGAGTATCATGAGTCCGCCTTGGTACCGGTGTATACCCATAGTCGCACCTCCTGGCGTCTCAATGGTTTCTACGCCGTGGAACCAATCGAATGAACATTCGTCCGGTTTGTTCATGTAGTGAAGTTTCGGTGCTTTCGTCTCCAAGAATGTCGGTCCGCGGCCGCCGCAAAATTCTTTTTTTGCGTACGATTTGCGAAGAGCCGTCTTGAGACACAGAATCGCCTCCGCGTAGTACCAGCCGAAATATTGCATCATCCACACCTCGACGCCTTCATACCAGATGTGCGTCGTGCCGCCGCTAAATAAGCTGATTGGCGTGACTTGGTACACGTCCAGGACAACCCAAGAATCTCTGATGTAGGTGAGTGTCTTGGAGCCCGGTAGTTCGGCAATCGAACCCTTTTTCGGCTTGCCCTCAGCCGCATAGCCGGCATTCATCGCCTCGAAGAACACTTCTTGCGCCTGAGAACGGAATGTAGGCGTTGCGATAAGGTCCGTCAAACTCCGAAGATTTCGCATGTGTTACCTCCTCTAGGTTTCAATCGAGAATGGATCTCCCCGAAAGGGAATCCGCCAAGAACTTCGTATCAGCCCCCATTTATACACCATTCCTAACAATTATCAAGGTATCCACAGACATTGTCCTATAGGACGAAGTCGTGGATAGGTGGCGATGTAGAATGCGTGCATGGGGACACTGGAGAAAGGTGCGAAAAAGGAACGTCGTTGGGGCGCATTCCAACAGGCGATGCTCTATGCCGCTCTTGGCGGCCTCATGGTCGCCACGGGGGCGGTTCCAGACTTCCGCAAGATCTTGAGATACTATGCGAGAGGTAAGAAAGATGCTCGGTTCAATTACCGCGCGAAGACGGTGCTCGGACGTCTTGTCACAAAAGGGCTCATCAGATTCGAAGAGCGCGAAGGTAAGCGTTACGCGCGCTTGACCGATGCTGGCAAGCGAGCGTTGGATCTAGGACTGTTGAAGGATGAGCGCGGGCGTAAACCGAAGCGATGGGATAATCATTGGCGTGTCGTTATCTTCGATATCCCGGAGCGCAGACGGAAAGTACGCGTCAGCCTGCGCTCTTTCATGGGGAAGTACGGATTCGTAAGACTGCAGGACAGTGTCTGGATATATCCGTATGACTGTGAAGAACTAATCGCCCTCGCAAAAGCCCAGTTCCGCATCGGGGTTGATGTGCTTTATATGATTGTTGAGCGACTCGAAAACGATTCTCACCTCCGGAAGCATTTCGGCTTGCCGAGCACGGTGTGAACATCGCGTGTCCCCTAACTTCGTCCTATAGGACGAAGTTAGGGGATGGTTTATCGGGAAGTGAAATCTGAATGCACGACAAAGCGAGGCATTTGAAGTCGTATTAAAAAGAATCAAGCCGCTCCTCCCGGGGCGGCTTGCGTTTTGTTGCGGAAAATCAAAGGTCGTCGGTAGACCAGTACCCGTTGTCGTCGTCGAACAGGTGGATGCGGCATTCGACGCACGCCTTGGGGAACATCTTATGTATCATTTCGCCGAGCGCATTCGCCAGTCCCTGTTGGCGTGCCATGGCGCTTGCTGTCTGTGGACACTTCACGAGCGTGACGTCGATGTTAATCACTTCGCCGAGCCCGTACGACATGCTGTCTGAAGGGAAGAGTACCACTATGTGGTCCTCATTCTTCAGACCGAGCTCTTTTATCTTCACGGCCGTGGCGACGATTTCTGCGTGCACCTGGAGCAGCTGCTCTTCGGTGAGCTTTGGCAGACACCACACTTTTACGACTGGTCTCATAACCCTCTCCTGTATCGTTTCATTTCAAACCAGAGTGCATCTGGGTGGTAGGGAATCCTACCAAGAACTTGCTCTTTCTATTATACACTTTTCGTGCCCATCGTCAAGTATCTGGTATACTTTCTTTATGCAGCAGAAGAAGAAAGCTAAGAAGGGCAGCAAGAAGAGAGCGAAGCTCCCGATTAAGCACTGGAGCCACTCGAGCCTGATGGCCTTCTTGAGGAATCCTCTCGCGTGGTACAAACGATACGTCGAAGAGATCTACGACAACCCGACGACGCCTGCGGCGGTTGTCGGCAGCGCCGGGCACCTGGCGCTTGAAAACTTTTATTCGGATGTACCAAAGGATCTCGCAATACAAAAAGGTCTTGAGTATATGCGCGGTATCGGAGACTTCGAGATTAACCTGGGTAAGGCGAAGTCGCGCAAGGCGAAGAAAGAGAAACGGCACATGATGGAGGCTGAATATCTGCGCGCGATCGGGTACTATCTCGCGCGGCCGCCGCGGCACAAGGTGCTCGGTGTCGAGGTGCGGGGCGTGGTGGAGGTCGAGGGGCTCCCGCTCCCGATCAAGGCGATCTCAGATCTCGTGGTGGCCTCGCGGGTCGAGGAGGGCGCGGTCGATATCGTGGACCACAAGTTCGTCGCCTCTTTCAGCAAGGGCGGCGCAGCGAAGACGCTCTTTGTGATCCAGGCAATCTTTAATTACTACACGGTGCAGGAGATGTTTGAGAAGCCGGTGCGGCGCTTTATCGTCTACGAGTGCAAGAAGACGAGGAACGCCGACGGCAGCTCACAGATGCGGCGGTATGAAATAGATTACCAGAAGCATGCAGAGGACTTTAAAGTCTTTCATCGTCTGATCAACGACGCGACCGAGGAGATTGCTCGGCGGCGCGTCTACCTGCCGAACCCCTCTGACATGTTCGAAGGTGACAACTCGTTTGATATCTATCGGCTTGAGCTTGTGGAGGAGGATTAAAATGTCTGCCGCCGAAAGTTGTGCCCGTTCTCGGACACGCATAATTTTCTGCTAAAAATTTGCTGTGTCTCACGCCGTCACCACAGGAGTACTTCCAATCTCTAATCGCTTCGCTCAAGAGATTTAGGTCGCGCGTTCCGACACGTCCTCGAACAGGCACAGCCTTCGGCTTGCTCCTATCGCGCAAGCGCCTCGTCGACGAGCTGCTTCACTGCGTCGTAGGGGTAGGCGCTGTCGATGACGATCGGCGGCTTGCCTGAGACGAGGATCAGTGTGTAGGGCGTGCCGACGGCACCGGTGTCGAGCGCGTTCTGTCGGTCTGCCATGATGCGCGCGGTGAGGGTTGTGGACGCGCTGCTGAAGCAGGTGGCGAAGGCGTCGGCACCAAGCACACCTGCGCTCCGCGCGAGCTCGCCGTAGCGCGTCGGGTCGGCCGGCTGGTTCGCGAAGAGTAGGTCGGTGAACTTCCAGAACGCGTCGTTGCCGGCGGTCTCTGCGACGCACTCGGCGGCTCGCGCATGCGAGAGCGCATTCGGGTGGAGCTCAGAGAGCGGGAACTCGCGGAGCACCCACGCGACCTCGCCCTGCGCGCCCGAGTTCGCGATGATCTGGTGGAGCGTCTCGTTGAAGCTCTTGCAGTATTCGCAGTCGAAGTCGGTGTACTCGACGACAAGCACCCGCGCGGCAGGGTTGCCGAGGATATGGTCGCTGCTGCTTACGGGCCGGACAAGCGTGGGGTCGCCGGTGCCTGAGCTCGTGGGGACGCGCTTCGGCATTGAGGCGTAGAGGGCAACGGCGATGATGAT
>JBAYJI010000021.1:0-14183 GCA_041665205.1 Minisyncoccota bacterium | reverse complement strand
GAGCGTGGAGCAAAACGGGCGACAAAAGACACTCAAAGAGCTTATCTCAGCGATGGAACAGCTCTACGCCGGACTCCTCTCGGTCGACGATTCGACAAGCGACGAGTCTCACTACTACACCCTCGAACTCGCCGTGCCCGCAGACTCTCCCGAGCTCCAGTTCTATGCCGCCGTGCCGAACGGGAAGACAAATCTCTTCGAGAAGCAGCTGCTCGCGATATTCCCCGACGCACACCTGGTGCCGCAGCCCGCCGACTACAATATCTTCGCCGCGCACGGTGTCTCACTCGCCTCGACCGCTCGCTTCACCGAGAACCCCGCGCTCCCGCTCAAGGACTACACCGACTTCGACTATGATCCGATCAACACGATTACGAACGCATTTGCGAAGATCGAGCACGCGGGCGAGGGTGCAGCGCTCCAGATTATCGTCGAGCCGAGAGGGAGTCGGCACGTGAAGCACTATCAGAAGATCCTTCAGGCGCTGCGCAAGGGTGAGAAGCGCCAGGCGGCCTTCAACACGCCCGAGACCATGATCGGCGAGCTCGCACGAGACTTCGGCAAGGCGCTCTTCGGTGGGAAGCCCAAGGACGTGGAGAAGGCGAAGGAGGCCGAGACGCGTCAGGTCGAGGCGAACAAGGTGTCGATCGAGCAGGTGGAGAAGAAGATCGCCTCGCCCATAGTTGGTGCAACGATACGCCTCGTGGTCTCGTCTTCGACGGAGCGCTCCGCGGAACAAGTGCTCGGCGACCTCGAGGCGTCGTTTAACCAGTTTGGGAACACACAAGGCAACCAGCTTGCGTTTACTCGCGCAAAGGGGCGCGAGGCGCAGCTACTCTTCGACGACTTCTCCTTCCGGCTACCTGGCGTTGCACCGCTCCCGCTCTCGCTTCGCGAGCTCACGACGCTCTACCATTTCCCGCCATCGGGCATCTCGAGCTCGCCGCACTTGAAGCAGTCGCGCTTTACCCACGCACCGGTTCCCGCCACGCTCCCGCAGACGGGCGTGCTCCTCGGCAGCAATACGTACCGCGGGCAGCCGACGCAGGTGTACCTTAGCCCTGAAGACCGCCTGCGGCACCTCTATGTAATCGGCCAGACCGGCACCGGTAAGACGGGCCTCCTGAAAGGAATGATTATTCAGGACATCAGAAACGGCGACGGCTGCTGCTTTATCGACCCGCACGGCTCTGACATCCTCGACGTCCTCGCATCCGTGCCGCCCGAGCGTTACAAGGACGTGATCTACTTCGACCCGGCAGATCTCTCGCGCCCCTTCTCGCTCAACTTCCTCGAGTACGATATCTCGCGACCTGAGCAGAAGACTTTTATCGTGAACGAACTCCTCATGATTTTTAAAAGATTGTATGGCGACGTGCCCGAGAGTATGGGCCCTGCCTTCGAGCAATACTTCCGCAATGCGACACAGCTCGTGATGGAGGACCCGGGGAGCGGCTCGACGATACTCGACATCGCGCGGGTGCTCTCTAATAGCGAGTTCCGCCGCGAGAAGCTCAGCAAGAGCATGAATCCGATCGTGAACCAGTTTTGGCAGGAAATCGCGACGAAGGCGGGCGGAGACGCGGCGCTCGAGAATATCGTCCCCTATATCACCAACAAGTTCGACGACTTCACCGCAAACGACTTTATCCGCCCCATCGTCGGGCAGCAGGAGTCCTCGTTTAAATTCCGCGAGGTGATGGACACCAAGAAGATACTCCTTATCAACCTCTCAAAGGGCCGTTTGGGCGAGAAGAACGCGAACCTGCTCGGCCTTATCATCGTGGGCAAACTCTTTATGGCGGCGCTCTCACGCGCTGACAACCCTCGTGCGCCGTATCCGCCCTTCTACCTTTATATAGACGAGTTCCAGAACGTGACGACCGACTCGATCCCGGGGATCCTCTCCGAGGCGCGTAAGTACAAGCTCTCGCTCACGGTGGCGCACCAGTTCTTAAACCAGATAGAGGAGAAGACGCGTGACGCTGTCTTCGGCAACGTGGGGAACATGGCCGTCTTCCGCGTGGGAGAAGAGGACGCCGAATTCTTCGCGAAGCAGTTCGCACCGGTCTTCGAGTCGCTCGACTTCGTAAATATCGAGAACCAGAATGCGTATGTAAAGATTCTCGTCGGCGGTGTGCCGCAGAAGCCCTTCGACCTGAAGACGCCCGACCTGCCGCCCTTGAATCAGGAGCAGGTAGACGACCTCGTCCACCTCTCGTCGCTTACCTACGGCCGCGACCGTGCTACCGTAGAGAATATGATTCGTGAGCGATACCTGAAATAGCGTATGGCAACAAACGGAGAACGCCCAGCAAAGAAGGGTAAAAAGGACTCTTTGTTTGAAGAACTTGAGCAGGCTCATGCCGAGGTTCTCCGCCGGCAAGTTACCGACAAACAAGTATCGCCGCCGACACAGAGAGAAGAGGCAGTCGCTGCTGTTCTGGGTGGCGAGCAGAAAGAGCCTGAACAACCTCCACAAGCTCCGGTAATTCCACCGGAACTCCAGGCTGTTTTCCGCGAAGTCCCTCCTAAGGTCGCAGCGAAATATGCGGGAATTACCGATCCAAAAAGACAAAAAGCCTATATTGAGAATGTAAGGGTGGGTCAAGAAATGGAAGCAAGGGCAATGAATGAAAAAGGGGACGAAACAAAGACAAAGACAAAGGAAGAAGGGCGTAAAAAGTCAGCGTCATCAAAGAAATCCAGCTCGCCCACACTCAATCCGGATAGATTCTTCAATACCGTTAAGAATTCTTATCAGGAGATTGGTAATACGGTGCGTGCAGAAGGAACGAATCCAGGGGATATGCCTGCCGAAGCATGGGAACCGGCGAACAAAATCTTTGAGGAGCTCAAGAATCTCTCAGAAGAATATAAGACTGCATCTACTCCTCTCGAAAAAAGGAAGATTGAATCGCGCATGCGAGGGTTGCGTCAGGAGATGGGAGGTAGTGTCCGGGGAGGTATAAAATATGCAGCACAGAAATATCGAGAAGAACACGGCCCTGCAGTGCAGAATGTGGAGGTTCAACCTCCGCAGGCACCTGTCGCAGAGCCGGTACCACAGGAATCTAGCTGGGTAGAAGAGCTCAAGGCACAGATGCAGGAAGAAACTGCCGGAGAGATTAAAGACATGGCCGCGGCGAGAGCGGCAGCTACCGCGCCGTCAGGAGCTAGTACTGATGCCCCAACGATCAAAATAACGGCTGAGGACCCTGTCATTTCTCCTGAAGCGAAGAAACTTGAAGATGAAGAGCAGAGAGAAATCGACGAAAGGATTGCAGCTGCTCACACAGCGACTGGCGGCACTAAGGTCGAGGATAATGATTTTACTGCAGCAGAAGCGAAAGATGAGATTAGACGGATGGCTGCAGAAGCGACTGCGGCAATCGGTATACCAGCCCCGACTGAGCCTGACGGTAGAACAGAACCAATATTTGGCACAGAGCCGGTAGAGCCTGAAGATATTCCCCCACAGATGGAGGGTACACCGAAGGAGTGGCGCGATAAATTGCGCGGGCTTATCGAGGGCGCGAAAGAGAAAATCACGTGGTGGAAGAGCGCAGAAGAGGGTCTGATACGGCGCAAGACAGAGCTCGACGCAGAGGGAGAGAAGGTTCCGGGGATAGAGAAACTCTTCCGTTTTGTGGGCGAGAAGTACAATGAGATGCCGTTTAAATATAAAGTCGCCCTTGGCGCGAGCCTCGGCGTGGGTACGGCGCTTACTGCAGGCACACTTGCGATGGCTCTTCCGCTGCTCGGCATTGCAGCACAGCGCGGCGCCGGCTTAGCGACGATGTATATGAAGTTTGAGAAGAACTCGCACGAAGAGAAATGGGGGAAGGAAAAGGCGATGGCGAAGGCCGGGCTGTACACCGTGCTCTTGGGACTCACGATGAAAGAGGCGATCGAGTATTTGAGTCAGACAGACATCGCCCATGCAGCGCAGGCAAAGGTTGAGGGTTGGCTCGGTGCGATGCTTGGTCACGAAGCGGCCGCGCCTGAAGCTCCAGTGCAAGGGAAGGCGCCAGAGGCTGCTGCCGCATCTCAAACTGCCGCGCCGGAAGTCGCATCAACAGCTCAGCCGACGACTCCTCCGGCTGCTGCACCAGAAGCTCCTCCCGCTGCGCCTGTCGAGGCGCCGAAGGCACCTGAGGTCGCAGCACAAGAGATTGCGAAGCCAGAAGCCGCTCCCGAGACTGCACCAGTGGCGAAGCCTCTCGCCGCCGCCGCTCCTGAAGTTCACGAACCCGCTACTCCATCTGACGCGCCGAAAGCACCGGAGGCTCCGCAGCCTGCTGCCGCGCCAGCTGAAACGCCGAAGGTGCCGGAGCCCGTCGCACCAGAGGTCGCAGAGCCTATAGCGGTTCCGCCCGAGGTCGCGAAGCTCGAGGCCGATGAAGGGATAGTGATAACCGAGATACAAGTCCCGACTCCTGAGCCGGTCGAGCCCTTCGTCGCCCCGACCGAGACCGCTGAGACGCTCGCCGCGCACGCTGAAGCGCCGACTGCCCCGGGTGTGACTGCAGAGGCGGCAGCTCCTGAAGCGCAGTCTGTCTCGACCGAACCGGCTGCTGCACCCGCTGAAGCAGCCCCTGTCTCGCCAGTCTCTGAACCGCTGCCGTCTGAGACCATCGTCACACCACCGAGCGAGGTGCCGGAGCTTGATCTGACTCACGAGCAGGACCTCGCACAGGCGAGGATTGACGCCGCGGACGCAACGGTAGTCGAGCAGCCTCCTGTACCGGAGGTACCTGCGGCGCCGAGTGAGGTACCGCCTGCTACCGAGGCACAACCTCTCACACCTGAGACAATCTCGACACCAGACCAGACGGTGCAGGCAGTCGACATCACCAATGCGCCGGAGCGTGTCACTGTCCAGAATCAGTTCGGCATCACGGTGCACGCAGGTGAGGCACATCTCTACGAGGGCGCGGGTGGCAAGGGCGTATTTGTCTTCGGCGGTACTGCGCAAGAGAAGGCGGGGATGATGCGCGAGTTCTTCAAGGAGAATCCGACCAAGATTATCTACTCGGCAGACGAGACCGGTACCAAGCGCGTCCCGTGGCGCTTTATCCAGGGCCAGATAGTCCGCGGAGACCCGGAGAAGCAGGGTTGGCAGCTCTTCGGCAAGACGTTTATGAAGGCGCCAACCTCAGACGATCTGGCGAAGATTATCAAATAACCCTGTGTTATGATGCCACCTATGCAAGACGAATTGACCGCGCTGATTGCCAAAGACCTCGGTATTACCAGCCTGCCTGTCGAAGAACAGAAGACGCTCATCGCGCAGTTCGGCGAGATCGCGCTCAAGGCCGCGACGCTCGCAATAGTAGGGAAGCTCTCTCCCGAGAAGCGCGAAGAGTTCGCGAAGCTTGCAGAGGCGGGCGACTCAGGTGCACTGCAGACCTTTCTCACGCGCGAGATGCCCGACCATGAGTCGGTCGCGAAGGACGCGGTCGCCGAGGAGGTGAAGCGCTTCAAGGCCTTCCAGGCGCCGTAGTCTACCCCGTGAGATATTGTTTTTCGTGCACAGCAGGGGATAGGGGAGAGCTATCTCACGGGGTATACTTGAGACCATTAATATTTATTTTCGTATGAACCCAACCCAAACCGGAATCGCCACTGCGCTCGCGCTCGTCGTTATCGTCATCATCTTTATCCTCCCCGGGCTCTCGCCCTTCAGTACGGCAGCTCCGACCAACGAGGCACCTGCTGAAGTTACTTTAACCAACGATCAAACCGCTTCAACCACTATGCCAACAGAAACAACGCCGATTACTGAACTCATGATGAAGGACACTGTCGTCGGCACCGGCGCGGTCGCAGCGGCAGGCGACACGGTGACGGTCAACTATGTCGGCGCACTTACGAATGGCAAGGTCTTTGACGCGTCGGCCAATCATCCTGAGACGGCAAAAGGCTTCGTCTTCAAGCTCGGGGCAGGGCAGGTGATCAAGGGTTGGGACCAGGGTATCGCCGGGATGAAGGAGGGCGGCAAGCGCACACTCGCGATCCCCGCATCGCTCGCCTACGGCGACCAGGCAGTCGGAGGTGTTATCCCTGCAAACTCCGCACTCATCTTCGAAGTAGAGCTCCTGAAGGTGCAAAAGTAAGCTCGGTGCGATACAACTAGGTGATGGGCGCCATCTCCTTCAAGATCGAATCACGGCCGGCCCGTGAGATGGCGGCTTCGCCTATCTCACGGGCCCGTGCTGGTCTCTTGCACACACCTCACGGCGATATCCGCACGCCTGCCTTCGTGCCGGTAGGGACCAAGGCCAATGTCAAAGGTATCTTACCGAGGACACTCACCGAGCTCGGTGCTGAGGTCGTGCTCGCGAACACCTATCATCTGTATCTTCAGCCGGGCGAGAAGATCGTGCAGGAGGCCGGCGGGTTGGGAAAATTTATGGGTTGGGAGGGGCCGACCATGACCGACTCGGGCGGCTTCCAGGTCTTCTCGCTCGGTGCTGCCTTCGGCAAAACTATCTCGAAGTTTACGAAGCCGGAGAGTGCAGAAGAAGTCGTCGCGAAGCCGGTGATCTATGACGAAGACGTCGCGAGCCAGCACGGCCAGCTCGCCGTGATCGACGACGAGGGCGTTACCTTCACCTCGCACCTCGACGGCTCGCTCCACCGCTTCACTCCCGAGCGCTCGGTCGAGATACAGCACGCACTTGGTGCGGACATGTTCTTCGCCTTTGACGAGTGCACCTCACCGACCGAGCCGTACGAGTATCAGCGGGAGGCGATGGAACGTACGCACCGTTGGGCAGCGCGCTCTTTGAAGTACCATCGCCATTTCGAGTACGAGAACAGAAAGAAGTTTACCCCGTTAGAAAAAGAGCGAAGCGATTCTCTAATGGGGCAGGCCCTCTTCGGTATCGTGCAGGGCGGTCGCTTTGAGGACTTGCGCAAGGAGTCAGCGCGCGAGATCGCTTCTCTGGGCTTCGACGGTGTCGGTATCGGTGGCTCCTTTAGCAAAGAGGATATGCGCGGTGCACTCACGGCCGCGGTGAGCGAGCTCCCGCCGGAGTTGCCACGGCACTTTCTCGGCATCGGCGAGCCGGGAGACATCCTCGAGGGTATCTCTAATGGTATGGACCTCTTCGACTGTGTCGCGGCGACGCGCATCGGTCGACACGGTTCTATCTATACGCGGCACGGCATCGTTCACCTGCGGGGTGAGAAGTATCGCAACGACTTCACCCCGCTCGACTCTCTGTCGTTGAAGTCAGACTTCAACACGGATTCTAGAAGTCTGACTTCTGGATTCACGCTGGCGTATGTGGCGCACCTAGTACGTTCGGGCGAGATGCTCGGCTCGATGATCTGCTCGATGCACAATGTGGGCTTTATCCTCCGTCTCGTACAGGGTGCGCGCGAAGCGCTCCTTAATGGACGATTCGACGGGTATCGTGCAGACTTTGTACGCAGCTATTATCAGAACTAGTATGGCTAATTTTAAACTCCATCTACCATTTCAACCTGCAGGTGATCAGCCGCAGGCAATTTCAGAACTTGAGCACGGGCTCGAGAAGGGTATGCGCCATCAGACCCTCTTCGGTGTGACCGGCTCGGGCAAGACCTTCACCGTGGCAAATGTTATTGCAAAGAACGACAGACCGACCCTCGTGCTTGCGCACAACAAGACGCTCGCGGCTCAGCTCGCACAGGAGTATCGAGAATTTTTCCCCGAGAACGCCGTGCACTACTTCGTCTCGTACTACGACTACTATCAGCCTGAGGCGTACATCGCGCACTCAGACACCTATATCGAGAAGGAGGCGATGATCAATGCCGAGATCGACCGCCTGCGCCACGCAGCTACCCAGGCATTGCTGACGAGAAAAGATGTCATCATCGTCGCCTCGGTCTCAGCTATCTACGGTCTCGGGTCGCCAGAGGAATATGAAAAGGTGCATGTGAAGATCGAGAAGGGAGGGAAGGAGGATCGCGCAGCGCTTATCCGCAAACTCGTCGGGATTTATTTTGAACGCACCAATGCCGACCTCAATCCGGGGCAGCTGCGCGCTATTGGCAATTCACTCGAGTTTATGCCGGTCAACGAGCGAGTGATGTACCGCATCGGCTTCGACGGTGACACGGTCGCCTCGATCGACCAACTCGATCCGGTCTCGCGTGCGCGGATGGCAGAACCGAAGTCGGTCTTCGTCTTCCCTGCGAAGCACTTCGTGACAAGTGAAGAGGAGCGCACACGCGCCATCGAAGACATTAAGCTCGAGCTCGAAGAGCAGCTTGCCAAGCTGAAGCGCGAAGAGAAGCCCTTGGAGGCCGAGCGACTGAAGCGCCGCACGCTTCACGACCTCGCGCTTATTCGGGAGCTCGGCTACACGAGCGGGATTGAGAATTATTCTCGTCACTTCGACGGTCGGAGTCCGGGCGAGCCGCCGTTTACGCTCCTCTCCTACTTCCCACATAAGAAAGATGGTTCTCCAGACTTCTTAACCGTGATAGATGAGTCGCATGTAACCGTGCCGCAGATCGGCGGGATGTACGCGGGCGACAAGTCGCGCAAGGACAACCTCATCGAGTACGGCTTCCGTCTCCCGTCGGCGCGTGACAATCGCCCGCTCCGGTTTGAAGAGTTCGAGGAGCGGGTCGGGCAGGTGCTCTACACGAGCGCGACGCCGGGGGCGTATGAGCTCAAGAAAAGTCGAGAATCGGCCGAACAGCTCCGACGCTCGTCTGACGAGGTCGGAGCCCCGACCGAAGCGTCGGGGGTGGTCGAGCAGATTATCCGCCCGACTGGGCTTATCGACCCCGAGCTCACGGTGCGCCCCGTCTCTGAAGGAAGTTCGTTAAGTCTCACGACCGTGAGAGATAACGAACATTCAAATTACAAAGGGCAGATCGCAGATTTTATTGCTGAAGCAGAGATAGTGATCAAACGCGGCGGCCGCGCACTCGCGACCACGCTTACCAAGCAGATGGCTGAGGACCTCGCTGCCTTCTTGCGAGAGAAGGGGATTAAGGCCGAGTACCTTCACTCAGACGTGAAGACGATTGACCGTATCGATATCCTCACGAAGTTCCGCCAGGGCGGCTTCGATATCCTCGTCGGGGTCAACCTGCTCCGCGAGGGGCTCGACCTGCCTGAGGTAGAGCTCGTGGGTATCCTCGACGCGGATAAGGAAGGGTTCCTCCGAAGCGAGACCTCGCTTATCCAGACTATCGGGCGCGCAGCGCGTAACGTCCTCGGCCGCGTGATCCTCTACGCCGACGGTATGACCAACTCACTTGAGAAGGCGATTAGCGAGACGAACCGCCGCCGCGCGCTCCAGATGGCCTACAACGAGAAGCACGGCATCACACCCATGACGATTAAGAAAGAGATTCACGATATCGCCGCCTCGATGCGCACTGAGCACCAACGGACGATTGACGAGCTCCTTGTGCTCGACACACTTGCGTACAAGGACGATCCGAAAGAGTTTATCAAACGAAAGAGGGCAGAGATGGCTGAGGCAGTAGAGCAGCTCGACTTCGAGACAGCCGCGCTTATCCGCGACGAGCTCTACAAGCTCGAGGGGAATGGACCGAAGATTAAGAAGTCGCGTGCGCGCAAGGCACTCGGCGGGTCGTAAGAGGTCGGTAGTTATCCCCTAGTATAAGTGTCGATAATAATTCCGCAGGATATATACTACGTGTATGTTCAAGAATATTGTGAACCCTTCTCGCGGGAGGATTGCTCAGATATCAGTAGTCATTATCGGTCTCCTCGTCCCTGCGAGCATGCTCTACGCCTGGAGCGGGCCGCCCGCAGGCTCGGCACCCACCTGTCCCGCAGGCCAGGTGGGCTGCGACGCACCGCTGAACGTGAGCGGCAACTTCCAAAGCAAGGACGGCAATCTGATGGTGAACGCGACCGGCGCATACGCGACCGGCTTCTCGGTACCCTTCGGCAACGTCGGGATCGGCACCGCGAGTCCGGGGTATAAGCTCGACGTCACCGGCGACATCAACTTCACTGGCACACTTTTGCAGAATGGTACCGCGTTTTCAAGTGGTGGTGCTGATAATACGAAAGTCTTAAAAGCAGGCGACACGATGACTGGGAGTCTGACGTTTAGTCAAGGTGCTTCAACAAGGAATGTCGGAATTGTTGGGACCTATGATCCCACTAAAATAGCGGCTATATGGGCTATGGGTGCCGCGTATCAAATCGGGTCTGACGGCAGTGCTGGTAGTTTGTATGGTCTGGATTATAGTTATGAACCAGGATATGGTGGCGTCGGCAATAATCCCGGAGCTATCACTGGGTTAGGACACCAGATGCAGTGGAGATCTAATGGGGCCACCCAGACCGCCATTGGTTCAGGCATTTGGACAAGTGGCAATATAACAGCAACGGGGAATGTGTATTCGAACGGAAGTTCGGTCTATGGCCTCTATTTAAATAGTGGCAGTTTTGACACGGTCGGTACCGGAGCATCGGGCGACCCGCTTGAGATAAACTACTACAAGGCAGGCGATATGCGCATGTACAACGGCGACATAACGCAGCAGTCTGGTTACTATATTTATCCCGGTTCAAACAGCGGGTTGAGTAATTTCCAAAAAAGCTACTATATCTCTTCTAATGCCAGCTACGGCCTCTACACCAACACCAGCATGTACTTTGCAGGAGGAATGTATCCTGAGGGATACGGCGTTTTAGGACCGCACACTTCCTACGGGTCACTTAATTTATGGACTCCTAAGGGTGGCTACTATGGAGTTCTTTTTGGGCCAGGTGACACCTCGTATGCAAATATAATGTATGACGGCAGCGGGAATGGTGGTATCTATTACGAGAATTGGGGTTGGGCGACGTATTATTTAGTGTCCACTCACCATATGATGATAAATACTTCATCTGACCTTGGCTATTCTCTTGGTGTAGAAGGTAGTATCGGAAGCGGCAGTATCACTGCTAATAGCAGTGCGGGATATAACTACGGTGTGAGGGGGAATGGCACCACCTACGGTGTGTATGGAAATGGTACCACCGGTGTATATGGCTACGGCAGCACCTTCGGCGTTTATGGTGATACCACCACTGGTGGCTATGGTGTTTACGCAAATAACAACGCTGCTTCTGGCCGTGCGCTCTGGTGTAATTCAGGATCTGTCGCCAGTGGTTGTGGGGGGAATAGAGCTTGGACCGCCATTTCAGACGTCCGTCTCAAGAAGGATATCGTTACTATTCCTCACGCCCTTGACTCGGTGCTGCACCTTCGAGGCGTCAACTTCAACTGGAAAGATGGTTCTGGAGCAGACACAGGGTTTATCGCACAGGAAGTATTACCGTATGTTCCACAAGTAGTTAGCAAAGACGCGACTACGGGCTTGTATGAGATGAGAGCAAGTTCACTCACTGGTCTTCTGACAGAGGCTATCAAGGAGCTGAAGGCAGAGAAAGACGGACAAATTTCTGACTTGCAGGACAAAGTTAATGCTCAGCAGAAGACGATTGAAGAGATGCAGCAGCAAATTAGAGAGTTGATGTCAAAGTAACTCACAGTTGGTACTTGTGTTTGTATTCTGCAGTCGGGCGTCTGGTACAATAAACAGAGTTTCCCGCACGCAACAGTATATTTAATAACATCAGCATATCCATCTTATGGAAAGAAACATTATTATCGGAGGGTTAGTTACCGCGCTCATCGTCGGTGGCGCACTCGGGTACGCAGGCGCCAGCTACCAATACGGGACTCAACTCGATAAGGCAAGAGCAGCATTCCCGATGCAACCAACAATGCTCTCAGTCTCCGGTACGGTAGAGAGCGTGTCGGGCAGCGTCATAACGCTCAAGTCTCCACCATCGTCAAACCCATTTGAAACTCTGCCATCTGTCCGCAAGGTGACGGTTACCGAAGAGACAAGGGTTATACGATCTGAAGAGAAGGACCCGAAGGTCTGGCAGCAGGAGATGGCCGACTATCAGAAGCTGATGCAGAAAGATATCCCCGGCCGTGTGAGCACCTCGACAATCGCCGCAAGTCTCGCGACCCCGCCGATGCCCTTCAAAGAGGTTATCATAAGCTTCTCAGATCTTAAGGCTGGTGATCTGATTTTTGTCACTGCCGCAGAAGATATTAAGACTGCGACGAGCTTCGAGGCAACAGGGATCCGAGTTACGGAGAAGGCAAGCGTAGCGGCTCCGGCAGGTACCGCGGCTGCACAGGGCACGGCACCAATAGTGAATACCCAACCGCCACCCATCACGGGTACTGCAGCCGCGCAGACTGCTCCAATCGTAGACACTCCACCGCTACCGAAGAAATAAGACCTCCGTAGTGAAATATGAAATTAATCCCTGACCAAGAACAATTCACTCAACCGGAAATGGAGATACAGAAGCCGGCACTACGCCTACTCCTGATTCTCGGGGCGGCTGTTGTGGTTGTACTCGTAGTCTCCGGGGTTTTCTTCTTCAGTAAGATATGGCCCGTGAAGGGGCTAAATGGCGGGGCTTCAACGCAGGACTCAACTCCGAGCCTGACTCCAGAAGGGCGGGTGCAAATGCAGAAAGAGATGGCAGCGTCTTCAGCAGGAGTGACCGTCACTCCCGACGAGAAGCAAATCCTTGTAAACCAGATGTCGCAACTCGTGACCGCTACGACCTCGAAGACCTCTGCACAAACGACTCCCGCCCCCGTCGTTACGTCTGCTGAAAAACAGAAACTGCTCGACGCGATGCAGCAAAAAGTAAAATGAAAACACATCCTTTCATATCAAGGACTCTTAAACACTTCTCTCGGGTGAAAGATTCTTCAAGCATCCTGCTTGTTGTATTGGTGGCGGTTATCCTCGGAGCGAGCTCCTTATACTACGGCGTGTGGCCGCAAAGCTCTCCGGCGCATGCGGGCAGCGAGCAGAACGTCACCGGATACGCGTGGAGCGACAACGTCGGCTGGATCTCTTTCAACTGTACCGACGACAACTCCTGCGCCGGAAACGACTACGGGGTGAATATAGACAGCGGCGGGAATCTTTCTGGTTACGCATGGAGTAACACCATCGGCTGGATTTCTTTTAGTGAAAGCAGCGGATGTCCTGAAGCCGGATGCGTGACGAACCCAAAATTCGATAAAGGTACAGGGGAGGTGACCGGCTGGGCACGGGCGTGCTCCGGAACCGCGATGCGTGATTGTACCGGAGGGTCGAGGACTGATGGGTGGGATGGCTGGATTAAACTATCGGGTACGACTGCAGATGGTCATCCGTATGGTCCGATTGTTGCTAATGACGCTAGTGTTTCAGGGTATTCGTGGGGCTCCTCTGTCGTAGGTTGGCTCTCGTGGGGCGGTACCGGATACGGAGTCATGAGCCCCGTAAACATCGTCTGCACCGGTTCGCTCACTGCAGACCCCATGACTGTGAACCAAGGCCAGAGTCCGACTATCACATGGAGCGTCTCGGGTGGTCCTTCTTGTGCCAACTCCTGCACCGGTAGCGGATTCGAAACGGGCGGCGCTATCTCGGGTACGGTTGTCGCTTCTGTGCCGCCGACCCCTCCGACCACTTCGTATGCGCTCACCTGCACGGGCGGCAGATACGATTCACCGCCGCCGGTGAATCTGGTGGTCACCGTCATTGTTCCGACAGTCACTATCACAGCAAACGGTCAGTCAACCCCCGCTCGGGTGAACCCCGAGACGCCAAACAATACGACTATTGCGTGGACGTCTTCTGATGCGGAATCTTGCTCGGTTACGAAGAACGGTGCGGGCTGGAGAACCGGCCTCAGCTCTGCGGGCTCTGTCGACTCAGTCACCGTTCAGACGATATACACAGCAGACTGCGTGAACAGCTACGGCGCTCATGGGACCGCTTCGATAACGGTGAATGTGCTCTCGGGCTTTAACGAGTATTAATTATATTATTATGAACCACCGCTACCTTAAGCTTGCTCAGATATCAGTCATCACCCTCGGCCTCCTCACCCCCGCCAGCATGCTCTACGCCTGGAGCGGGCCGCCCGCAGGCACGGCACCCGCCTGTCCCGCCGGTCAGACGGGCTGCGACGCACCGCTGAACGTGAGCGGCAACCTCCAGAGCAAGGACGGCAACCTGATGGTGAATGCGACCGGCGCATACGCGACCGGCTTCTCGGTACCCTTCGGCAACGTCGGGATCGGCACCGCGAGTCCGGGGTATAAGCTCGACGT
>JBAYJI010000020.1:0-14914 GCA_041665205.1 Minisyncoccota bacterium | reverse complement strand
CCGCCGCGATTGTCGCATAAGGATTCGCGGCCGCCGTAGCTGCGACAGATGACACTTGCGGTGTCCCAGCACCAACACCATCCACATATGCGAACGCGCCACCGTACCCGCCCGTTCGGTCGTTGAACACTCGTAGCGGAGTTTGAGGAAGCGAGGTGGGCCAGGCTGTCCCGTCAGTAGATAGGTTGAGTACTGCTGTCGAATCGCCGAGCCACGGATATATGACGGCGTTCACAGTTGCGATCGTGGCTTGCGCCAGTGTGGACATATCGATGGTTGCCTTCCAGACTTCCGGTATTTGGCCTTGGGTGATCTTCGCGGAAAGTGCTGTGGTCGCAGTTGTTATTGTCGGGCTTGTGGTAGTGCCGTCATTGGCTGCAAACTTTATGCAAGCCACTTGGCGTCCCCCAGTGGCGTGGCGATGGAACGCAACTGCTTCGACGTCAAACGTCGACCCGCTTGACTCCTGTTGCGAGTTCAGCCACCCGAAGACAGGTTTTGTATAGCCTATCGTTGACAGGTTTGATTTGGTCTCTGCGCCGCTGGTAACACACCCGGTATAGAAGCCGGATGCCATGGTTGCCGATACAATTGTTGTGCCCGTGTAGACCCAATCATCCAGAGAGATATAAAGAGTGAGGTTTGTGCCGTCTGTGCTGATCATTTTGCTCGCACCATTTGGGTACTGGCGCCGAACATGAGCGACGCCAGCTATCGTCCTTGTGACTGTCGTAACGTTTGCCGAAGCATCGTAGCCGGGGTCCGAAACTTCCAGTGTCAGCTTTGTCGGGTCTACCGTCCCTACGAGGCTCGTCAGGCCCTTCAATACACAGATCGCAACCCATCCACTTCCGCTCGCCCCGATGCTGGACACTGGATCGATAGGCGTCGCATCGGCAATCGTTAGAGATAGTAAACCTCCGATAGGGACGCCACCGGCTGCAATAATCCCCGGATGCAGCATAGGCTAAGAAATGACGGTGCTCGAGCCCTTCACCACCCTCTGCTTCGAGTTCACCTCCATGATACAGACGACCTCGCCGTCGGCCACGGTCACATTGGTACCGCCCGGGCCGTCGATGGTGACCGAGCCGCCGCTGTCATTCACGATCTCGCACTCGAAGCCGTTGCCAAGTGTGCCCACAACTGGAACGGTGACTGTGATAGCGGCCGTGGCGACAAAGCGGAGGCCGCTGTCAGTGGCGGCAAGGGTGAAGCCGATACCTTTCAGCGTTTCGGGGATAATGCCGATGTTGTTGCCGCCCGTGTCGTGCCCGACTTGAAGGAAAGTGTTCAAAACACCTCCCCAAGTGCCGCTGTCGGAGCCGTCTTCAGGGAGTCGGGCAGTCATATAGGGGTTAGTCTACCCCCCCCCGTATGCCTAGAGCAAGGATTTGGGGGGGATAGGAGATTGCGGTTAAGAATGTGCGGTATAATGCAGGGACAGAATAATTGCATGGTATGGATACTGAAAAGAAATTAAGTCGGCGTGAGTTCCTAGCGACCATCGGCGGCATCGGCCTTGCAGTCTTTCTCGCCAAATTCTCAAGATTCTCAAGTATTGGCAGAATGAAATCTGCCATAGAGACCAGGACGACCGCATCGGTGTCGGGTAGCTACGGGAATTCTTTTTATGGCGGGAAGCGCTCCGTGTAGCTTCGGTATGAGTGTCTGCAATCACGTACTGCACAGGGTGCTGCTTTTTGTGTGCACGATAACAGTTCTCGTCAGCCCGACAGTCGCCTTTGCCGGCGCGTATGGCGCCGGAAGTTATGGAGCGAGCAATTATGGTGCCGGGGACACTACTGCGCCGACGCTCTCTGGCGTCTCTACTATCGCCACGCCTTCCACCGATACTACGCCGACGGTCAGTCTGACATCTGACGAAGCGGGGACGCTGCTCTCTGCCGGTTCTTGCACTCCAAGCAGTACCAGCATTATCATCGGCGTTAACTCCATCACCTTTACTGCCCTCGCCGACGGTACCTACACGAACTGCCAGCTCTCTGTCATCGATGCGGCCGGCAATGACTCTGCCACCACCACGCTCGCATCCTTCACTATCGACACCACCGGCCCTGCCGCCTCGCTCTCTGGTCTCTTGAACGACAATCACAACGCGAGTCGGAGCGATCCGCTCTCGTGGACTGCCGCCGATGCCTCTTCTGGCATCGCCTCCTATCAGGTCTACCTCGATGGCGCGCTCCTCACCACCACGACCGGCATCTCCACACCACTCCCGTCCTCTCTCGCTTGCAATGACCAACACTCGTGGTATGTCCGTGCGACGGACAACACAGGCAACACCACCGATTCCAGCACCCAGAGGTTCTCCGTCCCCTGCGGGTCCATCTCCTTTGCTGTCTCTAGCGCATCGTTCCCTCCGATCTCGGGGACTACACCAACCCCCACTGCCAACCCCTCCGGCCTTTCCGAAACCCAAATACAGTCCATCCTATCCGTTCTTAATTCTTTCGGTGTGGACAAAGCTGTACTTGCGGGTGTTACAGCCGCGCTCCGTGGTTCGCCGACTGCTTCTACACCGGTCTCTCCCGTTTCTTCAGGCTCTTTCACTCGCGACCTCCAGCTCCACCAGACCGGTACTGACGTGAAGGCGCTCCAGAAGTATCTCAACCGCGAGGGCTTCACGGTCGTCGTCACTGGTCCTGGATCTCCCGGACACGAGACCTCCACCTTCGGTGCCGCCACCTATCGTGCCCTTGTGAAGTACCAGAAGGCGCGCAACATCACTCCGGCGAGCGGGTATCTGGGGCCGAAGACGCGGGCGGCAATGAATAGCGGCAGCTAGTGGGGTTCGTCGAAATTAGGGTAGCTCTATACTACCAAGTTCGAAACCACGCGTTTCTTTGTGCTAAAATCTGAATGGGATGAACCAACCATAGGAGAACGTCATGCCCGATCTGAACGATTTTATGCGGTCCGGAGAGAAGGTTCTTGGGGTCGTCACCGCAATGAACGCTACCCTCCTCATCTGGGCGACCGTAGGGACTGCCTACTGGCTCTACCACCTCACTCCGCCGAAGAAGCTCGACTGACTCTCAGTCAGAAACGAAAATCCCCGCCGAGGCGGGGATTTCATTTTTCGTATGGTGCGCCGGGGTGGACTCGAACCACCGATGCCCATTGGGCGGGAGATTTACAGTCTCCTGGAATAGCCGCTATCCGACCGACGCAATACGACAACTATAGCCGATTTCAGCCTTTATTTCAAAACGAGGACAAGGACGCCTTGTTTACCTTTGCGCACCAGCGCGTAGCCGCCTGCAAGGTCACCGTTGTATACCTTTTGATCTGGGTTCGGAATAGTCTGGCCCGAGAGCGTGATGCCCTTCCCCTCGATCAGGCGGCGCGCGTCGCTCTTCGAGGTGGCAAGGCCGCCTGCGACAAGCGCCTCGGCGAGTGACGAGCCGTCGGCGACATCGCTCTTCTTGAGTACAACCGACGGTGCCTCGGCGAGCGCAACCTGGAGTGCCTCGCGCGAGAGTTGGTGGAACGGCGTTGTGCCGAAGAGCGCGTCGCTTGCAGCAGCGGCCTGCGCGGTGGCCGCCGGGCCGTGTACGATCTCGGTCACGAGTCGGGCGAGCGTCTCTTGGGCCTGGCGCTCGCCTGGGTTGCGCACATGGAGCTCCATAAGCGTCTCAATCGCAACGAGCGGAAGGAAGGTGTACGCCTTTAAATATTTCTCGATCCCGGCATCCGGCAAGTTGATCCAGAATTGGTAGAAGCGGAAGGGCGAGGTCTTCTTAGGGTCGAGCCAGATTGCGTTGCCCTCACTCTTGCCGAACTTCTTGCCAGCAGCGTCGGTAGTGAGCGGGAATCCGAGCGCGTAGACATCCTTCCCCAGGCGTTTATGGATGAGATCGACACCAGAGAGGACGTTCGTCCACTGGTCAGAGCCGCCGATCTGGAGGTCGACACCGTACTTCTGGTTGAGTGTGTAGTAGTCGAGACCCTGCAGGAGCGCATAGGTAAACTCGGTGTAGGAAATGCTCTCGTCGGGTGTGTCGAGTCGCTTCTTGATAATCTCACGCTTGATCAGGTCGTTCACGGTGAAGTACTTCCCCACGTCGCGGAGAAATGGGACCAGCTTGGTGCTCATGAGCCAGTCGGCGTTGTCCACCATCTTGAAGGAGGTGTTGCCGAGGATACCCTTCAGCTGACTCTTCAGCGCCTTGGTGTTCTTGGCGACGGTCTTCTCGTCGAGCATAGGGCGCTCGCCCTTCTCCTTCGGGTCGCCGATCATACCGGTACCGCCACCTACTAAGAAAAAGAGCTTGTGTCCTGCCTCGCCGAGACGCTTCATCAGGAGGATCCACGTGAGGTGGCCGACGTGGAGCGAGTCAGCAGTCGGGTCAGTGCCGATATACACCGTTCGCGAAGTCGAGAGAATCTTCTCTACTGGGGCAGATGAAAGTTCGACAAGTCCGCGCGCCTTCAGTTCTTCAGCGAGAGTCATATGGGGATTATAGCACTACTACCAAGCGAGTGAGTGAAGAATGAGGTTCTGATTTTGTTCTTCCGAACGAGCGCTGGGAGAAAGCTCGGCTCTGAGAGCTTAGCGGGCGAAGAAGAAGAGGCCGACAGCTGGGGCGACGAACCACCACCAGAAGTAGCTCTTCGAAGCGAAGAGGAGGTCGAGTGCCGGGGTGAAGTGGTAGACCGAGTCGACCGGGAACACATGGTACGCGAGCGCGAGCAAGAAGGCCGCGCCAAGGAACGAGAGCGTGAGGAGCCCGAAGAGCCCGATGTAGAGGAAGTCAGAGACGACCACGCGCCGCAAGATGATATAGAACGCGAGCGTGAGACCCAGGTAGAGGCCGACCTGTGCAAGGAGTGCGGTCATCGCCGGCGCCGTAGGGAGAAACGACATGTACGGGAACATGGCATAGAGGGCGTACGCGCAGTAAAAGGCGATCAACAATCCGACAAAAGGTCCGCGACCGATAGAGCGCGCGAACATCACAAAGAGGAGCACTATCACGAGAATAATGGCGAAGTCACTGACAAAGCTCCATGCGCTCATCGCCGAGCTCGTCGCGAGCGTGCTCACCTGTACTAATCCTTCTGTGGCGGTCATACGGGTAGTATACAATACGTCAAATGGAAAAAGATTTTTGGAAGTGGCATACCCAGAAAGGACATCTCAACGAAGCTAAGGGTACTGCCCTGTTCCACGAGCGTGAGGTGTGGTGGTGCGCTCTTGGTGCGAATATCGGCTTCGAACAAGATGGTAGTGGCGAGTTGTTTACGCGCCCCGTCGTTATACTCTCCAAGTTCAATCTTGATGCGTGTCTCGTGGTGCCGCTCACCGCTAAGCCGAAGAAAGGCAAATATTACTTCTCTGTCGGCAACATCTCCAGTCGCGATGCGGTGGCAGTGCTTTCGCAGATCCGTTTTGTTGACCGCAAGCGTTTAGCAATGAAGATAGCCACGATGGATAAAGGTACATTCCAAAGGTTAACCAAAGCGGTCGCCCAAGCATGTTTCCCGAGTCTGGGGCTATAGAATGTTTTCACCCCGCTCTTTCGAGCGGGGTGCAGGCCGAAGCCGTTTGTCCAGATAGTATAACTGAAGCTACTTAAAAAGCAATGGAGCTGTGGATAATGAATTATTGCCCAATTAACCTTACTATTTTAGTGGCAACCTCGGATGGATTTAGTTGGTCAGTATCAATGATAGTGAAGTCATCGGAGTTTTTGGCGTGAACGATATTGTGCACCTCGGCGAATCGAGCTTCGTCTGTTTCGTTTCCTTTCGCGCTGTCGCGACTGCGCACACGATCGAGTTGTGTCTCGTATGAGGCTTTGAGTAGAAATTTATAAACCGTTACATTCTTATCGGCCGCAAGGGATTCGACTTTTGAGACGCGCTCTTCTGTCAGACCACAGTCAATGATGAGGTTAGTTCCTTCGATCAGATGCTTCGTACTCTTCGACAGAATGTTCTCAAACGCCTCCTTGTTGAGCTCAGCACGCGTTCTTTCCTGATTCTCAAGCGCGCGCCTTTCGTTGTCCAACGTCAGAAAGACAACGCCTTCCAGTTGGTGAGTAAGTATCTCTCCGACCGTCGACTTCCCTGCCCCTTTCGAACCGTCGAGCAAAATAATACTTGGTTTCGGTTGATTCTCGCGTGTCTCAATAGGCGATGGAGATTCAATCATGATTAGAGACCCTCGGTTTTCAATTCTTCGAGAGCCTTCTTGGCCTTGCTGGAGAGCTTGTGCGGGAGCGCCACTTCAAGACGGATAATCAGGTCGCCGCGGCTGCCCTCAAAGGGAATCCCCTTACCGGCGACGCGTAGGAGCTCTTCGGCGCGCTTCATCACCGGGATCTTCACCTCGAGCGTCTTCCCTTCCAATGTCTCGATCGAGACGGTGGTGCCGAGGAGCGAGTCGGTGAGCTTGACCGGCAGGTCCATGATGAGGTTCGCGCCGTCGCGGCGGAAGGTCGCGTGCGGCTTCACGTGCATCTTCACGTAGAGGTCACCGGCGACACCGGTCTTGATCGCTTCGCCCTGCCCCGGCAGGCGGATCATCTCGCCATTGTCGATACCGGCGGGGACATTAATCTTGATCTCCTCCTCCTTACGCAAGACGCCGTGGCCCTTGCACTCGGTACACTTTTCCTTCGGGATCTTGCCGCTCCCGTCGCAGGCAGTACAGGTGCGCACAGAGGTGAACTGCCCGAGGATTGAGTTGCGCGCCTCGTGGACTCGGCCGCTGCCGTTACAGGTCTTACACGTTTCTAATTCGGTGCCCGGCAAGGCACCGCTCCCCTTACAGAGACTGCAGGTCGAGATCTTGCCGATGAGGACCGTGCGGCTTGTGCCGAAGGCAGCATCCTTAAACGAAATCTCAAGATCGATCGAGATGTCGCGCCCGCGCGGGGTGCGCTGTTGGCCCCGGCCGCCAAACACGTCGCCAAAGATATCTCCGAAGTCGAAGTCGACACCGCCCTGACCGAAGCCCTGCTGGAACTGGGAGAAGTCGAAGCCGGCAAACGGATTACCGCTCTGGCCTGCGGCGCCAGAGTGTCCACCGGGGAATGCCTGGCCGTAGGCGTCGTACTCGCGACGCTTCTTGTCGTCGGAGAGGACCGAGTATGCCTCGGTAATCTCTTTAAACTTGGACTCGTCGGTACCGCCCTTGTCGGGGTGATATTTGTGCGCGAGCTTACGGAAGGCCTTCTTGATGTCGTCCTGAGTCGCCTTACGGTCGACGCCCAGCACGTTGTAATAGTCTTTTGCCATTGTTAAGGCTTCTCTTTAAATTCGGCGTCGGTGGCGGGAGGGGTCTCGGGGCCTGGGCCGCCGGCGTCAGACGCCGGCGGTGTGCCTCCTGTTCCTGCTGGCTGCTCACCCGCTTTTGCCATCGCCTCGCCGATCTTCGAGAGTGCTCCCGAGAGTGTCTCGGTCGCGGTCTTAATGAGCGCAGAGTCCTCACTCTTGTGAGCAGTCTTGAGCGCGTCG
This sequence comes from Minisyncoccota bacterium, assembly GCA_041665205.1. Taxonomy (GTDB): domain Bacteria; phylum Patescibacteriota; class Minisyncoccia; order Phycocordibacterales; family Phycocordibacteraceae; genus C7867-001. The sequence goes on along the minus strand of JBAYJI010000020.1, from coordinate 7,426 downwards.
ATCTTGTCCTGCACCTCCTTCACCACTTCTGCCCCGGCCTTCTCACCGAAGTCTTTGATCGCCTTCTCGCCTGCATAGATCGCCTGGTCAGCGGTGTTCCGCGCGTCGACGAGCTCCTTACGCTTCTCGTCGTCGGCTGCGTGCGCCTCGGCGTCTGCCTGCATCTTAGCGATGTCGTCCTTCGAGAGACCGGTCGAGCCTTCAATGCGGATCGACTGCTCCTTGCTTGTCGTCTTTTCCTTCGCTTTGACGGTCAAAATGCCGGAGGCATCAACGTCGAAGGTGACCTCGACCTGCGGGAGCCCGCGTGGGGCCGGCGGGATCCCGTCGAGCATAAACTTACCCAGAGACTTGTTGTCGGCACTCATCGCGCGCTCGCCCTGCGTGATATGGATCTCTACGCTCGGCTGATTGTCTGCCGCCGTCGAGAAGGTCTGCGAGCGGCTGGTCGGGATCGCCGTGTTGCGCTCGATAATCTTGGTCGCGACGCCGCCCATCGTCTCGATCGAGAGTGAGAGTGGAATCACGTCGACAAGGAGGATATCCTTCACGTCGCCCTGGAGGATACCGGCCTGGATAGCCGCGCCGATCGCTACCACTTCGTCGGGGTTCACGGTCATATTCGGCTTCTTGCCGAAGAACTTCTCGACCTCGGCCTGGATCTTCGGCATACGGGTCTGGCCACCGACGAGGATCACCTCGTTGATGTCAGGGATCTTAAAAGGCGATGCCTCCATCGCGCGCTTGGTGATCGCCATCGCGCGCTCGATAAACTCGGCCGAGAGCTCCTCGAGCTTGGCGCGGGACATCTTGATGAGCAAGTGGCGCGGGCCCGAGGCGTCGCTCGTGAGGAATGGGATATTGATCTCGGTTTCCATCGCGCTTGAGAGTTCGATCTTGGCCTTCTCGGCGGCCTCGTCGAGACGCTGGCGCGCGAGTGCGTCGCTTCGTACGTCGATACCGCTCTCCTTCTTAAATTCGTCTGCGAGCCAGTTGATAATCTTCTGGTCAATATCCTTGCCGCCGAGGTGCGCGTCGCCGTCGGTACTCTTGACCTCGATCACGTCGCCGCCCACCTCAAGCACCGAGATGTCGAATGTCCCTCCGCCGAAGTCGAAGACCGCGATTTTCTCGTCCTTCTTTTTATTAAATCCGTACGCGAGCGCGGCAGCGGTCGGCTCGTTGATGATGCGGAGCACTTCGAGTCCGGCGATCTGCCCGGCGGCCTTGGTCGCACTGCGCTGGTCGTCGTTGAAGTAGGCAGGGACCGTGATGACGGCCTGGGTGATCTTCTCTCCGAGCTTGGCCTCTGCGTCGGCCTTGAGCTTGCCGAGGATCATCGCTGATATCTCTTCAGAGCGGTACCACTTCTCGGTCATCTTGACCTCGACGCTACCGGTCTCGCCCTTGCGCATCTCGAAAGGGACGGCTGCCTTATCCTTCTGCACGTCTGCTTCGTCGAAGGTGTGGCCGATAAAGCGCTTAATCTGGAAGATCGTGTTGAGCGGGTTGGTGACCGACTGGCGCTTGGCAAGCGTGCCGACGACGCGCTCGCCGGTCTTGCCGATAGCGACGATAGAGGGGGTCGTGCGTGCACCCTCGGCGTTCTCTAAGACGCGCGGCTCGCCGCCCTCGACGATAGCCATCGCGGAGTTTGTCGTGCCCAAGTCGATTCCAAGGATTTTTGCCATACGGAATTATGAATTAAGAATAATGAATTATGAGAAATGCCCTACTCGCACCTTTGCCGGCCGAATAACAGTGTCCCCCACTTTCCAACCCTTCTCAAGTATGGCGGTAATCATATCATCTTCTTTTTCTGATTCAACTTTGTCCTGACCTAAGGCATCGTGGTAGGCGGGGTCGAACTTCTCTCCCACCTTCCCCACCTCCTCGAGCCCCAGCGAGGCGAAGGCGCTCTCGAGCTGCTTCGCAATCGCTAAGAAGCCCTCGGGCACCTCACCGTGCTCCTTAGCGCGCTCGAGAGCGTCGAAGGCCGGGAGGAGTGTCTCGACTGCCTTCACCTTGCCCTTCGACTCTGAGGCCTTTGTGTCAGTCTCGATGCGCTTTAAGAGGTTCACGTAGTCTGCCTTGGCTCTCTGCCAGCCGTCCATATATTCTTGCTTCTCAGCTCGGCAGGTCTTCAACTCTTCGCGCATCTTCGCAACCCTTGCCTCGAAGCCCTCGCTTGCCTCGGGGTCTTCGGCCTCGATCTTCACTTCGTCTTCATTCATCTCTCCACTATGCCTGAAATGCGGAGCAGAGTCAAAAAAGCCGCCGCCCAGGAGGGCGGCGGGTACACAAAGCTTTCAAGCAAACCTCGCGACGAAGGACTGACTCTTGTCGAGGTCGATAAGGAGCTTAAAGAACGAAATCTTCATATTGAGAGACTTCTCCTGCAGGTGCCAGTAGACCGCCCAGATTACCCGCTCGTCTATCTTGCGGATATTGCCGAGCATCTCCGGGTTGATGTCCGCGAGCATCTTGTGAATGACCGGGATTGCCCGCCGCTCACACGCTCGTGGGTCCATCTTGATGCCGGTGAACTTCCTGCGGGCGATCCGTATCCCTAACCGGACTGCCTTCTCAATCTCCATCTCGAGGTCTATCGCCGCGAGTGCGCTCGCGTCACTCTTGAACATTCGCAATGAGCTGTTTTCGTGCATCATGGCTACCCCTCCTTTTTGGTAATCTAAGGCAGACTCTACAAGACTTGGTCATTTCTGTCAGCCTGCCCTCTGTCTGGAGGTGGTGGGATAAAAAGTGAACCGCCTCCCAACGGTTCATGTTGGTGGCGGTTGGACTAACGAAAAGTCATGTACTCGGCAGCGTAGCTGACTTCTTCAAGCGTAAGGTAGCCTTGAGTCTTTGTCTCGATGACTTTCCTGCCGTCGTGAATGTCCTGCGGAGTGCTTACATCTCGGACAGAACGGCAGCCGGTTACATAGAAGTCTCGAAACCCAAGCAACATGGCGGTCAGGTCTACGGCCTCTTCTTGCCGGCACAGCGGATGGTGAATGGAGTTGAGTACGACGTGGCTTAGCTCGTGCGCGATAGCGCACACCACCTCTTCGAAACCGACAACCGCCAAGAATGACTTCCTGAGGTACATGGTGATAATGAGTTGCCGGAACTGCGAGGTGCCGAACATCGGCATATGCACCGGTTGTTCTACCCAGGCCGGTGCATCCGGACCGCCTTTTTTTACCAAACCGAGGCGAATTCCCGTATCGAGATGGAAACTGCTTTTGACGTGGCCAACCATCCCGGCGTAGTCCTTGTTCTCATGCAAGGACCGCAGGTTTTCTTCGGCAATCGGTCGTCTCACGGGCCCTAACGAAGCCTTGAGGCTGTCGATGTAGGATTCGACGAGATTTTTGCGCATGGTGCCCTCCCCTTTTTGTTTGAATGTGCAAAACAAGTTTCGTAACTCGTGCTGACTTTTATATATCACGATATCAACCATGTGTCAAACCTGCGCTCTGCCTGGAGGTGGTAGAACAAAAGAAAAAGACCCAAGTAACCTCTGTCATCTCGGCTAGACCTTCTCGTATGAAAACAGGTCGCCTCCACAACAAGAATTGTTGTGGAGGCGATAAGAGCTTCAGATACGGGCTCGGAACCGTTGATAGGATTCCCACTCCGAGTCTGGTCTTCGCGCAGCGCCGAGAACTCTCTCGAGAGACTGAAAGTGTTCGGTCACGTCGTCGTATAACCTCCCCCGAAGCGGCTTGCCAGTCACTTGGAACTTCGCAGCGAGTGTTGCGTACGCGGCTTGGCCCATGTGGCGGAAGTAGGTGGAGCTCACATGCAGATGGCGGGACCGTTCTGGAAAAAGTCCTGCGAGGAGCAGTGCCGCATCTCCCGTTCGCTTCAAGAGCAGGTTACTCGACTCGCCAGATTTTGTCGCCGAGCTGAGAAGACCCAATGCAAGAACCTGATGGCCGATAGCCCGGTCGCGCAGATGCTCGACGAGGCAATTGACGAGAAAGGTGCGGAGTTGGAACGAGAACGTCACGAGAGACCTCGCTTCTCCTGTCCTTACGAGCGTATCAAAGATCGAGACTTCGCCTGAGACATATGAACTACTCTTTGGTAATAGCATGTACGCCTCCCTCGGACGCGCTAAGCAGGATTGCTCAGCTCTAGTGAGAGATTAGCATATTAATACATAGGATTCCGAGTTATTAAAACCGAAAGATTTGATCGTTTCTGTCAGCTTGTTCTCAATCCCTTGCAACTTGCTATCAACGATATGTGCCGACCGGACCATAGTTTTGATACCCCGTTAATCGAGCTCGTTTCTCTGTTCGTTAACTCATACGACCGTGAGACTTAACGAACATGCGAAATAAACGAAAGACCCACGAGAAGCGCGGGGCTCTCGTGGGTTTAGCGGAGTGAGTCGCGGTGTGAGCTTATTGGGATAACAGAGCCCATTCGAATGTGATAGCACCTCTCTTCCTGCCGACGAGCGGTGGCGTGTAGTCCAGCCCGGTATCGACACCCCTGCTTCGCAAGATCGAGTGAGCCATCCTTTCAATCCGTTCAGTATCGATAACCTGTTCGGCGCCACTTGGAATGGCCTTCGCAAACTGGATGTCTTCAAAGGTGATCCAGTATGCTCCGTAGCCATTTCCAGGCCCGCTCCGTTGATACTGCCAAATGAACTTACAGAAGCGGTCGGCATCCCCTTCAGATGCGAAAGCGAAGCTCTTATGCGAATCATCCACCCGAACGTCGTGCAGCATGCAAATCGTATCCATCAGCTTCTCCTTCGGGAATCAGTCCCGTTCTGCCGCAACCTTACTGCAAACAAGACACTTGTCAATCCTAAATATATGACGGTCGTCATGTATTTGGGATACTTCCTTACCTCTCCCCTGCCTGAAATGGGGAGGATGAAAATGAAACCGCCCTCCTCGACGGTTTTCATCGTGGTGGGCGGATTATACCAGCGAGCATGGTTCAACAGTCGCTACCGGCTCGAACTGTTTTGCGCTATCCCGACCAAAACCGAAAGCGGAACGCTCTCTGACTCTGGCTGAGGGTGGCTCAAAAGAGACCTGCCATTCCCCGCCGCCCATGTAGTAAACGCAATCGACGGTTTTCTGCTGGAACGGCTCACCCGCGGGGTACGGCCGCTTGTTCTGCACGATGTCGCCCGTGTTCATGGGCGGTTTGATTCCTTCAAGCCGTGCGAGTACTACGCCGAACAGATACTCTTCCGCGCTCTGCTTTTGGAAGAAGACGCTCGAAATGCTTCGGGACTTTTCGAATTGGGTCGCGGCAGCCGCCTGGCTGAACGCATTGAGCAACGCGGTATTGTCGAGGTCGTACGCCGTTTCTGTTTTTGAGCTCAAGGGAATCTCCTTCTGGTTGTTGGAAAGGCACTCTCGTGCCGGACAGGTTCGAGATACATCCTACCACGCACTGTACGACATGTCAAAACCTCCACGCTTCCCTGCCTGAAGTGAGGGTGGATTGAAATGAAAATTGTGCCCTAATTTCGCGAGGTCGAACCTCGCGAAGCCCCGACATAATTACTATCCCCGCTTGGGGTGGCTTAAAAATTGGTGGTGGCTGTCCCCATTTCTCCCTGCTTTTTATTTCAGAAGGCCGAGAAGTTTCCATAACACGTCTTCCTCAACGCCTTCTTGTCTGAATTTTCTAAAGACTTTCGGTTTATCTTGCTTGTGGATGTGTTCATAGACGACAATGATATACCCCCGGAAGTCTTCTGGCGGGAACCCTTTCCTCCCTATGCGATAGTGAGATGATCCGCCTCTTCGTTGAGTTACTAAAAACCCGCATGCTTTTGCCGCTCGTATCCAATCATCGCATGTAACTCTGTCTATTTGGCGAAGCAGATCCTTCCTTTCGATCAGTTCATCCGCCATGTCTATTTAATTAAGCGAACACTGTTGGAGTAAAGTTGTACACCGCTTGAAATTCATTAGCATTAAGAATTGGCTTTTCCTCTCGTTGAGCAAGAGTGATATGGAATGCAGTGTGAATAGCTTCCCTGATGTTCACTTGGATTTCGTCGTCAGTAGGATTTGGGCTCTGTCCGCCAGTGATGATGTCTTCCATCTCTACACACTCAGCATGCCATCCACTTGCGTCGGCGTGTATATTAAAGTGCAAAAGACCTCCGACCTTGCGGATTTCTTCATTCATCACCTCTATTGCTCGAGAATTCTCAGAAGACTGACCTTTCCCGAATAATGCTCCGAGTTTGTAGTCCATACTGTTTATTACGTGTAAGCTATAGGAATCTTACCGCTTTTGTCCTGACCTTAGTGGAATCTTAGCAAAGATTTGGGGAAAACTCAATAGTTACAAAACCGCCCTTTCGGGCGGTTTTGTTTAAAGTGTGCTTAGCGCTTGCTCCACTGCTTGGCCTTGCGGGCCTTCACGAGGCCTGGCTTCTTGCGCTCCTTGGCGCGTGGGTCGCGCATCAAGAATCCGGCTGCCTTGAGGACCGTGCGAGTCTTGGGCTCTGCCTTGATCAGCGCGCGCGCAGTCGCGTGGCGTATTGCGTCTGCCTGAGCGGCGATACCGCCGCCCGAGACGTGTGCCGAGACGGCGTAGTTCTCGGTGCTCTCTGCCTTGGTGAGCGACTCGCCGGCGATAAGCGCGCGGAGGTCAGTCTTGAAATAGTCCTTCGGTTCTTTGCCGTTGACGACGAGGCTCGATTTCGCGGCCTTCTGCATGCGAACGCTCGCGATGGCGGTCTTGCGGCGTCCGACGGCGGTGATGAAATTTTTTAATGCCATATATTTCCTAGTGCCTAGAGCCTAAAGCCTATGCATTTACTATTAAATTTTGCATGCGCGGCTTGCGGAGCTTGTTGCGCGGGATCATCCCGTCAACCGTCTTCTTCACCACCTCGGCGATACCCTTCTTGTCGATCATGACGTCCATGCGAGTCTCGCGGAGGCCGCCCGGGTAGCCAGTGTAGTGCGTGTAGACCTTGCCCTTGGTGCGGCGCTCCGGCAGGTGGAGCTTGCTCGCGTTGTTGATCGTGACCGTGCACGGAATCGCCTGGTTCTTGGCGAAGTGCACCGAACGCTTGCCGAGGAGTGCGTGTGCAGCCTCGCTCGCCACGCGGCCGAGGGTACGGTCTGTCGCGTCGATCGTGTAGGTGCTGGCTTCTGGTTTAATGTTGCTGGTCATAAGATACGTAATGAATACTAGACGAAGGCGATATACGCAAGTTTGCGAGCGTCGTTCGCGCCCCGCTCGGTGCGCTTCACGATGCGTGTGTAGCCGCCCGCACGCTTGGCGTAGCGCGGAGCGATCGTGCTGAAGAGCTTCTTCACTGCCTCTTCGTCGTGGATACGCTTGATCGCGAGCCGGCGGCTGGCGAGTGTGTTGGTCTTTGCATACGTCACCAGGCGCTCGACAAACGGGCGAAGTGCCT
>JBAYJI010000019.1:0-15137 GCA_041665205.1 Minisyncoccota bacterium | reverse complement strand
ATCCTCGTCGTCATCATCGTCATCGTGGCGAGCATTCGATCCCTTCGCTCTTGTGGGTGGCGGTGGCGAGACCGGCTGCCGAGGCCTGTGTGCCGACGGCGCTCCGGTGATCCTCTCCCGAACTCCCGCGTTTCTTGTCCGCCAGCGCGAAGGCAGGCGTGAAGGCGAGAAGTGCGATGAGGGACAGACCGGATATTTTTTTAGTAAGCGTGGTCATGGGTGTGGTGTTAACGGTTAATGTCGGCACGTTGTCTTTATCAGACTGATTGGTATATTTAAGGGCTCACACGTAGTCAGACGCAGCAGACCACCCACTCTTACCGGGCAGAGAACGTGCGTAAGAGTAGCGGCTTGGACACGTCTCAATGTATGGACTCCACTATTCAAGAAAAACAATTCACCCAGTTATACGCCGAAGAATCGGACTCGATATTCAGATTCTGCTACTTCAGGACATCCGACCGGGATGTCGCGATTGATCTCATGCAGGAGACGTTTCTTCGATATTGGGAGGTCCTTTTGCGTGAAGGAAAGAAGGTTGAGAACAAGCGAGCCTTTCTTTTTACCATAGCGAGGCATTGCATCATCGACTGGTACCGAAAGAAGAAGACACTCTCGCTCGACGCGCTCGTCGGAGAGACAGACGCAGATGTCGAAGTTTTTATGGAGACGACGGTCTCGAGAAAAGAGATCGAGATGGAGCACGAGGCGCGGTTCTTGATGGAGAAGATACGGGACATGGACCCGCTTTACCAACAGGTCGTCTACCTCAACTTCGTCGAGGGGCTCGCTCCGAAGGAGATTGCAGACATCGTCGGAGAGTCATCGAACACCATTTCAGTGCGCATACATCGAGGGATAAAGCAGTTACGAAAATTAGCGGGATATGATGAGACACACCACCATGAAAAATAATTCCCTTCACCAAGGAGCACAGAAGATACGAGCAATAACCCTTTCTCCCAAGGAGAAGGCGGCGGTGCTCGCGCGCCTCCTGGAGCACGTGGCGCAACACCCGGCGCGCATCGTCTCGCCGTGGAGGGTCTATGTCTCGCAGTTCCGCTTCGAAGTAGCGATGGCGACGGTGCTCGTGATGCTTGTTACCGGAGGCTCGGTCGCCTCTGCGGCAAAGGGCGCGCTCCCCGGCGACCTTTTGTATCCGGTGAAAATAAGCGTGCTCGAGCCGGCGCAAGGGCTCTTCGTGACGGGCGATGTCCCGCGGGCGCATTGGGCAGCGCTGAAGACGGTGCGCCGCCTCGAAGAGGCTGAGACGCTTGCCGCGCAGGGGCGCCTGAACCCCTCGGTTATCGAAGCGGTCAAAAATAATTTCGAAAAAAGTGCAAACGAGTTTAACGCGATCGTCGAGAGCGCTCAGACAGGAGGTTCGTCAGAGCAAATCGTGGACGCGAGTGTCGACTTCGAAGCAAGGGTGAACGCACACGCGCAGATCCTTTCGGCGGTAGGGCAGGGCCCGGGCGACTCGCAGACAGACGACCTCTCCTCGCTTCGAAACAGTGTCGAAGAGAATGCGCACAAAGCGAGAGAGCAGCGGGCGAGCGCCACGGCGCGCTTCTTAAAGAGGGGTGAGCAAGAGGGGTACGCAAGCAGCACCGAGAGCCGCAGACGGGAGGCGAGTCAGACACGGTCGAGCGAGGATGATCGCACTCAGGCGCTCTTCGACGACCGGGTACACGCGATAGAGACGATGATTACGAGCACGGAGGGCCGCTTGCACGACGCTACCTCTTCGGTGAGTACCACGACCTCGTCGGTGCAGGAGGGTATCTTACGGAACGTCCCCGAGACGCTCCGCGCGGCAGAGGATGCGCTCAAGGAGGCGAGACAGCGGCAAGACTCGGGCGACGCGGACAAGGCGTACTCGGCGCTGCTCGACTCAGAGAGTGCGGCGAAGCAGGCCGACACCTCGCTCGAACAGGGGCTCCGGTGGGGTAAGGAGAAGGACAAAGAGAAGAAAGAGAACGAAGATTCTAAGCAGCGCTCCGGCGACAGACAGCGCTTCGAGGGCGGAGAGGGCGATTAAGCTCGCACTCTGGTAGAATGAGCCCATCATGTCTACCAGAGTACGCGTAATCGGTGTCGGCGTTGCCGTGCTTGTTGGCCTCTATCTCGCTACCTACTCAGGACTGGTCGCCTCAGAGTATCGCTCGCTCACCGCAGACGAGCCGGAGCGCTTTATCCCGTTGCCTGAGCTCAACACTGCCGACTACAACGCGCGCATGCTCGCGCTCGCGCACGTGGCGAGCACGACAGCGACCTTCTCGACTGCCTCGACCTCGGTGCGGGTCACCTCGACCACCACCCCGTCGCTCTGGCCGGTCGCAACCGTGTACCCGAACGCCGACGCGATATTGCCCTTCAAGCGCATCGTTGCCTATTACGGCAATTTCTATTCTAAGCAGATGGGTGTGCTCGGCGAGTATCCGGCAGACGAGATGCTCGCGAAGCTCGCGTCGACTACGGAGCTGTGGGCAGCAGCCGACCCGACTACACCGGTCGTGCCGGCGATCCACTACATCGCGACTGTCGCGCAAGCGAGCGCGGGGAGAGAAGGGAAGTATATCCTCCGCATGCCCGACGACCAGATCGAGCACGCGCTCGACCTCGCGAAAGAGGCGAAGGGGATCGTCTTTCTCGATGTACAGGTGGCGCTCTCGACGCTCTCGTACGAGCTCCCGCAGCTTGAGAAGTATCTCGCGATGCCGCAGGTGCATCTCGCGATTGACCCCGAGTTCTCGATGAAGTCTGGTAATCGACCAGGCTCCGTTATCGGCACCTTCGATGCCGCGGATATCAATTATGCCGCGCAGTATCTCGCAAGAATCGTGCGCGAGAACCATCTGCCGCCGAAGGTGCTCGTCGTGCACCGCTTTACCTACGATATGGTGACCAATTATAAGAAGATACAGCCGCTTCCGGAGGTGCAGATCGTGATGGACATGGACGGCTTCGGCTCGAAGGCGAAGAAGTATGGGACCTATAGCCGCGTCATCGTGCCGGAGCCGGTGCAGTTCACGGGTATCAAACTCTTTTATAAAAACGATTCACGCCCGCCCGCCGACGGTCTCCTCTCACCGACAGAAGTCTTAAAGCTCACCCCCGCCCCGAGTTACATTCAGTATCAGTAGGTCAACAATACCAGTAAATGTAATGTTCGTTATCTCATACGACCGTGAGAGATAACGAACATGATTACGCTTGTCTGAAATTTTGTCCTATAGGACAAAATTTCAGACATCAGGAAAAGAGGAAGAAAGAAAGAGGGCAGGAAACAAAAGCCCCCAGCGTGAGCTGGGGGTTTCGGTAAAGACCGAGAAGGAGCAGACAATTCAGTCAGCGGACGATGGTTGCAATGTAGATAGCCGCGCATGCGATTACCCACATTGCTTGCACCAACCGCATGTACCACGAGCCCTTGTGGATGAGGCTCATTGTTGCGCTCACATTGATAAGAATCATGAGTGGCCAGGTCGATGTCCGTAGCGAGTCGATATTCGGCGCGGTCCATGCCTCGTAGATTGTCGGGATAAACGTGAATGGCCCGATTAGCACGAGGGATAGAAACGCTTTTCCGAAGCGCGACTGTACGAACGGCGTTGTGTTCACCGCAATCCTGTCGCACACCGAGTCGACGATGTGCTGTAACGGAATTCGCCGGTACAGGATGTACATCATGATGGTCTCGACGACGAAGAACGTTACGGGTTGCATGGCGTCCTCGAGGGTCCACTGCGGAATCGCTATGACAGCGAGTACGCAGGAGATCCAGAAAATTGTCCATGCCAGTTTGTCTTCATTCGCCGGATTGTTCCATGCCGATTTGAAGGTCGGAAAGGATGCAAGGAATACGATGAGGTTGCACATAACGATACCGAAGTTCGCCTCACCGGACACTTTCCACAGAACGATACCGATAATGGCACCGCTGAGACACCACTTATCGAGCTTGGTCCAACCCGAAGTACCGAACTTAACCGCGAGTGCAACAATCATCCATGCCCCGAGTACGGCTCCAAGAATTTGTCCGTTGACCGTATGTTTGAAATACATGCCAACGAGAGTGATGGAGTCGAGACTGGCCCAGATAATCCATGACATCTTTGCAGGTTTTGCTGGTTCAATCTTGCGGAATCGAACATCGCGCCCAAGAATAGCGAGCGCGTAGGGGATGAAACCGGTACAGAAAACTATACCGGCTACAACATTGACTGTTTCCACCGCGCCCTCCTGTCGAATTGGTTATGGTCAGTAGAAAGACCGAATGCAGAAGCTGGCTCTGAGCCAATTTCTACGCTCGCTCCATTATAGCATATCAATATGACTAGGTCAAGACGCGTCAGCGGGCGCTATACTTACGCCATGGAATCAAAGCCGCAATTGCTGCATGAGGTTGTTATCACCGCGATTATTGTGAAAGACGGGAAGTACTTGATCACGCGACGGTCGCCCTTGAAGAAGCGCTTCGGCGGGATGTGGACGGTGCCGGGCGGCAAGCTCGAGACGAGCGACTATGTGAACCTGCCGAAAGATACCAAGGACTATTGGTACAACGTGTTAGAGCAGGTGCTGCGGCGAGAAGTGCGCGAGGAGACGGGGCTTGAGATTAAGAATATCGAATACGTGACCTCGCTCGCGACCATCCACGCTGACGGCGCACCCTCGCTCGTTATCTCTTGTATGGCTGACTGGGAGAGCGGGGAGGTCGTGCTCCAGGAGAGTGAGACCGATAAGTCAGCGTGGGTCAGCCTCGAAGAGGCGAAGCAGCATGATCTCATCGGCGGCATCTATGAAGAGCTAGAAATGGCGGACGCACGCCGGAGAGGGGTTAAGACCGAATGGAAGAAGGCGTAGTATGCTTCTCCTATGCGCCGAATTGTCCTCATATCGTGCGTGAGCATGAAGCAAAAGTCTCCCGCAAAAGCGCGCGATCTATATACGAGCCCACTTTTCAGACTCAATCTCGCCTACGCCGAGTCGCTCAAGCCCGATGCGATGTATATCCTCTCTGCCAAGCACGGGCTCGTGCCGCTCAGTAAAAAGCTCGCGCCCTACAACGAGACGTTGAATACGAAAAAAGTTGTAGCGATTAAAGCGTGGGCCAAAAAGGTGCTCGTGCAATTACGTCGGGTGGCAGATCTTGAACATGACGAGGTCATCTTTTTAGCCGGGGAGCGCTACCGACGGTTTATTATGCCGAGCCTGCGGCATACGCGTGTGCCGCTTGAGGGACTCGGCCTCGGGCGGCAGCTGCAGTTCTTAAAGCGTGCACTCGTATGACCAGCTGCCAGTCACTGCACGAATGGGTGCGTACGCTGGAGACACATCGCTTTCCGTTTGATGCAAAACTGATACCAAAAAACGGCATTTATTTCTTATTTGAAAAAGGGGAGAGGGGGCACGGCGGCGCACGCATCGTGCGTGTCGGCACACATACGGGAGAAGGTCAGCTCCTCTCGCGTCTCAAACAACACTTTGTTACGCCCAATAAGGATCGAAGTATATTCCGCAAGAATATCGGCCGAGCACTTCTTGCGTGCGATAGCGATCCCTTTTTGTCTGATTGGGAGATTGACCTCACACCGGCCGTCGCGCGCGCGGAGCATGGGCGGCGTATCGATACAAAGAAGCTGGAGTCAGTCGAGAAGCGGGTCTCGAATTATTTGCAACAGAATATGAGTTTCGCGGTCGTCAGCGTCGATACAAAAGAAGAACGGCTCCGTCTTGAGTCGCGAGTCATCTCGACTATATCGCTCTGCGATGATTGCAAACCGAGCAAGACGTGGCTTGGCAATTCTTCGCCCAAAGAGAAAATACGCGAGAGCGGGCTCTGGATTGTGAACGAACTCTACAAAAAGCCGCTCAATGATAAGGACTTTATTGACCTCAAAAAGGCCGTGCTATAATCGTCCCCATATGGATACCAATGAAAACAACAAATTCTTACCAATTGCAGTTGTCGTCGCAGGGCTGCTTATTGCAGGCGCAGTCGTCTGGAACGGCTCACGGCCGGCCACCGGCCCCGCAGGCGCACCGCCGACAGCCGCCAAGGTAGATATTAAAAATGTGAAGACGGACGGTGATCCCTTTATCGGGAGGGCAGACGCATCAGTCACGATCGCCTTCTGGAGCGACTTCCAGTGCCCGTACTGCAAGGCAGTCGAGGTGGGCGGTATCCCACAGATCCCGATCGTGCCGGCACTCCCTGAGGTGATCAAGAACTACGTCGACACAGGCAAGGTGAGGATCGTCTTTATGGACTTCGTCTTCCTCGGTCAAGACTCGGTCACCGCAGCGCTCTACAACCGCTCGGTGTGGAAGCTCTATCCGGAGCAGTACTTCGCATGGCGCACGGCGATGTATACCGCTCAGGACGAAGAAGGGGATCAGGGCTTCGGCGACGCAGCCTCGATCGACAAGCTCAGTGCAACTATCGCCGGTCTCGATGCTGCAAAGATTGCCGCAGACGTGAAGGCGAACACGGCGACCTATCAGGCAGAGGTAGACGCTGATCGCGCTGAGGCACAGAAGATGGGTGTGAACGCCACCCCCTCGTTTATCATCGGCACACAACTGATCCCCGGAGCCGTTGGCTACGCGGCGCTTCAGTCGGTGATCGACCCGCTCTTGAAATAAGCTTGCGGTAGGTACAACGCGCGACAGGCTCTGCCTGTCGCGCGTTGGTGTATCATGGAGGGATGAACGTCTTTCTGGTCTCTCTGGCCGCCTCGCTTGCCACCTTTGTCGGCGGATCCTTCGCGCTCCGGTTTCGCGACAAGCTGCACCTAATCCTCGGCTTCTCGGCAGGCGCGGTCGCCGGTCTCGCCCTCTTCGATCTTCTCCCTGAGGCGATCAGTCTCGGCATCGCCTACTACAGCGCCGAGACGCTCGCTCTCTTTATCGCGTTGGGCTTCTTCGGGTACTTTATCCTCGACCGGCTGATCCTCCTCCATACGCACCCCGATGAGATAGAAATGCAATCTCACGGAGCAGGCGAAGAGAGCACCCCGCGCGGATTTTTCGGCGCACTAACGCTCGCGACGCACAGCTATCTCGACGGTATGGCGATCGGCATCGGCTTTCAGGCCTCTCCGGCAGTCGGGGTGGTCGTTGCGGCGGCGGTGCTGACGCACGACTTCTCAGACGGCATCAATACGGTGAATCTTGTCCTCAAGAACGGCGGGAGTTGGCGGAGCGCCTGCAAGTGGCTCTTTGTCGACGCAGCGGCGCCGGCGCTCGGTGCCGCCTCGACACTCCTCTTTGTCATCCCCGAGGCCTACATCGGGCTCATCCTCTCTGTCTTTGTCGGCACCTTCCTCTACCTCTCTGCGAGCGATCTGATCCCTGAGAGCCATCATCGCCACCCGCGTGTGCTCACGACCGTGATGACGCTCCTCGGTGCGGCGCTCATGTATCTCGTCGTGCACCTGGTATAATTCTGGTATGAAAATATTTTTCCATTGGCTCATCTCGACGCTCGCGATTTTGATTGCGGCGTATATTGTACCCGGAGTTATCGTGACGCCGACCGGAGCGCTTATCGCCGCCGTTGTGCTCGGTGCACTGAACCTCTTCATCCGCCCCATTATCTTTATCCTCACACTCCCGATCACGATCCTCACGCTCGGACTCTTCTCTTTCGTCATCAATGCACTCCTGGTAATGCTCGCCTCTGCCATTGTCCCGGGATTCGTGGTGCCCGGGTTCTGGATCGCGCTCCTTTTCGCTCTCGCACTCTCGGTAGTGAATTGGGTCTTCAATCTCTGGAGTCATGATTGATCCTGAACTCGCCGCGAAGCTCGACGAGATACGCTCCCTCGCAGAGAGGGCGTATCAAGCAGCAGAGTCGACGCGCAAGTATCTCTTCTGGACCGGTGTCATCACCGTCGCCCTTATCGTGCTCCCGCTTATCGGGCTCGCCTTTGCAATCCCTGCATTCATCAGCTCCTACACGACCACGCTCGGCGGGCTGGGTATCTAGGTCACCTCGTCGGTAAAGACGACCAGCCGCTTCGAGTAGCTCTTCGAGGCTGCGTCCCACACGCCTTCGCAAGTGATGAGATTAAGGTGCGCCTTTCCGTCGTTTGAGAGAAACACGTACGACGAATCGCTCGCGGGAGCGTAGCGTCGGAGCTCGCGTACGACAAAGGTGATTGTCGCCCCCTTGTCGTCTTCGACGTAGAGCAGGTCGCCTTTGGCCAAGGTGTGCAGGTCGTCGAACACCGCCGGTGTATTGTCCCTCCACCCGAAGTGTCCGACCACAACCGCGCTGCCGACTTCTCCCGGGCGAGGCCCTGCGGCAAACCATGCGGCACGAGCCGGGTCCTTTGGCGTGTCGACGTCTCCTGTGGGAGTGAGGCCTACTGTCTCGACAGTGGCATCAACACGAATCTTCGGGATAGTGACGCGCACCGGGAGACCTGAGAGAGTGACGACGTGTCCTGCTGAAGCGAGGACGGGCTCAGCGTCCTTCTCTCGGACGAGACTGACGAAGGAGTAGAACGAGACTCCGAGTAGAACGATACCGAGCGATATCCATGCGCGCGCATCTTTTGATTTCATCTAGAGTGAGCGCTTCTTTGCTATCACGCCAAGTGAGAGTGTGGCGAGTGCGAACATAAGGGCGGCGAGAACGGCGTTGCTACTCGCTCCTTCTTGAGGGGGGAGGCCAGCGTTCGGCAGTCCTGGCGGAGCGACAACGACGGTCGCAGAGGAGTAGTCGATTGCCGTCAAACCGTTTGCATGACCTTCAGCGGTACCGAGGTTTGTCGTGGTCTCGGTGAGGTTTGATTCACAGGTGAAGTGGAACGTCTCTCCCGGGTCGAGCAGATTGTTCTTGTTGAGGTCTCCTGGGTGCCCCACTACGCGGCCGGGGAGGCCCGTACACTTATTGTCAGTGATACTGACGTTGCTTAGGGGTGCGACGCCCGGGTTTGTTACTGAGTAGAAGTAGGTCACGTGGCCGCCGAGCGCAGGGAGGGAAGACACACTCGGTACCTTTACCAGGTGGATCAGTGGCGGTACGACTGACGTACCGACGACGACGGTTGCATTGGCCGTGTCGTAGACGTCGACGCTATTAGAATATCCGTGAGCGGTTGCCGTGTTCGTCTCGGTCTGTGAGACAGTCTTCGTACACTGGTACGTCCAGGTCTCGGCGAGATCAAGCTTCGCGTCACTGTTGCTGTCGCCAGAGACGTATTGCACCGCGGCGCACTTGTTGTCCTTGACCCATACGGTAGCGAGCGGGACCTTGCCGATGTTCGTCACGGTGTACGTGTAGGTGACCGGTCCGGCGCCAGTCGGGAGAGAGAGCGGGCTCGGCACCTTTACGACGTTGATAAGCGGCAGGGTCCCCCAATAATCAGCACCCGCGCCTGCACCCGGGAAGGCGACTGCGGTCGAGGGAGTCACGCAGGTCGGCGTGGTGATGCGAGTATCGTTTATCGTAACGGCAGCCCCTCGTGCGAGGAGTCTCCCTTCGATTACTGAACTGCCGCTGTCGGTGATTGAAGAGAAGGCCAAGATGCTCCCCTTAAAAAGGGTACCCGTCCCGAGCGTCGCAGAGCTGCCAACTTGCCAGAACACGTTGCATGCTTGCGTACCGTTCGTCAGTACCACCTGGCTTGCTGACGCGGTTGTGAGAGAGGAGCCTGACTGAAAGATGAAGGTCGCGTTCGGATCGCCACCACCGTCGAGGGTCAGTGTCCCTGTGATCCCCATTGTGGAAGCAGAGGTGTACACGCCCGGTGTGAGGGTACCTCCAGTACCAGAGAAGGAGTCGATTGAGCTCGCAAGAACGGTGACCGATGGTGTTTGTCCCGCGGCGGCGGCATAAGCTGTATCGAGGTTCGCTTTTGCGGTCGTGAGGAGACCGGGGTTATTTCCCGCACCACCGGCAGGACCGGTAGCATCGACTGCGTATATTGTGCCGGTAACCATTCCCGTAGTGAGTCCGGTATAGAGGGTGCCGGCGGCCGGGCTCAATCCGACATCTCCACTCACGACAGAAGGGGTACTCGCAGTGATAAATGAGCCGGCGAGCACGGCGAAGCTGTCGGCGGTGCCGAGGCCTACCGGCGAAGCTGCCTTCGCCATTTCTGCTCCGACGAACGTAAGAACGGCTCCGAGAACGAGTATGGCAAGCAGGGACCCTCTTGATATATCTTTGGTGGCTTTGTGTAGTATGTTCATATACTACAGAGGCCGCCGGGAGGAGGGAGATATTACAGCGGCGAAGTGAGGAAACAAGACTGCGTCTTCGTATTCTTGTTCTCCGAACAAGCCGTTGTATCGAGTCAGGGGAGATACAGCGGCGAAGTGGGGAGATACAACTTCTATTGTGGATGCTTGAGAAACGCTGCGATGTCGGCGACGATCTCATCAAGCCGATGGTCAGACTTTACGTAATACTTGCTCACGCCCGCGCGCATATAGGCTTGTATGGTCCGCGGGCTCGCGGCGTTGCTCACGACAAAGACAGGGATCTTGTTCCACCTCCCGCCGTTTGCCTTGAACTTCGTCACGAAGTCGAGACCGTCCTCTTTGCCCACGAGATGATGATCGAGCCAGACTGCGTCGACGCGCTCGAGGCTCTCGAGATAGGCGAGTGCCTGCGTGATGCTGCGGACCGTGACGGCGTCCAGGCCGTCCTTGCCGACGTGCGCGTTAAACGCCTGTTCAACGCTCCGCGCAGAGATAACGCCAAAGCCGTTTTTCTCGAGCTTCGCGTGAATCGCCTCGAGTAGAGGCCGCTCGTCTTCTATCACGAGGATCGTCTTTGGATGTAGGGGTTTTTTAATCATAGGGTTCACTCTACCTGATGCCGCCCTCAGTCGGGGATTCTTTCATCCCGTTGAGGGGGAGCGACACGTAGAAGGTTGTGCCTTTCTCTGAAGAGACGAAGCGTACATTCCCGCCGGAGTTCTCAACAATCGACTTCACGATGTAGAGACCAAGGCCTGTCCCGTCGGTATCCTTGTCTCTCACGTTGTCAGCGCGAAACAGCTTGGTGAATATTCTGTTCTGCTGATTCTTCGGTATCCCGTAGCCCGTGTCAGAGAGCTTCAGGAGGACATTCTTCTTGTCTGCGAGCGTGATGGTGAGGTCAATCGTACCGCCCTCGGCGGTGTACTTCACCGCGTTCGACAAGATGTTTTGTATCACCATGCGCAGGAGCTTCGGGTCAGCCTGCATGAGTGAAATATTTTTTGCGCACGAGAAAGAGAACTGCAATTTACGGGTCATAATCTGCGGCCGCTGTTCGTCGATAACGTTTTCGCTAAGGGCGCAGATATCGGTCGGTTCAGGATCGATGATGAATGTCCCGAGCTCGAGCGAGGCGACGTCTAAGAGCGCATTCACGAGCTCGACCATCCGCTGATTGCTGCGGTACACCTCGTCGAGATACTTTTGCTGCTTCTCGTTCAGGGCGCCCACATCTCCTGCAAGGAGCATCTCCGCGTACCAGTTGACGGTAGAGAGGGGAGTGCGGAGTTGGTGACTCGCGAGTGAGACGAACTCGGTCTTCGCCTTGTCGATTTCTCGTTCGTAGGTGATGTCGCGAAAGACCTTGATGGTGCCGATCACCTTACGGTCGAGGATAACGGGCGTGGCCATGATCGACAGCGGAGAGCGCTTCTTGTCCTTGCGTTTATAGTAGACCGCCGGGAGCGCCGCTGTCGTGACGCCTGCCACCAAGACCATATTGACCGGGTGCTTCTCGAGGGGGATCGTTACCCCCTTTTCATCTTCGAGCGGGATTACGGCTGCGAAGTTCTTGCCCACCACATCTTTACTCTTCTTGCCGAGCAGGTGCTCAGCCGTCTTATTTATGAAAATGATATTTCCTTTTTCGTCTGTCGCGAGGAGTCCGTCGCCGATCGAGAGGAGTATTGCCTCCTCTTTTGCGCGGGCCATCTCAAGGCTCTTGGTACGTTCGCGGACCTTCTTTTCGAGTGTCTCGTAGGCTCGTCTCAGCTTCTCGGCGGTTACGGCAAGCTTACGCCTCACACTCTCTTTTTCTCGTGCGGTTACGGCTAGCTTTGCAGCGGTCACCGCGAGCTTGCGCCTCACACTCTCTTTTTCTCTCGCCGTGGCTGCAAGCTTCTCGGCGGTTACGACTAGCTTCGCTGCCGTCACCGCGAGCTTGCGCCTCACGCTCTCCTTCTCTTCGGCCAGGACTTTGAGGTTTAAGATTATCTTATCGGACAGCGACGGAGGAGCTTTCTTGTTCATGCGAGTATCTCCTCGATCTTGCGTACGATGTCATGGAGCTTCCAGTCTGACTTGATAAGGTAGTGGGTCACCGCGTCATTTGCAGAGAGTTCATTGGTTGCACTTAGGTTAGTCAAAATGATAGTGGGGACCTCTTTCCCCCACGCGTCTTCCCGGATCTTCTTCAGTGCGGTGTTGCCGTCCATCTCCGGCATGATGAGGTCAAGGAGTATGAGATCGGGATGGTTCCCGAGTGCGAGATCCACACCTTCGCGGCCGTTGCGTGCCTCAAGAGAGAAGAAGCCCTTACGGTGAAGGATGTCTACGAGGGCGCCGCGGAGGCTTTTTTCGTCCTCTATGATGAGTATAGTTTTTTGTGTTTTCATTTGGAGAAGGTGTGGCCCCGTTGTCGAGAAGGCCCGTTAGTACTAGAGCCGTGGGAGTGCCTGGAGTATTGCAGGTTCGCCACGAATAACCTAATGGCGTATACTGACAACACGGTACTTCCTCCCTCGTGCAACATCACTGTAATACGGATGGGTGCACACTCCTCCCTCGAGATACACCGGCCGCTGTAATGTCTCTGTCATAACGTACCGTGTCGGTCGGCTCTCTCTATACCTATGACCCCTACTCGAAAAGAGACGAAACGGCGCCAAGCGGTGCTAAGTACTGCGCACAGTGCCTTCTCAAAGGGGTTGAACGCACATGCCTTTTTCAAGACGCACAATCACGCGACGGGTGAGGATCTCGTGCAGGACACCTTCATGAAGACATGGAAGTATCTCGTGAAGGGAGGGAAGATCGATGTGATGAAGGCCTTTCTATATCACGTGCTCAACAACCTCATCGTCGACGAGTACCGCAAGCGCAAGACCTCCTCGCTCGACGTGCTCCTCGAGAAGGGATACGAGCCCGGCGAAGATACCACTGAACGTCTCGTGAATAAGATGGACGGAAAGGCCGCGCTCCTCCTGATCCAACAGCTCCCCGAGCGGTATCAGAAGGTGATGCGCATGCGATATATTCAAGACCTTTCGCTTGCAGAAATGTCGCTCATCACCGGGCAGTCTAAGAACACGATCGCCGTACAGTTGCACCGAGGGCTTGAGAAGCTGAAGGTGCTGTACAAGTCGCACATACGTCATGAATGAGATTCTCAAAATGGACGTATTCTTTTTTGTAACAACGATAGCGGTTGTGCTCTGCGGTTCTCTCTGCGTGTATGCGCTGTGGCAAGTCTCGCGCGTCCTCGCGCACATCGAACATATCTCGGGGCAAGTCTCACTTGAGAGCGACAGTATCCGAGCCGATCTCGCCGGCGTGCGTGCCGATATCCGGCGCGGGAAGGGAAGGTTGAAATCATTGTTCGACTTCTTCGGCACCAGAGTAAAGAGAGCATCAAAGAAGGCCTGATGCACCTTTCTTATCATCCCGCTAATCTCAACCGCTATGAAAAAAGAAATATCTGCTCAGAAGGGGGCGACACCCACACAGAAGACCGTACTCAAGATTGGCGCAGGACTGCTCGCTGCGGGCACTGCTGCGGCAGCTGCCGGCTACTACTTCTACGGTAGTGCAAAAGCGAAGAGCCACCGCAAGATCGCCGCGAAGTGGGCGACCGCGATGAAGAACGAAGTGATACGGGAGACAAAGCGTCTCGAGAAGGTAAGTCCGAAGGCATTTGCCGCAGTGGTCGATCGCGTAGCGAAGACCTATCAGAGTGTCCGCTCGGTAGACGTCGAAGAGGTGAAGCGTGCCGCGAAGGAGCTTAAAGCGAACTGGGACGTGATACGGAGCGAGACGAGGCGTACAGCGAAGAAGGCGGTGGCTCGTGCCAAGAAGGCTACAACGAAGCGTGCTTAGACCGCGCGCTTGCCGCGCGCGACATTGAGGAGAATGGGGAGGAAGGAGAGGACAATGATGACGAGTGAAATAGGGAGGATATAGCTCTCGCTGTTCGGGATCACCGTACCGAGGAAGTATCCGAGCGAGACCATCCCGACGCCCCAGAGGAGGCCGCCGAGCACGTTGTAGCGGAGGAACTCTCCATAGGTCATGCTGCCGATGCCGGCGAGGATTGGCGCGAGCGTGCGCACGATAGGGACGAAGCGCGCGAGCACGACGGCGCGCCCGCCGTACTTCTGGAAGAATCGCTCAGTGCGCTTTAAATATTCTTGCTTGAAGAAGAACGAATCTTTACGTTTGAAGAAGTTCACACCGACGTTCGCGCCGAACCAGTAGCCGACCGAGTCGCCAACTATCGCCGCGATGACGATGAAGAGGACCAGCGGTCCGAAGGAGAGGAAGCCCCCTGCGGAGAGGAGCCCTGCGGCAAAGAGGAGTGAGTCGCCGGGGAGGAAGATACCGATCAAGAGGCCGCTCTCAGCGAAGACGAGGAATGCGATGCCGACGTAGCTGCCGGTCTTAATGATGGCAATCGGATCGAGATTTATACACGCGTACAAGAATTCAAGCATTCCCATAGAGTATACTTGTTAGAAATGGAACAAGCACCTACGTTGTCCACGCCTGAAGAAGAGCTTGCCTACTTGCGTGAGCAGGTGATGCGCAAGGAGGCCGAGGTCGCCGAGCGCGGCGTGGTGCCCGACGAAACCGATCGCGCGTATATCGTGTCTGAAAGGATCCACGCGCACCGCGCCGCGTCGGAGGAGGTGCTCGCAAGCGAGTACCAAATAAGCGAGGCGACCAAGGAGAGCGAGGCGGAGGCGATCCTCGCCGAGCTCAATCTCGGCGAGGGTGCGAACGCAATCGACAATCTGCGCAAGACGATGGAGGAGAAGGGGATCAAGAATGCGCTCGCCGTGGTCGAGAAGCTCGGTGACCCGCACATACGAGACGACTTCCATCGCTACCTCGTGCGTTATGTCGCTGCCGGGATCCCT
>JBAYJI010000018.1:0-16229 GCA_041665205.1 Minisyncoccota bacterium | reverse complement strand
CTTTTCGTTCAAAATCTTAAAAACGATATTTCCGCCATTTCAACGCGCGTATCTCGCCTCACAGACGCCTATCTAGCGGAAGCACTGGAGCTTGGCGACTATCTGGAGCGCAAGAACGCGTTAATGGCGGAAAAACGCACGCTGGAGGAGAAATTGAGCGATTTTGAACGCAAAGGTAATCATTGGCTCGAACTCATGCGAAACTGGATTATAGAGGCCAACCAAGCCGTTAATCTCATCGAACAAGAAAATCTGGGAGAACAAAAAGATTTTCTTGTTCGTATCGGCTCGAACCGCCGCCTTGCGGCGGGCGTGCTTTCTTCGGATTTCAAAATGCCTTGGCAATTCTTGGCGGGAATGCCTGCTCACGCCCGCGCCGTAGGCGCGGACGTGGCTAATTCCGAATCAAATCAAATTTGGTGGACCTACGGAGAGTCGAACTCCGACCTCGTCCATGCCATGGACGCGTTCTACCGCTGAACTATAGGCCCCTTCTTCCCCACTCTACTACAAATCTTTTGTGGACCATAGCGGAGTCGAACCGCTTACCTCGTCAATGCGAATGACGCGCTCTACCAGTTGAGCTAATGGCCCGTACGGGCGATTCTATCACAAACGAAAATGGTTTTCATCGGGCCGCCGGGAATTGAACCCGGTCTATATCCACCCCATGGATACGTACTGCCGGTATACTACGGCCCGCTTGAGGAGATGTTCTCTGTCGGGCCGCCGGGAATTGAACCCGGTCTACACGAACCCGAATCGTGCGTACTACCGGCATACTCCGGCCCGACACAGAACACCTCCCGTTTTGTGGTCAGGAATAATTTGCTCGTCGTCACTCGCAAATTTTCACGACCCTGCCTCGCGGTTTTGTCTGCTGACAAAACATCACCACAGGAGTACTTCCAATCTCTAATCGCTTCGCTCAAGAGATTTAGGTCGCGCTCCGGCCCGCACACGCAAGCAAAAAGCTAAGCAGTTCGCTTTTTGCTTGCTTGTGCGCTCTGCAGGGATTGAACCTGCGACCTTACGCGTGTGAAGCGTACGCTCTAACCAACTGAGCTAAGAGCGCGAACTATCCTAACCAAAGCCGACGCTCTCGGTCGGCTCCCCGACTGTGACGTCGGGGCTGAGCTAAGAGCGCGTGCACACCTCACGATACCAGATATCGAGCTATATTCCCAGATTAGCGAGCGTGAGTATCACCTCCCTGATCGGGAGTGAGAAGCCGATGTTCTGAGAGCCCTGCACCATCGCCACGTTTACGCCGATCGCCTCACCCGAGAGATTGACCAAAGGGCCGCCTGAATTGCCCGGGTTAATAGCCGCGTCGGTCTGGATCACGCCCTTCAAGGTCTCAGTGCCGCCCTGATCGTTTGCAGCCGTAATGGTACGGTCGAGCCCCGAGATGACACCGACCGACACTGAGTTGCTGTACTGCCCGAGCGCATTCCCTACGGCAAAGACCGACTGCGCAAGCTGCGGGCTCGACGAGTCGAGCGGCACGCTTGAGTATCCACTCCCCTCGATCTTCACGATCGCGAGGTCTTGTGTCGGAGAGCGCCAGACCACCGTACCGCTCTTCTGTTTGCCGCTTGCAAGCAGCACGGTGTACGTCGCGTTCGCGTCTGGTACGACGTGCTTGTTGGTGATGATGTAGCCGCTACTACGCACGATGAAGCCGGTGCCGGCAGAGACTTGCTGCGTCGTCGTCCCAACCTGCTGATAGACCGGCACTTGCAGCCCGAAGCCTTGGAAGAACGGATCATTACCAAACGGATTCTCATAGGTCACCTGGAGCTTCGGCACGACGCGGGTCTCGACGATTGAGACGACAGCGGGAGTCACTCTCGCGACTGCGTCTTGTAGCGATTGGCTCTGCGACTTCTGTGCGACCTGCTGGCGCCGCGCGAGCTCGGCGATGTTCGCCGCAGTACTTGAGGCGGTTAGGCTGGCGGTGTTTGCAAGCTCGCCGATAGAGATTTGCAGATCAGTAACCGAACGCGAGAGGCGCGTAATCTGGCCCTGCTCGTACAGGAGAGCGCCGACCAGTGCGACAAGCGCCAGAAACCCTGCGAGCAAGAGTGTGGTGTTGCTTCTCATGCGCTATATAATACTCCAAAATCGGATAGATATTTCACCTGGGTGGACCGTACAGGACCGCGATTACGCTTTTCTTCCGCAACTCAAAACCTCGCCGTCGCTCGGTTTTGGTCGTGTCCGCGACTCGCGACCCGCCGTGCTCGGCGGGTACCCCGCTCCGTCTTTCGAATCCTGTACGGCCCTACAAAACAATAGTCGCCGGACGCTTTCGCATCCGGCTCCTTTGTTTTGTGGACTCTAGCTTAACATTCTGGAACTCCTTCGCGCTAGAGGCGTTCCAGCTCTCTGAAATCTTAAGAGGGGTCGAAAAGGCTGGTTTTGGTGAGCATTCGAGGGTCTTACGCTAGTACTGTAATGAATTAGGATACTCTCAACAACCGCCAGTTCATGGAGTTCACCCCGTCCTTCTACCAGATCACCGTGGCCCTCCCAGGCGATAATTAGGGGTTGGCTAGAGCTTATAAATCTTATGGACGAGGGTTTTAATACCCGTCTCAATTTTTGAATACTCAGTACCATGTTCTTTATGGAAGCGGTCGTTTATGCTCTGAAAACTTGAAAGCATAAGTTCTCCAGCAGTAAGGTAGTCCTGATACTCCATCAAGAGCTTCTTTAGTTCTGCCGCCAATGCTGAAGCTTTTCGAGGAAAAGAAATCTTTACTTGTTCCTCGATAGAGGAGACCTCCAATTCTAAAAAGTGGAATGCGAGGACGATGCTATCGCGATCTGCTGTTGTAAAAGTTCCCACTCCGTACGCAGTAGATATGATGTCCTTCACTTTGGAGATGCTGATAATCAAAGCTTTCAAATCGTCCACGACGTATGCTTTGATATCTCTGTTATCGTCAATTGCTTTCTTGATTATGAAAGGAACCCACAGACCAAGACCCAATGCAAGAAGAAAGTTCAATACATCAAATATCTTTACTTCAGAGTCGAACTTTATAAATGGAAAATGGAGGACCGAGAAACCAAAGAGAGCGCCTACTCCGAAGACGACACCTACTCCGAGCGCTACGATGATCCCCTTGGAGCTCATACTTTGCGTGGATTTTTTATTTCATTGAGAATCTTTTCGAGGCGTATTGGATTCTCGTCAGACTTGAACTGTATATGCTTCAACAGAACATCTGCGCCACCGTGCGTGGTAGAAAGCTTCCCAAAAGAACCAGAAACAAAAGAGGATGGATAGCCCCACACCTTATCTAGATCGATGAAAAGAATGTAGTTTCCCTTTGCGGCTTTCTCAAACTTTGCTTGAAGTATTTCCTCCAGAAATTGCTGGCCAGAATTCTCTCCATCCTTTCGATACCTTGCCCCAAGGTTGTCGGCAAAGTCTTTCGCGATAATGATTTTGTCTGCGATTTCCATGGATTATTTGACTAATTCCCAATGAAGGAATGTGCCGTTTAAGTTGTGGTTAAGCTGTTCACTTGTTCCAGTTTTCAAGTCGATTCTAACATCATTCGTGATGATATAAAAGGATCTGAATCTAGGCGATTTTGAGTGGTCGATGATTTGTGGAATACCTTTGCCGCGGAGGGCGTTATCCTTATCTATACGCGACTGAAGCTTGCCGCTGAGTAGTTCTGGTACCAACTTTATGTTGGGGTAAAGCACGGTACCTTTCAAGCGTTGTTTTATTTTATCTTGAATAACGGCGCTTTTAAAGATGCCCACACCCACGTCCACGAAAGAGTACGAGGACACTTTTTCATTCGGATTGCTGTAAACGTATATCCACCACTTGCATTTTCCTGCGCTGGAAAGATCGGCATGGTTGTTCGTATTCGACATACACTCAATTAATATCTCGTATAGAGCCTCAAATGGTCGAGAATTCTGCGATACATGGCGAATACCAGTTAAGGATGCACTTTTGGCTATCTTGGGAGAAACTTTAAAGTTATCCTCCTTGTGGAGGAGATTTTCTTTGTTGATGTGCGCATCGTTCCAGTCATGACGAACGTGTTCCAAAAATCCAGATTCCATGAAGAGCTTATTTAGCTCTGGCTTAGCGGGAGCAGTTCCCCTGTAGTTCCCACCGTGTGTGAAGTCACTGTCTTTAATGCTCGCCACCAAAAGAGCAATAGCGTCTGCAGTTAAAATCTCCACTTCAGAAATATCAAAACCGACATTTTCTCCCTTCGCAAACATGCGCTCGGCGCTCTCAAAATACTTAAGCACTTCGTTCGTATTACTTATGAGGGAGAATTGTTTTGGGGCAACAAGCCGTATGAACGGCTGTTGAGCACGTCTGCGCTTTTCCCGAAAAACGCTATAACTTACTGCTATTCTCGACCTTTTTCTATTCTTCCATTTAGAAGTATGCCTCTTGGCGGCATACCTTGCCTTCATCGCGGAGAAGCGTTTCCAGGCGGCTGTTGTGTAAAAACGCCTCATTTTATAGTTTAGCGATCTGCGAGCATCATCGAGCCATTGTACAATGGCTTGGCAGAACCGAATAAGTGGCGATGGGCTCTCGGTTTCACAAGTGGGTGAACTCGCGAAACTCGGACGAAGAATGTACGGAAACTCACTCCAGAAACTCTAACAGAGGGATTGTCATTTCTAACCTTTAGTAGAGCCATTATTTTCATCTTTGGTCAGAAATAACCATCAATTTACGGAGTGAAAACCCCGAATTTCTTTACACAAAATGAGGATTTTAGCGAGTCAAAAACTCCTAGTTCTAGAGTCATTTTAGGTGCCTTTCTCAATACCGCTGTGATGCCGTCCCATTATGAAAATCTTTGCTAGAATAAAGCCACACACAAAGATATGGAACTCATATGGCAGATGTGGGGAGCGGTTAGGCTATTCCACAAGAATCTCACTGAAGACGCTTTTTCTGACTTCATTCATCAGGGAGACCACACCGCAATAATGGAATCCGTTGAAACTATGGCTCATCTCGAGGAGGCTTTCTTCCATGACCACACATCTGCTTTCGACAAGACTACGGGTACACCTAAACCAAGGCGGGTTTGGAGACAGCATCTTTGGGCTCACCTATTCGACAAGTACGGGAATCAAGCCGAAAAGCATCTTGCGGGTAAGGTGAAAAACCCACACGGAACGATACCTTCATATGGCGTAGAGAGCACGAAGAAATCGGACTTTGTTAACAACCTCATTGAAGCATGTATTAAGAATGGATTCTTAGATGAAGATTCAGAAGAAAGGATATTTCTGACCATTACGGAGAAAGGTCTCAAGTTTAAGGGTGTGGACGGACTTTTCGTCGAATGGGCAAAATACTTGAAACCACTCGGAGTAGCGGGTTTAGTTGGTGGCATCTGGGCCCTACTCGAGCTTACCCCTCATCTAGATAATCTCTTCAAGAGTGGTCAGTAGTTCTCTGCTTGGCAGACCCACTGTCCACCTCTATAACTCTCCATATCCTATGCACTCGACTTTGGTCTGTGGTCAACGTCCTTTTCTTCCTCGAGATCTTCCAACCGCTGTTCTATGTTTTCTATGGCCATTTTCTGCCCGAAGGCCATAAGGCCTATTA
Source organism: Minisyncoccota bacterium (assembly GCA_041665205.1). Lineage (GTDB taxonomy): Bacteria > Patescibacteriota > Minisyncoccia > Phycocordibacterales > Phycocordibacteraceae > C7867-001. The sequence goes on along the minus strand of JBAYJI010000018.1, from coordinate 10,606 downwards.
TCACTACCGCAATGATGAGTATCCATTCCATAGACTATTTCGCAGTGAAATTCGTACTAGTCGTAAGTCCGTTTGTGCTGAATGTGATGGAGTGCTCGCCCACGGTCTTTATCTCGTAACTGAAGGGGTAAAATGACGTCTGACGCTTCTGCCCGTTCACATATATCGGCGTTACGTTCCCTGTACCGTTAATCATCTTATTCTGAGATGCGTCCGTGGTCGTTACCTCCACCACAGCAGTTCTTGTTGGCTCCCCGTCCTCGCCGTACACGACTGCGCCTATGTATATCTCATTCTCGGGGTTTCCATACTGATCGAAATTGGGCGAGGTGCTGTGCGGCCTGTTCAAGCCCTTGGTCGCTATCGGATTTATGATTTCTATGCGTGCTTTAGATTGGTTCGTGGGCATCGCAGCCGATTCTATTGGTGTCGGTACGAGCGTCGTGGTCGGCGGAGGAACGGGGATAGGAGTTGGTTCTAACACTGAAACCAGAGCTGGCGTATCTACTGTGAAAGAAACTAAAAGGTCTACAAAAGCACTTGCTGGTGTAGCGGGTGATTGCTGGACCACGTTTATCAGACTCTCTGCTTGGATGATAGTTATGCTTGAAAAAGCAGTTATGAGTGGAACGAAAACGCTTGCTGGAGTAGTGATAGACGATTGGACGACTTGAATAAGACTTCTCGCCTGTTCAGAAGTAAGGGCCGCGGCTGACGATACGGAGGGAATCAAAAAAATGACTGCAAGAACCAACGTAAATAGTTTTTTCATAGCGGCCAGTATGAGTTTGTAATGCTGGGCGCGGGTACGCACAGAACCCCGCGCCAGCTAAGCCTTGCGGCTCCATGCCCCTTTCGGAACATGACCCATGGAAGAGTCGCTGAACGCGGGGTTCAGTATCTTCCATGGGATTCCTAGACCATGCCGAGCATTTCTACTCGGTTTAGGTCTCTACCCTTTCGGGCTATTCGGTTTGCACGTTGTAACGATACCATAGCGAACCGTCGGGATACAGTAAACATGCTACAGTCAAGGGCATAAATATGATCGTGCAAGAACTAGCGCAAAGAGCGGTTTTAGAGGCCCTTGAGGGCAAAATTGAGGCTTTAAAGGGCTCTGGAGAGCTTCGTGAGGGCATGGTGCTTGAACTAGTTTTATGGGACGACCTGAGTATAAATTTCCCATCAGTGTTTATGGCGGCGGCAAAAGAAGAAATCGCTTTAGCTATTTCTCAAGCCACGGAGAAATCGAACGGTCGCTTCACACTTGAGACGATTAAGCCGTCTACCAGAAAACGCTCGGGTGTGTTTTATGCCGCAACAGGAGTATCCGAGAGCGTCGCTGAGGAAGCCCCTTTGCTTTTTTGGCGGATACGATATTCCGAGAAATATAAGCTCAATAATTTACTCATTGAGAAAGAGCATATCTTCTGGTTAACTCCTGAAACTCTGATCTATAAGCCGTCAGATAAGGTGGCCGTTTGTTTCCACAAGAAAGATGCTGTTAACTACAAACTGCTCAAGTTCTTTGCAAATCACGATGGTAAAACAGACAGAAAAGACATAGCTACGGAGATTGGCACCACTCCAGAAAATGTCTCGGTGGAGGTGTCCAAATTGCGTAAGGCAGTGCACCAGTCTATTGGCTTAGGCGAGAAGGCATTTATTGTTAGCGAGCCAGGATATGGGCTTGAGGAGCATATAAAAATTGAAGAGCGCTAGCTACAGTTGATATCTGAAAAAATCTTTCAGAAGTTAGAGCTCGTTTCACTCGCACGCTGTAGTCAACTGTAGTGCAGCTGTAGCGACTCATCCGCCAGAATTAGGTGGTGGAACAAGCCGCACACAACCTAAAGAACCGAATTCACTCTTCCGAGGAAACGGCCGTCGATGTTATCACGCCTAGACGGTACAATGACCAGAGGTCATCAACATGCTTTGCGTCGGAAGATCAAGCACTAGAATATCTTGCTGAGGTTCTTGTAGAGGCCTACTTCGCACAGAAACACCATGAACGCACCAACAACCGCTAACAGGAAGCTGGCAGTGCTCTATTGTCGCGTATCGACAATCGAGCAGGCTGAAGAAGGCAACTCGCTTGTAACTCAAGAGAGGGCTTGTCGAGAGTATGCAGATAAGAATGGTTATGACGTTGCGCGAGTGTTTATAGAGCGAGGTGAAAGCGCAAAGACGGCGAACCGCACCGAGCTACTTAAGCTTCTTGAATACTCTTCTCAAAAGAAAAATGCTGTCGTCGCAATCATTGTGTACAAGATTGATCGACTCTCTCGCAACACCGACGACTATAGCCAATTACGCCTCATGCTTAAACGTTATGGGGTGAGCATACGTTCGACAAGTGAACAGATCGAGGATACACCAGTTGGAAGGTTCATGGAGAACACCATGGCAAATATTGCACAGTTCGACAACGACATACGCGCGGAGCGATGCTCGAATGGGATGCGCGAGGCTGTACGTGAAGGCCGTTATGTCTGGGGAGCTCCTGTCGGCATGTCAAATGTGCGTGTCGCTGACAAAGCAACAATTGCACCAAATGAGATGGCCCCCCTTGTCAGACGAGCGTTTGAGCTCGTTGCGACGGCAATATATCCGACCGATGAAGTGTGGAAGATGGTCTGCAAAGAAGGATTACTCAAGAAGAACGGTAGACCTCCATCCAGAAATTACTTCTACGAAATGCTCCGTAACGAGCTTTATATGGGCTGGGTTGAAAAGTTTGGGGAACGCCACAAAGGAATGTTCGAGGCCGTAGTGAGCGAAGATCTGTTCGCTCAGGTGCAACGTATTCTCAAGAACAAGGGGCACAAGGTGGCGCAATACAAAACCGACAATCCTGAATTTCCTCTACGACGTTTCGTATTAAACCCTTCGGGCCTGAAACTTACTGGAAGCTTTGCGAAGGGTAAATATCCCTCGTATCGCTTCAATGGAGCGAGTGGCAACTACGAACGCGACGAACTAGAGCGTCGCTTTGCATTGCATATGGACTCCTACCGCTTTGAGCCTTCACAGATCACGAAACTGAAGCGACTCGTCGAGCGTGAATTTCATCATGCTACTGAAGATGAACGAAAAGAAGTTCAAGCGCTCGAGGCTCGCCTCAAGGAGCTGGAAGATCAGCAGACCGCGCTCATACAGAAAAACCTTAAGGGTGTCCTGAGCGATGCCATACTTACGCGAGAACTAGCACGTATTGAGGCGGCAGAAATAGCCACGCGAACAGCCCTTGCTCTTAAGGCAACGTTCAATGGCTCTCCCGAGGAAGCTGTAGCATTCGTCTCAGAGTATCTGGAGCAGCCGAGCGCTGTGTGGAAAAAGTCAGGGATATCAACACAAACGAAGCTTCAATGGTTCCAATTCCCGTCAGGTACGACCTTCGACGGCAAAAAATTTGGAACTCCTGAATTATCGCGTGTTTTCAAGGCGAAAGACCTAATTCTATCGCCCTTGTCTGCTAGTGTGGACCGTACAGGATTCGAACCTGCGACCCCCTCGTTGCAAACGAGGTGCTCTACCAACTGAGCTAACGGCCCATATGTATAAAGGTATCATTATCTGACTAAAAATAAAAACCGCGGAGAGGGATAGACCTCTGCCGCGGTACCGCTTTGCTGTAGCTGACCCTATCTAAGTCTCTTCGGCTTCGCCAGCCTACTTGCTATCGGACCGGTCTCTACAAGCACCGGGTGTCGAGTCATACCCTCGAACACACTGGTCATCGGCGCGGCAGGCTGATCATTCCTGCCTCCTGTCCGCTTTCCCGCCACTACAGCGAGAGTATCTTACCGCCCGAGCGCGAGATTGACCAGATGGGAGAGGAAATCTTTGAAGGAGACGCCGATGGCGGCAAGAGACTTCGGCAGAAGCGACTGCGGCGTGAGACCGACGGCGGCGGCACTGTTCGTCTCGAGAAAGTAGATCCCCTTCGGCGTGACGATAAAGTCGCTTCGCGAATAGTGCCTTTGATGGAGCGCGCGGTGCATCACCTTCGCCATCCTCTGGAGCTCTTCGGTCTCGACACGGGAGAAGTTGCCCGGGCAGACCTCGCGTGTCTCGCCCGTGTATTTTACATCCGCTGAGAAAAAACCTGCATCCGGAGGCGGGATAATCTCAATCGGCGGGAGCGCGTAGAGAGCTTCTCCGCGCAACCCTTCGACCACGCCCGCGGTCGCCTCCTTGCCGCGAATAAGCTCTTCGACAAAGACGCCCGTCGCCCCTTGAGCGAAGAGCTCTTCGATAGCGGCAAGCACCTCGACATACCCGCTTGCGATCGACACACCGACTGAAGAGCCCCAGCCAACCGGCTTCACCACGACCGGCTGGTGAAAGTTGCGGACAATGTCGTGTGCGACCGCCTCGCTCTCTTCGAGATGCTCGGCATACCGGAACTCCGGCGTGAGGAGCCCTTCTTCTCTCGCGCGCGCCTTGGCGATGACCTTGTGCATCGCATGGTGACAACCGAAGGCGTTGGCGCCAACATAGGGGACGCCGAAGCGCTCGAGGAGCTGCTGCACCTCTCCCGACTCGCCGTACTCTCCGTGGAGCGGGAGGATCGCGACGTCGAGTTGGCGCAAGACGCGCTCGGGCGCGGTTACGCGACCGCGATAGTGCCACTGCCCGTTCTTGTCGATATAGATATCCCGAGCGAGATAGCGCTCCTCGCTTAGATTCGCGAGTATCGCCGCGCCAGAGCGGAGCGAGACCTCGTGCTCCTTCGACACCCCGCCCCGCAACACGCCGACGATAGTTTGCATGCTCCCAGTATACCAAAGCCACGGTAAGGCAATTCTTGGACGTGTCGCAGATTGACGAATCGAGACACAGCAAATTTTGAGCGACTTTGTTTTCTTATGAGCAAAGCGAATTAGAAAACAAGAAGTACTCTTGTGGTGCAGAAAATTATGCGTGTCTCAAGAATTGCCTTACCGTGGCTTTGGGCGCAGCGCGCGCGATCGCGCATAACGATGCCGCGAGAGCGAGAAGCGGTGGGCCTCACTGTTCGCAAACACGGCGTCTGCCTCGCTTATACCTGCAGCGCGCGCGCCGATTACCTCGCGCGGGCGATGCCGCTCGTCCTTCACCACTGCCGCGACCGGGATCTCTAGACCCGCCTCCGCAAGCACCGTCTCTGCGGCCTTCTTCTGCGTCTTCCCGCCGTCTACCACGATCACCTTGGGGAATTGCCACTCAGGGTGATTGAGCCTTCGCGAGAGAATCTCTTTCAAAGAGGCGATGTCGTCATTATTTCCCGACGCTTTCGGTCGGGACCCCGACCCTTGGCGTCGGGGCTGTACGCCCCGTATGCGAAAGGTCCGGTACTCCTTCTTCACCGGCGTACCATCTTCGACGACCGTCATCACACCAATCGCATTTGTCCCCGAGAGGTGCGCCGTATCATATGCCTCTATCCGATATCCAAACTTTCCTACGACCGTGGGTTTGTTTTGATATCTATTCTCGTCCTTAATGAGTGAGACGTCTTGGATATGGTCGAGCGCGAAGAGCTCGCGACGCGCCTTCGCAGCATCCTCAAACCGCTCCTCCTTCGCCGCACTCTTCATTTCCCGTTCGAGCCTCACGCGCAACTCCTTCCCTCTTCCACTCAAGAAGAGCATCACCTTGCGTATCGTGCGGCGATACTCTTTGATGCTGAAATCGCGCGGATACGCACCGATTTGTTGATAAAACTCAATTCTCGCATTCTGGTGCTTGTTCACCCCGTGAGATCGGATTTTAATCTCACCGGCGCTCTTCGTCCCAACAGGTTTTTCCGTATCAAAGAAAGGAAATATTCGACGGATGAGCCGCAAGCCCTCGCGCAGCTGCGGTCCACTCGGGAACGGGCCGTACACCGTTTTTAATTTACAATCTTCAATCTTCAATTTTTCAAAATCTATATCTTTACCACGCACAGCGAGCACGCGAGGGATCTCTTCGTCGGTCACGACCGCGTACAAAAAAGATTTGTCGTCTTTCCCATCCACATTTGCCTTCGGCAGATACTTCTTAATCAGCGCCGCCTCGCGCACGAGTGCTTCAAGCACGGTCGGCGTCGGCTCGAAGGCAACCCGATCGGCCTTTGTGACCATATCGACCACGCGCGGGCCTCGAGTCGCGATTAGGTCGTCGTCAAAGTAGCTCCGCACACGGTCGCGGAGCGAAGTCGCCTTACCGACGTATACAACCTTTCTCCCCTGTTTGAAGAGGTACACACCCGGTACGTCCGGCAGATTACTTTTTTGTAGATCGCTTTTTTGCATGACGGTGCAAGACCTTTGCGAGGTACTCGCCAGTGTAGGAGCCAGGAGTGTCGGCGACCTCTTCAGGTGTGCCCTTCGCGACGATTCTACCACCGCCCGCGCCGCCCTCAGGACCGAAGTCAATCAGATAGTCTGAGCTCTTGATCACGTCGAGGTTGTGCTCGATCACGACGACGGTGTTGCCGCGCCGCACAAGCTCCTGCAGTATCTCGATAAGCTTCTTCACATCCTCGTAGTGCAGCCCAACTGTCGGCTCGTCGAGTAGATAGATCGTCTTCATCGTCTGCGAGCGGTAGAGCTCGCTCGCAATCTTGACGCGCTGTGCCTCGCCGCCCGAGAGCGTCGTCGCGCTCTGTCCGAGCGTGAGGTACTCGAGCCCGGTCGAATTGAGACTCATGAGGCGCTCGTTGATTGCGGGGATATCGCCGAAAAACTTTTCTGCCTCTTCAATCGTCATCTGGAGCACTTCATAAATATTTTTTCCACGAAAAGTGACTTCGAGTGTCTCCTTCATGAAGCGCTTGCCCATGCAGATATCACAGATCACGTACACCGTCGGCAGGAAGTGCATCTCGACCGCGATAGAGCCGTTGCCTTGGCAGGCCTCGCAGCGGCCGCCGGGAACGTTGAAGGAGAAGCGACCCGGCTTCCACCCTTGCGCCCTTGCTTCTGCAGTAGCAGCGAAAAGGTCGCGGATATGCGTAAAGGCGCCGGTGTAGGTCGCAGGGTTAGAGCGCGGCGTGCGGCCGATCGGTGATTGGTCGATCAGCACGGCACGGCCGACGTACTCGGTACCGGTAAGTGAAGCGATATGTTCGAGCTTGGCCTCACGCCGCGCAAACCGCTTCGCGATGTTCTTGTGCAAAATATCATAGAGAAAGGTCGACTTACCGCTCCCCGAGACGCCGGTGATACACACGAGCTTGCCCAAAGGCACATCGATATTCTGGTTCACCAGGTTGTGGAGGGTCGCGCCACGCACCTTGATCGAGCCCTTCTCGCTCGTGCGGCGCTCTTCAGGCGCCTCTATCTCCTTCTCCTGCCGCAAGTACGAGAGCGTGACCGAGCCGCTCTTGTTCTCCTTCGCAGTCAAGAGATCGTCGAGCCAGCCGGTCGCGACGACATTGCCGCCGTGGATACCTGCGCCCGGACCGATATCGACGAGGTAGTCGGCCGAGTAGATCGTGTCCTCGTCGTGTTCCACGACAATAATGGTGTTGCCGAGCTCTTTCAAAACGAGAAGTGTCTTGATCAGACGGTCGTTGTCGCGCTGGTGGAGCCCGATCGTCGGTTCGTCGAGCACGTAGAGCGCGCCCGTGAGCCCGCTCCCGAGCTGTGAGGCAAGCCGGATGCGCTGCGCCTCTCCGCCCGAGAGTGTCGCCGCCGAGCGATTGAGTGTCAAGTAGTCGAGACCGACGTTCAGCATGAAGGTGAGGCGGGCATCAATCTCTTTCAGAATGGGCGCGGCGATATCGAACTTCATCTCTGAGAGTTCGATCGAGTCGACAAACTCCTTCGCTTCGCGAATCGACATATTGGTGAAGTCGACAATGCTCTTGCCGAGAGTCTTGTCCTTCGCACTCTTGAGGTACACGCGGAGCGCCTCAGGGCGGAGCCGCTTCCCTTCACAGACGGGACACACTTCCTCAGAGAAGAGCGACTCCGTGCCGAGCCCATTACACGAAGGGCACGCGCCGTAGGGCGAGTTGAAGGAGAAGAGGCGCGGCTCTACCTCGGGAAAGGACGCCCCGTCCTCGGGGCAGATAAACCGGCTCGAGAGCGTCTCGAGCGTGCCGTCGGCGTGCGCAATCTTCACCAGGCCGTCGGCCTGCTTGAGCGCGAGCTCGAGTGCCTCAGAGAGTCGCTCGCGTGCACCGGCAGTGGTGCGTGCGAACTCGGAGACGTAGATCGAGTCGACGACCGCGTCGATACTGTGGCGCTTGTTGCGGTCGAGCTCGATCTTCTCACGGAGCGAGTGCAACTTGCCGTCAATCACCACCTTCTCGTACCCCTTGCCGAGGAGGTCATAGAGGAGCTGGTAGTACTCGCCCTTCCTCCCCACCACGACCGGCGCATAAATCGTGACGGCAGTCTTGTCGACTGCGACACCGAGCACAGCGGTTGAAGTTTGACTTCTACCACTTCGCTTCGCCTCCACGCGGTTGAACACCATCTTGATCATCTCCTCCTTCGAGAGACGCACGATCGGCACGTCGTGGTGGATACAGTACGGCTGGCCCGCACGCGCGTAGAGCACGCGCAGGTAGTCGTAGATCTCGGTCACGGTCGCGACCGTCGAACGCGGATTGTTCGAGCGGCTCTTCTGGTCGATAGAGATAGCCGGCGAGAGGCCGCTAATCTCGTCGACGTCTGGCTTCGCCATTTGATTCAAAAACTGCCGCGCATAGGCCGAGAGCGACTCGACGTAGCGCCGCTGACCCTCGGCGAAGATAGTGTCGAAGGCGAGCGAGGACTTACCGCTCCCCGAGAGGCCGGTGATAACCGTCATCGCACCGCGCGGCATCTCGACATCGATATTTTTCAGGTTATGGGTGCGCGCACCCCTCACACGGAGCCAGTCGCTCCCGTGCTTGTGATGATGTTCTTTACTGGAAATGCTCTTTTTCATGCAGAATTCCTGCCCATGGAGGGGCAGGTACGGTATGACTATACCACTTCTAGATGGGTATGGTTACTTGCTATTTGCTTTCAGGATTTCTATCTCTCTTCGTAAATCTTCGATTTCTTTTTGCTGTTCCGCTATCTGTGTATCTTTTTCTGCTTTCAGCTCCTTAATGGCCTCCGTCAAAAGACCAGTGAGCGAACCTGTTCTCATTCCATACATATCAGTGGTTTCGTCATGGCCAACCAGTTGCGGAAAATACGGCAATACTTCTTGCGCGATGAAACCCGAGTCCGCCAAGCCTCCTTCTTTCCAATTGAAATTGACACCTCGAAGGTGCATCACTGTGTCGAGGGCGTGAGGAATGGTGACGATGTCCTTCTTGAGACGGGCATCTGAGCCGTTGTACCAAGCTCTATTTCCACCACAACCGGTGGTCAGGTAGCCCGAATAGCACCAGAGAGCTCGGCCGACAGTGTTATCGTTATTGGTGGCATAGACACCAATACCGCCCTGGTTAGCATCACCAACGACACCGTAAAGGTCACCTTGACCATAGACACCAAAAGGACCACCCATGCCTTCTACGGCGACCATAGTTTCAGAGTCAGAGAAGCCTGAGACTTTGCCCGTAGCTTCGATGGGGCCGTTTACATACAGAGTACCTCCAACACTAAGGGTGTTTGCGACAGACACGTTGTTGTCGGTAATTTGCATCGCGGGCGTTGCAGACATCGGAGCGGTCGGGTACGGCTGATTATAGAATCGGATGCCGCCGTACGCGGTGTGTGCTGAGAAGGCTAATCCTGTGTGGTTGTTAATCGCATAGGGATAGTGGCCGCCGACGGCGGTCGCTCCTCCGGACGCACCCGACGTGCCCGCGCCGTACCAGCCATTCCCGCCACCGCCAAATGTCGGCATCCCCGCAAACCCATCTCCCGTAATCGCACCACTTACATAAACCGGACCCCCAAAGTATCCGGCATAAGTCGATCCGTAAGACAGCAAACCATACGCTTGTGTATTCCCTGGGTTTATGGCGGTAGTCCAGTCTGCAGCCGGACCAACCACGGTCAATTTATACCCCGGATTCGTCGTCCCGATGCCGACTTTGCCGCCACCGTTGACGAGCGACAGATCACCGCTACCGTAATAATTTATGTGCCCCGGCGTGTATGTTCCGGTATTAGGAAGAGCAAATTCTATCGTATTGTTACTGTTATTGTTTTTGTCGCCAAGAATTACATATCCGGCCTGCAGACTTCCATTTACAACCATTTTGTAAAGCGGGGATGTTTGACCAATGCCGACGTTGCCGGAAGAATCAATGATCATCTTAGTAGATTCTGCGCCTCCATCTCTATTAACAAATTGCAAAGTGTTGCCAAAACCAGAATCCGAATATCCCATGTCCCAATAATAATTAGCAGTACCATGAGCTACCCTATATTTTGCGGTATATGCCCCACCACCACTTATTTCCAACTTCGCCCCGGGATTCGTCGTCCCGATGCCCACATTACCAGAGTTGGCGTTCGAGATATTGTTGCCGCTCGTGGTCCACTGACCGCCACCGCCGCCACCGTATGCAGCTCCGTTCTGTCGGAGCGTGCCGGTGAAGTTGATGTCGCCGGTGACGTCGAGCTTATACCCCGGACTCGCGGTGCCGATCCCGACGTTGCCGAAGGGTACCGAGAAG
>JBAYJI010000017.1:0-16425 GCA_041665205.1 Minisyncoccota bacterium | reverse complement strand
GTTGAGTGACAGGCCATTCCATGAGAAGCAAAAGATGAAGGGCGGTTTTGCCGATAGTCCTATCCGATTGAATAGAGACCTAGCGACCGTCGACTACTGGGACGAATCTACGATATACAAAAGGGCCGGGGATCTTGCTGTGCTTGCTCTTAAGGTGTGGCAGTCCCCGCAAGTGCCCGCAGAAGCTCTAGCAAAAGTGAAAGAAGAAAAGAAGGTAGGAAAACGCGAGCGCGTATACAGTCTCGACGTGCATATGCCGAACCTTCAAGGTGAGCAGTTTGAAGTGTTTCAGGAGCTACGAAAGCGCATCCTCAATCTCGATTCCTCCGTCCACGAAGAGATCAAGCGCCGATGGATTGCGTACAAGTCAGAAGGTATCAATGTCGTCGATGTCGTTCCTCAGCGCACTAAGCTTGTGCTATCGCTCAAGGTGCCTATCAGCGAGATACGGGACCCTAGGGGCATCTGTAGGGATGTGTCAGAGATAGGGCGTTGGGGTAGCGGGACAATAGAGGCCCCAATCGCTTCCCGTGAGGATATTGAATACGCCATGGATCTCATTCGACAGGCTTTTGAGTTTAGAGAGGGGGAATGACTTTGTTGTGGATAGCACAACACAGCAAAAACGGCGATCTTTCGGACCGCCGTTAATGTTGTCACTAGCTCTTGAATGACTGTATGGCCTGTGAAGCCTCGTCTTTCGTGAGCTCATCTAGTTGCGCCTCCCAACTGCGACGCTGTTCTTCGTCCGTTACTTTGGTACGGATCAACTCAAACAGGTAGCTCTTCTGCTTGTCGGTAATGCCTTCGGGCGCGTAGCTCTCTTGTCGGGCATCTACTGGTTCGATGCTCATATCGCCTAGAGGGTCTGCGAGAACATCCAATGCTTTTGTAGCGTGCATTACGGCCGCGATGATGGCCCCGTTAAAGCTCATCCGTACGGTACGCTCGATGAACTTATTCATGCGACTAATGATCGACGAGCCACGACCTTGCCCGATTATCTGACCATCCTTCTTAACGCTTGCAATGAATGCGATAAGCCCTGGAATGTGTTTGAGCGTTGCGAGAGTCTGTATATCCTCGGTCACTTCAATCGTGAGAGGATACGTGCCGACGATTCTTCGGATCTCTTTCTGTACCGGATGCTCGTCACTATGCACGTTCAGCATTTCTTTTTTCATAATCTGATAAGGCGATGCGACAGCGGCTACGCGCGGTTTATATGCGGTGTTCATAATGCTTGGTTTAACTTGGTAATGGTAATAACGCCTTGCCCGTACTCCGCTTCAATCTTGCTGCCTACAGTGAATCCTGACTCAGCAAGGAAACGATTAGCGATACGGATCATCGGGCGTTGTGTGTTCTCTCCGGGAGCATACGCAACGGTCATAGCTCTCTTTGGTCCATGACTGAGACGCATGGTTAGGGTTAGGCCACTCATACCTTCTCGACTTGAAGCCGATAGAAGAGCGAAATCGTACGAGGAATCTTGATAGCTTCACCACGTTCGTTCGTACTATCGATGTACGTCACAGATCTTAGAGCTGTTTGACCCTTCTTTACTCTGAAACCTAGCTTGGTCCACTGGGCCCAAGTGCGGGCATTTTGATATGGATTGTATCTCTCTGCCTCAGCTTCTCCCCAGCGTTCAAGGATCTGATTTTTTATCATCGTTTTCGTCAGCTCGGATCCAGTGAACGGGGTTGCCACGAGTTCTTCAACAGACTTCATACTAACTTTCTGTTAGGTAGCAGAATACGTTCACACGCCGCGCGCAACGCTAAATCACGCGTATCCTCTGTTGCTAATACTCGGCCATCCTTAGCACGGACTTGGAATGCATACGAGTCCATCTCGATGTATTCACCTCTTGCGTCTGACCACGTAAGTCTACGCAACGGAACTATTTCCATATTGTTTTATCTAACTAATAATTACTAACACTGCTCGAGTTGTATTGAAAAAAAGGTATGGCGGGGGTTGTCACTTGCCTTAAAGCCGCCAGGAAATCACTTCCCGTAGTACTGAACTTGCACGGACCCGCGACGATTTCTCCATGAATAGGATTACCTCCCCTAGATTCCAAATGCTCAATGGTCACAAAAAATTCGCGCCCAAAATGGTATAAATGGTAGTACCTATGAGTGATGAACGCCAAGCATCGGTTGCATATACTGATCAGGAAAGATTGGAACAATTCCTCGTCTATCTACCCGAGGTTTCAGTGCGTGATTTTGCGTATCAGATATCCATTTTCCCTCATTACTACAAAGGCTTCGCAACTGCATATTCTGAGTACAGGAGGAATATTCAGGAGAGCGTAGTCTTCGTCTTCGCTGACTCAAGAACACAAGAAGCGTACGTAGCGTTCAATGCCGCTATCGACGCTCTCTACGTCTTTTCTCTTGCGTGCTTATCGAAGTTACATCCGGGCGATGATCTCCTTGACGAGATCTACCACCCAGAAAATGAGTCGACTGTAATACCTCCAGATGATCCAAAGGAGATGATGGATGAGTTGAATGCGTTAGCGGTCATGTTCCTTAGTGCATACGAATCACTATTGGGGATTGCTATTGGCGGGATAAAAGAAGCCGCTGAGAAAAGCGGTAGTGTCGTCGGTGCCATAACGAAAGGGAAAGCGCGGTTTACGCTGCCATCTTTCAATAGAACAGAGTGGCCAAACGTATCAATCCGGTTTATGGATGAACGGAATACGGTCACCTCGGATGGGAAAGAAACCAAACCGATCAACTTCGAACAGTTAGGTTGCATGGACGGTAGAACCGGACGACCCGACGATACATGGGAGTTCCTTCTCGAACTCGCACAAGGTCAGGGCCGTACTGCCCAGAGGCCCAAACATGAACGCGAGACATTTAAGAAACGGAAGCAGAAGCTCACGGATATTTTACGGAACACGTTCAAGAACGACACCGATCCTTTCGAAACCGACAGAGATGGTGCCTACCGGGCAAAGTTCCATATCGAATACCCCCACCCTGATAACACTATAGTTGTAGGCGCCAACGACAAGTTTGCAGATATCCATGAGGTATTTGGCGAGATGACCGCTCCCATAGACGGCGAAGACGGTGAATTTTCACAATAAGAGACCGTAGCAATAAGGTTAATGAATCCGCGACCTAACGTCGCGGACTTCTTTTTGTAATGACTTTTCGCCCCATCTCTATAGAGGGTCGCAATGACGCTCCATATTAAACATAATCGTAAATAACATGTCTAAAAAAATTAACGCGGTCTCTGTTACTAAACTACAGCAAACCACACAAGAAGAACCGTTCATGACACCAAACATCGGTTTATCAGCGGCACTTGTATGCGCTGGGCACAAGATCAAGGATCTCGATCCGCAGAATGGTGTATTCGTCTTTCACCATACTAATGACTTGGACAGAGACGTTAATGCGTATTGGCAGGACACTCTTACAGTCCCAGCTCACTCTTATTGTCACACCATGGAGAACCTCATGGAAGATCGCATGGAAATGCTCGATAGCGACTAACCGCTTATCAGATTAACCAATGAAATCATCATGATCTACTCAAAATACCTTACGATTGATGCCTATCTCGATCAGAAAGGCATCAAGTACCAGAGAGTCGGCAAAGAGCTAATCACTCACTGCCCATTCAACAACTGCGACCACGACAGTCGCGGCAGTGAAGCGCATTTCTACGTCAACGTAGAGACTAGCCAGTATCAGTGTAAGAAGTGCGGGGAAGAAGGCAATCTCATTACGCTGATGAAGCTCTTCGGCGACGAGACAGACAAAGAGCCGAAAGTAACCAAGTCCGTTAAGAAACCCTCGTTCACGCCGGAGCTCGTGGAGAAATGCCATGCGGCACTTCCTGATCGTATAAGGCAGTATCTCAAGAACGAGCGTGGATTAACTGATGAATTGATCAGTACCTATAAGATTGGTTACGGCACATTCTACGGACAACCGTGGATTACCTTTCCGATTAAGCTTCGTTCGGGGGACTACGCGTTCTTCAAGCTTCGCCAAGATCCCGCTAATGGGAGTGACAAGATAACGTATCCGGCAAATCCGAAAGGCGAAGACGGCCCGGGAGCTCAGTTGTATGACTGGGATTTATTGGCTGCCGACGCTACAAGTCCCGTCGTGGTCTGCGAAGGCGAGCTCGACAGACTTCTACTGTTGGCTAAGGGAATAGTGGCCGTGACTTCAACGCATGGCGTCAGCACATTCAAGAAAGAATGGGTAGCTGACTTCGCTAAGCGTGAACGCGTTCATGTCTGCTTTGACAACGACGATGCAGGCCGCAAGAACGCCCGCAAGGTAGCTCAGATGCTTCACGAGGGCGGTGTCCAGCAAGTGTTCGTCGTCAACCTGCCCGAAAAGGTAGGTAACAAGGGCGATGTCACGGACTACTTCATAAAGCATGGGGGCACTGTCGAAGATTTGCTCGGTAAGTACGCTAGTCCGTACCCTGAGCCATTCGATGCTTCGAAGTTCAAGCCGCTCAATTCAGACGATCTCCTTAAAATCCTTGGTCTCACGATCAAGCGCGACGAGCAGAACAAACTTGCATCGTTCTTGTGTCAGCTATCGGCGTACACAGAAGATTCGCAGTTCAATATCTCATTCAACGCGCCGTCGTCGACAGGCAAGTCATTCATTCCGACGGAAATAGCAAAGCTGTTTCCAGAGGAAGATGTCATGGAGATTGGTTATTGCTCACCGACCGCTTTCTTCCACGAGGCTGGCGATTACGTCAAGGAGACGAACACTTATATAGTGGACCTCTCGCACAAGATCATCATCTTCGTTGACATGCCACATCAGGAGCTTCTCGCGCGTTTGCGTCCGCTCCTCTCGCACGACAAGAAGATCATCGAATCAAAGATCACTGACAAGAATCAGCAGGGCGGAATCCGCACCAAGACGGTCCTCATCATTGGCTACCCGTCAGTAACATTCTGTACGGCTGGGTTGGCTATCGATGAGCAAGAGGCAACGAGGTTCTTCCTCCTGTCCCCGGAGATCACCCAAGAGAAACTTCGTGAGGGTATTGAAGCAGTCATTCGCCGCGAAGCGGACGGTAGCGGATATAAGGCCTGGCTCGAAAAGGATCCAGAACGCGCCCTGCTTAAGGAGCGCATCCGTGCTATCAAGTCAGAAAACATCTCAAGCATTGATATCGGGAACGTCGATTCAATCAAAAAGCTTCTACTCGGTAAGGACCGCAAGCTCAAGCCGCGTAACCAGCGTGATGCCAAGCGTTTACTTTCTCTCGTGAAAGCCTTTGCGGTGCTGAATGTCTGGTACCGCGAACGCCGTGGACAGACACTTGTGGCAAGCGAAGAAGACGTTGCCGGAGCGATAGCTCTCTGGGAACAGATCTCAGTCAGTCAGGAACTTAACCTGCCTCCGTATGTCTATAACATCTACGTCGATATCGTTCTCGAAGCGTGGAAGGACAAGAGTGGCGGTCTTGAAGCCGAGTTTGGCGGACGTATCGGGCTTACCTATCAAGAGGTACTCGATAAGCACTACGCCGTTCACGGCCGTCCACTCGACAGCACCAAGTTCAGGCAGATGATCGTCCCGATGCTGGAGACAGCTGGGCTCATCACTCGTGAGAAATCTCCGAATGACGCCCGTATGTGGCTCATATATCCAGTTGTCACGGACTCGATCGTCGATGCGATGCCGGACGAAGGCTCAAACAATAGTGTTGAGGACCTGGGGGTAGATTCAGACTTCGACCCTGCAGACTATAGGGAGTACGAATAGTAGCGACAAGATTACTCGATTAACATGTTTGACCTTATTGAGTTCAGGAAGCTCCTCGGCCCACTTGCTGATGGGCTTACTGATGCGGAAGTTAAGCGTATAAGGGACCTTGAGTATGGATTCGCCAGCGCGATCTTCGATTCGTGGTTAAGGAAACGTAATTCACTGTCAATGGGTATGGTACCTAACACATCGTGAGTTATAGTTATCCTGTACACAACATCGGCCCGGAGGTCTTTCATGCCTGAGCAGAGCTCGGACACAGAAAGGGGCTAAGGTTGTTCAGCGTCCTCCGGGATGTTGTGTACACCAACCTTAGTCCCTTTTTGTTATCCAAATTATTAAATCACCATTATGAACCCCACTAATAAACCAAAGGCAATCGCACACTGCAGAGTCAGTTCAAAGAGACAGGCCATCGAAGGCGAGAGTCTCGAAGTGCAGGAGAAACAGGCGTCGGACCTGGCCCGCTACCGTGGCTGGGATTTGGCAGAGGTCTTCAGCGAGAGCTTCTCTGGACGTAAAAACAATCGTCAGACCTTCAACGATGTTCTCGCATACATTGATGCGAATCCCGGAGTGATCAGCTACTACATATTCAAGTCTATCGACCGCTTCACACGCGGCGGTACTGAGCTATATGACCCCATGAAGCGCGAGCTATCAAAGCGCGGGGTTCAGATGGTGGACATCATGGGAATGATCCAGCCGACTATCAATACATTGGAAGACGTTGGTTTTGAATACGATTGGAGCCGTACCTCGCCTAGCGAAATCACAGAAGCAGTTGTAGCAACCACCTCAAAGGGCGAGATCACCACAATCCAAACCCGCATGATTGGGCAGGAGATCCGCCTCACACAACAGGGCTACAAGGTCCGTTGGGCGCAAGACGGATTCCAGAACGCTAAAATGTATGACGAGCTTGGTAAGAAGCGTACGATCATGGTACCCGACCCATCACGCGCCGATTTCTTGCGTGCAATGTTCGAGTTGCGTGCAGACGGACAACTTACCGATGAGGAAATTGTCGACCGCGTCAATGGTATGGGCTATCGCTCTCGCATATTCAAGAGATGGAACAAGGAACATACGAAACAGATTGGATCAACCGGAGGAGCACCTCTCATAGTGAAGCGTCTTCAAGAGATTGTACAAAGGCCGATCTATGCAGGATTCATTCTTGAGAAGTGGACCAGAGGAAAGCCGATAAAAGCGAGATTCGACGGTCTTGTCTCCCTCGATATCTTCAATAGAGCAAACCGTGGCAAAGTATTCATCCAGCACGAGCCGGATGATACCTATACGGTGCAGTACGATTACCACCCCGAGCGCGTGGTTCTCAAGCGCACCAAATATAATCCGATGTTCCCCTACAAGAATGTAGTCATGTGTCCGACGTGCGGGTATCCTCTCCTGGGCAGTGCTTCTCGTAATAAGAACGGCCACAGGTTCGGGTATTACCATTGCTCGCGCGGGCACAAATATGTGAGCTTCAACAAAGCAGTCTTGGACAAGGCCGTGGAGGATTACGTCCACAGCATTAAATCTCACCCGGACTGTCTAGCTACCCTCAACGAATCTCTGATTGAGCTTTATCACGATCGTCAGTCTGAAATCCTCCGTGAGACGGCTTCTGCCGGGCAGAGCGTCGTAGAGCTTGAACTGCTGAAGAAACAGGCCATAGACGCATTTAAGACGGCTACGAGCGAGGTTATGCGTCATGAACTTGAAAAGGATGCGGTTGATCTGGATAACCGCATTAAGGCCGCACGCACACAGCGCACGAAATTGGAGATAGAAGAGAGCGATATCGACGACTTCATCCGCGAGGCGAAAGGAGTAATGGAACACCCTGCGAAATTGCTATTAAACCCAGCAAATATGCAGCAACAGGAGTCAATGTACTCCCTCGTGTTCGAGGAGCTACCGACCTACGCTGAATTAGACAATGGAACACCCAAATTGACTTGGATATTCAAGCTTTCTGGGGATTCTGGCGATGCAGAATCCGTCTTAGCGGGCCCACCAGGAATCGGACCTGGGCTGTCGCTTTTGGAGAGCGATGTACTACCATTATACGATGGACCCGTTCAGTCAGAGTAGCAGATAGTGGAGTGGGGGAAAAGCTGTCTCAAACGGAGTGAGGGGCGGTATGATAGGGGCATGCGTTCTCGCACGTCTCTCTTCACACTCTTTTTCGCAGTGAGCGTACTTGCGCTGCCTGTGGCTGCACACGCGTCGATACCCTTTTTCGGTCCGGTTATCCCTGCGGCATACAACGTGTGCCCTGCAAGTTGGGGGTTGCTCCTCACTGTCGTCAACAACGTCATCGAGCTGCTCATCACACTCGCTATCGTCTTCGTGGCGCCGATCATGATCGCGTACTCAGGGTTCCTCTTCGTGGTGAACCCGGTGAATGCGAGCGGGAAGGAGCAGGCAAAAAAGATACTTACCAACACGATCGTCGGCATCGTCGTTGCACTTGCGGGGTGGATGATTGTCGATGCGATTATGGTGGTGCTCTATAACCCGGGCGCCGAGAGCGGCAGTACAAGACTCGAAACATGGTCCAACATCATCGGCTCGAAGGGTATCGAACCTTGTCTCCCACAGAAGGGTGCGCTGCCCGGAGACGACTTGAATCAGAGTGTCTCCACGGGAGTGAGTGCTGACGGCGGGAAGTTCTTAGCGCTCCCTTCAAACGGTAACTGTACGCCGAGCAATCTTATGGCCGCTACTGCAGGGAGTCAGTATGCACTCACACAATCACAGGCGAATACTCTTTCTTGTATTGCGATTCCTGAGAGCTCGTGCGGGAACAACGTATCGCAAGCGCGCCAACCCGACGGTACTCCGACCAGCGCAAGTGGTATGTTCCAAATAGTCTTTGGGTCGGGAAATGATACATGTCATAATCTTAATATCCCCGCCTGTTCAGAGGCTGCTAAAGTGAACGGGCCACTTAACTGTTATTCGGCATTTCGCGGTGGCCTCCCGAGAGCAGGGAAAGAGGCTGAGGCCGCAGCGTGTAAGCGAGCTGCCGCAAATCTGAACTGCAATGCGCAGGCTGCAGGTTGCCTTGTGAAGGGCAGGAATGGGGGCTTTGGTGATTGGACCGCGGACCCCAGAGCTTCGACGCAGAAAAATTGTGTGACGCAATATGCAAACAAATAACATATGAAATGGTACTTCATCATCGGATCGATACTTCTCCTCGTCGGAGTGGTTTTATTCTTTCTCTTCTCCAGCTCGCCAGAGGTAGTGACGACACCGCAGCCAACTCCGGGATTGCCGATAGCGAGTTCGACGGTCCCTGTGACAGGCGGTCCCAGCTCCTTCGGGACTTCGAATACAGGGCCGACGGTATCGTTCGCCACACCAAGCGGTGCCGTCGTGACGGTTAAAGATTTTGTCCACAACGGAGAGACGGTGGCCGACGTGCAGAATCCGGGTTCGTACGTGCTTGCAGGTAGTGTCGGGTACTGTCTTGCCGACGGGACGTGTCCAGAAGGAGCGTCAACGACCGATTTTAATATCTCGTACAACGAGAAGACGCATTTCTTCAATATCATCCTGCTCTCTGAGCCGCTCGGTGCGACTCGCCTTGCCGCAGAACAGTTTCTCGCCGGACGTCTTGGCCTTACCGGCAAGGCGTCTTGCAGCCTAAATTATTTCGTGGGGACGCCGTATTGGGTCAACGAAGCGTACGACAGTAAGAACCTCGGATTCAGCTTCTGTCCGGGTGCGATAGCTCTGCCGAAATAGTGTGCTCGTCGCGGAGCTTACGCAGCCACGCCTTCTGACGGCGTGCATACTGCCACAGCTTCGCTGAGAGCATAGGGAGGAGGGAGTCTTCAGTGCGCTCATTTCGTAAAAATTCACCCACAATCTTGTACTCGAGCCCGAGCTCGCTCAGGCGCGTGTCGCCGACCGCCTCGCGTACACGGCGCACCTCGTCGACGAGTCCCCGCCCTAGTGCTTGCTCTAGGCGGGCGTCAATCCTCTCTTGCAACTCCTCTCTCGGCGGATCAATTACGATCCACTCGACCTGGTATCCGCAACTTTGTCCTATAGGACAATCTTTGGGATACCTCTGCGGAACAGCGCCGAGGGAAGTGATAATCTCGAGCGCGCGGATAAGTCGACGGCGATTCAACGGGTCGAGCTCTGCGGCTCGGCGCGCATCACGCTCGACGACTCGTGCGTAGAGCTCTTCGGTCGAGGGTTGCTCGAGCTCTTTGCGCAGTGCCGGGTCTGCGTCGACTCGCGCGGGCAGACCGTTTATAAGCGCATTGAAGTAGAAATGTGTCCCGCCAACAAGTATCGGCAGCTTGCCGCGGGCTGAGATATCTTCAATGAGACGTGTCGCGTCCTGTACGAAGTCACCTGCAGAGTAGCTCTCTTCTGGTTCGCGGATATCAATCAGGTGGTGGGGTACGCCGCGCATCTCTTCTGCCGATATCTTCTCGGTGCCGATATCGAGCCCGCGATACACCTGTCGCGAATCGACCGAGATAATCTCGCCGTCTCGCGCGAGCGCCTCGCCCGTGGACGTGCTACGGCCGAGGGCCTCTTCGACCGCACGGGAGGACTTGCCCGAGGCAGTGGGCCCCGCGATACAGAGAATTTGTCTGACCATTGTCCGCGATGGTATCATGCGCCTACACGTAATCCAAAAAGCCTATGAAAGAGACTAAGAGCAACTATTGCGAGAATTGCGGTGAGTTCCATGATCCAGTGCGCGACTATACCTCACAGGTGAAGGTAGGCGAGACGGTACCCGACTTCGAGTTCGAGGCGTATCACGGCGGAGAGATCAAGGTGATGAGTCTCTCGAAGCTCCGCGGGAAGTGGGTCGTGCTCGTCTTCTATCCGGCCGACTTCACCTTTGTGTGCCCGACCGAGCTTGAAGAGCTGGCGAAGCTCTACCCGAAGTTCCAAGACCTTAATGCCGAGATTATCTCGGTCTCCTCGGACACCGTCTTCACTCACAAGGCGTGGCACGACGCGTCTCCTGCAATCAAGGAGATTAAGTATCCGATGGCAGCCGACCCCTCAGGAAAGCTCAGCTACGCCTTTGGCGTGCTCGTCGAGGGCGGCGAGGCGGTGTTCACACCCGACGAAGGGCTCGCGCTCCGTGGCACCTTTATCATCGACCCGGCGGGCACGCTCCGCTCGATGGAGATTAACGATAACTCGATCGGCCGCAAGGGCGCCGAGACGCTGCGCAAGCTCCACGCGGCGCAGTATGTCGAGTCGCATAAGGGCAAGGTCTGTCCGGCCTCGTGGGAGCCGGGAGACGACACGCTCGAGCCGGGGTTGGATTTGGTCGGTAAGTTGTAAAATAAAAAATCGCCACGAGGGCGATTAAGAAAAGAACGAGCGAAGAGGTGACAGCGCCACTCTCTAATAGTCCGAAGTTCGCGCGCTGGCCGGCGCGCAAGTCGCGTGCGTCAGGGGAGCTCTCCCCGATGCCGTAAACCCTCCAGTCAACCAGAAAGCAGCGGTGTCCTCCTTTGTCTAATGAAGCTACGACTGTCTTGAAGGGCCCCCTGGACTAAAGGTAAGGGAGTATGCCCCAGTCGCCTCAACTTCCGGCACGGATGATATGTGTGACGGGCTTGAATGTAGTTCTTGAGAACCCGTGCCTCCGTGAGCGATAGTAGCGTATAAGTCAGGCGTATGCAATTTGTGCCGGGAGAGAGACTCGAACTCTCATGACTCGCGTCGAGGGGTTTTGAATCCCTTGCGTCTACCAATTCCGCCATCCCGGCTATAGATTGCAGAGTATCATATGTTAAAATCTTGTGTATGAAAGATGACGCAGCCTACGTCCCGACCAAGTACGACTCGGTCTTTTGGATCGATGTCGAACGGATCGTCCCGAACCCGTACCAACCGCGCAAGGAGTTCAGCGAGCTCGGGTTGAAGTCGCTCGCAGACAGTATCCGCCAGTACGGAGTGCTCCAGCCGCTTGTGGTCTCGCGCATGGACGTCGAGAAGCCTGATGGCGGGCTCGAGAGTATGTACGAGCTCGTGGCCGGCGAGCGGCGTCTGCGTGCGAGCAAGCTCGCGGGCCTGAAGCAGGTCCCGGTCGTGATCCGACAGGGGGACAGCAACCTCACTAAGCTCGAGCTCGCAATCATCGAGAACCTGCAACGCGAAGACCTCAACGCGATCGATCGCGCGAAGGCGCTCCAGAAGCTTATCGACGAGTTCGGGATCTCGCACGCTGAGTGTGCCGCGAAGATCGGCAAGAGCCGCGAATATGTCTCTAATTCGCTTCGCCTCCTCTCCTTGCCTGAGCACATGCAGAGCGCCATTGTCGGGAGAGAGATTAGCGAGGGTCACGCACGCCCCTTGATGGCGCTAAACGACCGCCCCGAGGAGCGCGAGACGCTCTTCAGAGAGATTATCTTGAAGCGGCTCCCGGTGCGTGCAGCCGAGCGCATCGCGCGTTCTATCGCACAGGAGCGCGTGCACAAGAAGAACCGCAAGTCGCAGGAGATGGTCGAGATCGAGAAGTCCTTGACCGAGACCTTGGGCACGCGCGTCATTATCGAGACCAATGCCGAGGGCGGCTGCCTCCGGATCGACTTCTTCTCTCCTGACGACCTCCAGCAGCTCGTCGACACCCTTGCCGCCGAGCGGAGTGCCGAAGAGGCGGTCGCGGCCTCGATGCAGATATTCCCCAATACTACCCAGCTCTCGAGCGACCCTGTCCCGCCCGCAGCGCCCGAAGAACTCTCTGAAGACGAGGAGCTCTACTCGGTTAGCGGCTTCTCCCTCTAGTTCGCCTTTTTCTTAAACCACGTCTTTTTCGGTCGGCGGGCAGCCTTTACCGGTTCAGGCGTACTCACGCCAAGCGCGTTCCTAATATGCCGTCGCGCGAGTGATGTCCGCGCTATCTCGAGCCACTTTGACGAAGGGTGCGCAGAGTCGCGGCGGACAATCTCGACGATGTCGCCGTTGCCGAGCGTCGTCTCGAAGGAAACCAGCTTGCCGTTGACGCGTACGCCCTGCAAGTGGTCGCCGAGGTCGCTGTGTATCGCATAGGCGAAGTCGATTGGTGTCGACTGTGCCGGCAGGTCGATCACGTCGCCTTGCGGGGTGAACACGAACACGCGGTGAGAGAAGAAATCCTCTTTGAGCCCCTCGACAAACTCTTCAGATCCGGCGACCTCGGTGTGTGCCTCGGCGAGCTCGGCGAGCCACGGCGGGACGCTCGTCACTCCTGGCGCACCGCCCCCCTTCTTCGAGACCTTCATGAGCGAGGGGATCAGCGAGCGTATCCAAGAGAAGGAGAGTGAGGAGAAGCGGCTCTTCTGGACCTCTTTGTCGAGTTTCTCGATACCTTTCCCGAGCTGCTTATAGGTCATGTGCGAGGCGATACCGAACATCGCGCGCCGATGCATCTCTTCGGTGCGGATCTGTATCTCGACGATACCCGCCTCAGGTGTCACGAGCGTCGTGTGGAGCGACTGGTACCCGTTGGGCTTGGGGAAGGCGATATAGTCTTTAAACTCGCCCGGCAAGGGTCGGTAGAGCGCGTGCACCATGCCGAGTGTTGTGTAGCAGTCCTCGATGGTCGGCACGATAATGCGCAGCGCAGCGATGTCGTGGATGAGGTTGATATCGTCATGCTTGCGATTCAACTTCTGATGCAGGCTCCAGAGCCCTTTCATGCGAATGTCGATACGGAAGGTTGCAAGACCCTTCTTCGTAAATTCTTGCCGCAACTCCTTCCGCACCTTTGCGAGCCCGTCTTCAGTCTCTTGGGTCTTCAACTTGCGCACTTCGGCGGTGTGCGCGGCAGCGTCCGGGTCGATGAAGGGGAAGGCGAGGTCCTCGAGATTATTTTTCATCTTCCCCATACCGAGACGGTCGGCGATAGGGGCATAGATCTCGACGGTCTCGAGTGCGATGCGCCGCCGCTTGTGGGAGGGCACATGCTGGAGCGTCTGCATGTTGTGCTTGCGGTCGGCGAGCTTCACGATCAGCACGCGGATATCACTCGCGGTGGCGACGAGGAGCCGGCGGAGCGACTCGGCGTGACGCTCGGCACCGTGATACTTGTGAGTACCGAGCTTGGTCACGCCGTCGACGATGAAGAGCAGCTCCTTGCCGAATTCTTTCTCGATCTCTTCGCGCGAGACACGACCGTCTTCGACCGCGTCGTGCAGGAGTCCTGCGGCGATCGTCGTCGCGTCCATGCCGTACTCGGCAAGGATCTGTGCAGTTGCCGCTGCGTGTATAAAATATGGTTCGCCCGAATAGCGGGTCTGGCCCTCGTGTGCCTTCTTCGAATATTCGTACGCCTTTGTAACGAAGGCGATATCCTCCGGTGTTGCCCCCGACATCTCGCCTATAATCTCCTTGACGGGTGTCATGCGGACACTATACACCCGCTTCTTTATTTGTCTTATAAGCAGTTGTCTCAAATATCCTTATTATTGACGACCGGATGCAGATAAGGATATTTGCTTTTGCCTTGGAAGTGGTAGAGTGAGCCCGTTCGTCAACCAGAGGAGAAAGTCATGTTCTTTGCATTCCTGCTTGTTCTCTTGCCCAATCCGAGGGCATATCGAACGATTTTTGGGGTCAACGTTCTCACGGGGCGTTACTTCAAGTTCTACGACGGATGTGAGAAGAAGGCGCTAGCCTGGCATCGCGCAGAGCATAAGAGACTGGACCCGATGTTCAGCCTTTCCCTTGAAGTGCTCGGATATGCCGATGCCCAGATCGAAGCGGAAGCGAAAGGAATCAAGCCCTTTGCTCCGGACTACCCGAAACTCGATTTGGGAATAGTTTGGGCATATCCGCAAGAGCGCGTCGATGCGGTGACACGGGCGTGTGCAAGCGCGCTAAAGAAAGAAGGTCCTTCGGGAAGTGGAACGGCCACCCCATGAAAGAAGTGCTTCGGAGTTTGTTTAACCTTACCAGCGCACGAAGTGCGCTGGCTCTTTTTATAAACCTATTTCAGGTACTCGGCGGCTTCGGCGGGGGTGAGAGCGTCTGCAGAGGCAGAGTCAGGGAGGTAGATCCGGCGGAGACCCTTCTTCAAGAAGAGGCCCTGCTTCGACTTGTAGAGCACCAGGCTCTTGCCTGTGCGCGGGTGCTTGCCGACCTCCTTTACGATCTCGACGCCCTTTGGCGGGAGCTTGGGGGTGGCGAGGAGTGTGAGCGCTTCGTCGAGCGTAATAGTGTACGGGTCGCCCACCTTCGCTTTAAGCGATCGGAACTCACCGTCGCTGCCGACGTAGGGGCCGAAGCGTCCGGTCGAAGAGAAGACCGCCTTGCCGGTCGAGGGGTGCATGCCTAACTCACGCGGGAGCGAGAGATACTTCACCGCATCGGCGAGTGTGACGCTTGCGAGGTCGGTGCCGGCAGGGATACTCGCACGCTTGGCTGCGATCTTCGGTCGCCCTTTACTTTTCTTTGCAACTTTCTTCACCTTCTTTTTTCCTTTTGCTGGTTCTTCTTCTCCGACGCTTTCGGTCGGAGCCCCGACTTCTTGGGACGTCGGGGCCGGTAGTGCCATCTCCACATACGGCCCAAAGCGGCCGGTCTTTATAAAAATAGGAGAGCCTGTCTCGGGGTGCAGGCCGATTGGTTCGTCATTTTTAAGCTCGGTGCCCTCCTCAGTTCGCGCACCGAGACAGTCCGGATATTTCTTACAACTCATGAAGACGCCACCGCGGCCAAGCTTAAACTCCATGGCACTCCCGCAGAGCGGGCAGGGGAACTCGTTTGGCGCATCGCCGAGCGAGGTCGCTTTGGGGAGCTTGTCCTTCGCCTTGACCGCCTTCTCGAAGGGACCATAAAAGGCGGTGAGCGTCTCGGTATAACCGCGTTCGCCGCGCGCAATCTCGTCGAGCTCGTTCTCCATCTCGGCGGTGAAGGTGTCGCTCACGTATTCGGGGAAGTTCTCTTCGAGCCAGCCCGAGACGACCATACCGGTCGCGGTCGGCTTGAGTGCGCGGCCGAGCTTCTCGACGTAGCCGCGGTCTTGGATCGTCTTCATGATTGAGGCATAGGTCGACGGGCGCCCGATGCCGCGCTTCTCGAGCTCTTTGATGAGCCCCGCTTCGGTGTAGCGGTTGGGTGGCTCGGTCTGCTTCTCTTCGCTCGCGAGCGAGAGGAGTGTGAGCGCGTCGCCTTGTGAGAGATGGGGGAGCTCGACGTCCTCGCCTCTCGCTGCTGTGTCGAGCGCGAGCCAACCGGGGAAGAGCATCCGCGAACCGTTCGCCGTAAAGAGCGGGATATCCGCATCGGCCTTTGCAGCGACGTTCGTGCGCATAATCTTTGCGGCAGACATCTGCGAGGCGAGTGCTCGCGTGCGGATAAGCTCGTAGAGCGCGGTCTCGTCGGGCGTGGCACCAGCCCGTTCATGAGCGGCGTCGGTGGGGCGGACAGCCTCGTGCGCCTCTTGGGCGTTCTTGCTCGTGGTCTTGTAGGCGCGCACCTGGAGATATTCTTTGCCGAACTTCTTTTCAATAACTCCTGCCATCTTCGCGACTGCCTCGGCGCTGAGGTTGACCGAGTCGGTACGCATGTAGGTGATGTGGCCGGCCTCGTAGAGCTTTTGTGCAGCGCGCATGGTGCGCGAGGGGGCGAAGCCGAGCCGGGTCGAGGC
>JBAYJI010000016.1:0-17004 GCA_041665205.1 Minisyncoccota bacterium | reverse complement strand
GCGGCACGATCCAAAACGGCTATTACAGCAGCCCAATACCGGGCGCCCTTATCACACAGGGTATCCACGGATGGAACGGGATCGACTTCGGTGCGGCACGCGGCACGCCGATCCACGCTGCGGCAGACGGTATCGTCATCATCGCGCGCTCTAACGGCGGATGGAACGGCGGTTACGGCAACTATGTCGTCGTCACGCACGAGAACGGCAGCCAGACACTCTACTCACACATGAGAAGCGCCGCAGTCTCCTCTGGGCAGTCAGTCTCGAGCGGCCAGGTGATTGGCTACGTCGGCTCGACCGGCAAGTCGACCGGCTCGCACCTCCACTTCGAAGTCCGCGGTGCGGCAAACCCTTTCCGTAATTGCACCATCGGCACCGTCTGTTCACCGCAATGATTCTGAATACAAACACCCGCGGCGCCGCGGATGTCACTTTTTATTATTCAAATCCGAATAACCCTCGTGGGCGATACTGGAGCGCTTCGTGCACAAAGGCAGGCGTGACCGAGTCTGACCCGGCGAGGTCGGCGATCGTGCGCGCAACACGCATCGTGCGGTGATAGCTCCGCGGCGAGAGATTGAGGCGAGCAGCTGACTGGGTGAGCGTCTCCTTCGCCACTGCGGTGAAGCCGCTCTTCTCGTCGAGCTCGCGACTGGTGAGGGCGGCATTTGCCGCACCTCTCTTCCCGGTCCGCTTCTCTGCTCGCGTGCGGGCCGCAACGACGCGTTCGCGCACGCGCGTCGAGGGCTCACCGGAGCTCAGCTTCGAGAGCGTGTCGTGCGGGACAAGTGGCACTTCGATCCAGAGGTCGAGACGGTCGACGATCGGCCGGCTGATGCGGCGTGCCTGCTTCTCTGCCGCCTTGACCGCCACGCGCATATCCTCAGAGAGCGTACTCGCCGGATTCATCGCGGCGACGATCATGCAGTCAGCCGGGAAGGTGATCGTCGCACGCGCTCGCGAGACCGTGACGACACGGTCTTCAAGCGGCTGGCGGAGCGCTTCGAGTGTCCGGGAGTCGAACTCGGGGAATTCGTCGAGGAAGAGGACTCCCTTGTGCGCGAGCGTCACCTCGCCTGCCTTCGGGAAGGCTCCCCCGCCCACGATTGCGACGTGCGAGATCGAGTGGTGCGGCGCGCGGAAGGGCGGCCAATACACCGCCTCGCCCTCCGGCAGGAGCCCGGCGGTCGAGTGTATCGCGGTCACCTCGAGCATGTCGTCGTCAGAGAGTGGCGGGAGGATACCGGCGAGCGCCCGCGCGAGCATCGTCTTGCCCGTCCCCGGCGGACCGTAGAAGACGATATTGTGCCGGCCGGCAGCGGCGATCTCGAGTGCGCGCTTCGCGCTCTCCTGCCCCTTCACATCAGCAAGGTCGAGGGCGGGCGGTGGTGGCTCTATGCGCCTATCGCGCACAAGGCGGGCAAGCGGCTTCTCCCCCTTCAAATGTTCGAGGAGTTCAGCAAGCGACTGTGGCGCATACACCGCAACGCCCTCTGCAAGGAGCGCCTCGCGCGCATTCCCCGGTGGCACGAAAATAATCTTGGTCCCGTGCCGCTTTGCAGCGAGCACCTGTGGGAGCACTCCCTTCACCGCGCGAAGCGTCCCGTCGAGTGCGAGCTCGCCGATAAGCAGCATCTCTTCAGCGGGCGGGAGCACCTCGCCGGCAGCGATAAGGTAGGCGAGCGCGAGGGCGAGGTCGTAGTGCGAGCCTTCTTTCTTTAGGTCTGCCGGCGAGAGCGAGAGGACGATGCGCTTGTTCTGCTGCTTGGGCGGCTTGTAGCCCGAGTGGCGTATCGCAGCACTGACGCGGTCGCGTGCCTCTTCGACGGCCTTATCAGCGAGGCCGACCACTGCGAAGTTGTGCAGGCCGCGTGTGAGGTCGGCCTCGACAGAGACGAGTTGTGCACTCGAGCCGACCGGCTGTGCGGCAAGTGTCTTCGCATAACCGACCTTCGGCAATTTCTTTTTCAACGCCGTTGGAACGCGAGGCATCGTGCCCTTCGTAGCCCTCGGCGAAGAAGGGGCCATGGCGTGCTAGAAGTGCTCAACGCACGTTGTTGCTGCGGGGTCGGCACCAAGACGCGCTTCTCCTATCTCCTCACTGCACACCTCACACTTCCCATAGGTCTTCTTCTCGATCCTCTTAAGCGCTTCAATGACCGTGTCGTAGCGCGCCTCGAGGTCGGCGAGAATGGCGGCGTTACTCTCGCGGTTCATGACGACGTCGGCCTGGTCTGCCAAGTCTGCTTCGGCACCTATCTCTGAGGGCATTGCCTCCCAGTCGCCGGGGACCGCCAGATTCTTGCGGCCGACCGTCCCCATCTCGAGCTCAAGCTTCGCCTTCTCCTCCTCAAGCCTCTTTTTAAATTGTTCTGTTTTCATGCAGGGATAATAGCAGACTATTTCTGTGGTGTGCGTGAATTCGCAAGCCGCTCGAGTATCTCGGTAAAGGCATTCGCGTCGCGCGCGATTACGAGCGTTGTCTCGTTCCAGTACCCATAGAGCACAATGCTGTTCCCCGCCGCGTCGCGGTAGATACGGACATCGTGCGTATTGATGACATCATCATGGAAATTTGACTGCGGCGTGAGCGTGCGCGACGTCATGAGTGTCGTCGTCGCAGTGGTCGTCGAGGCAGAGGGGTACGCCGGGAAGAGTATCGCGAGGTCGCGCGGCATCATGACCTCCCACCAGAGCATGCCCGAGAAGGTGTTGCTGTATGAGGTAACTGAGAGGATAAAAAATGGACTCGCCGTGCCGCCCGCGTTCACGACGCCTGCCATGCTGCTCGAGGCGATCACGTTGCGCGGCAAGATCTCGGGCGCCGAGGCGAGGAGCGCCGAGAAGATGCTCCCCTGCGTCGAGCTCGCCGTATAGATAAGCCGGACTGCGTTCGGCGCGACCGAGCGCTCGACCGACTTCTGTATTGCGGTAAAGAGGGCGGTACCCTGCCCCGAGATCTGTTCGCGATCGTCGACAAAGATCGGTGCGGCTACCGTCACCTCGGGCGCAACCGGTGTGACCGCCTTTTGGTATCGCGCATAGCCGATATACGCACCCACTACACCGACGATAAGGAGTACGACCCCAGCAATAACGTACGGCAATCCGTTCCGCGAAGACTTCTCCTCTGTTTGTGCGACGACCTGCGGCACCTCCCGCACCCTCCGGTCTTGTTCTGCGGCGAGGATACTCGTGGCCGAGGCATGCGTGTCCTGCATCCGACTTGAAAAGTCGCCCTGATAGGTCTTGAGTGGAGAGACCTCGGGAGCCGGAGGCGTGTAGGTAGGCTCTTCTGGCATTTGCGGGGCGGGAGCGGGAGGCGGCGTCGGGATAACGTCTGGTATTGCAGACGCAGTGACCAGGCGATCCTTCGCCGACGGTTGCGAAGCATCGAGCGGCACAAGGTCGGGGACACCTCCCTGCTTGAGAGTCTCTAGGTCACCCGCAAAGGTACGGACAAACTTCTCTGGAACCCCCTTGCTCGGGGTCGCAGGCACTGTCGGTATCTTCAGATTCTCATCCATCACTCCTAGTGTATCGCATCATGCGCGATGCGCCACGAGTTATGCGCGGGAGGTAATCGTAAACTTGCGCGGATCGTCGCACATGTCGGTGAATGCGTGCGCCGCTTCCTTCAGTTTGCCTGAAGAAGATTTGCCGAAAGAGATAACCTCTACCTGACACCCTTCGTTCATGTCGAGATACTGGATAAGCGGGATAAAGTCGCCATCGCCCGTCGCGAGGATAACCGTGTCGAGCTTGGGAGCGAGTTTGACCGCGTCGATTGCGAGCCCGACGTCCCAGTCGGCCTTCTTGGCGCCATCGGCAAAAATCTGAAGGTCTTTCACCTTGGTCTCGATGCCGATCTTCGTCAGCGCTTCGAAGAAGTTCGTTTCGTCGCCCGCCTCGGTCGAGATGACGTAGGCGATAGCACGCACGAGAACGCGGCCGCCGACGGCCTCTTCGAGGACCTTAGCGAAGTTGACGCGCGCCTTATAGAGGTGCTTTGCGCTGTGATAGAGATTTTGCGTATCGATGAATACCCCGACGCGCTGGGCTGGATGTTTGATAACTGCCATATAAACTAGTTAGTTAGGCGCTAGGCTCTAGGGCTTCGCGTAATCATTTAAATGCGGCTTTACCGCGTACTCATAATACCACTTCTCTGCTAGCGCCTAGCGCCTGCTTCTCTGGCCTGTTATTTTTTCAAGCCTAGTTTCTTAATCACCGCGTTATAACGGCGCTTATCATTGGTCTCGAGATAGCGGAGGTGCGAACGGCGGTCAGCGACCATCTGGAGAAGACCGCGGCGAGAATGAAAATCCTTCGGGTTCTTCTTGAGGTGCTTGGCGAGCTCAATGATCTGCTTGGAAAGGAGCGCGACTTGCACATCGGCTGAGCCGGTGTCTGTGTCGTGCCGAGCGATATTCTTGATAACCGCTGCCTTTTTCTTAGTCGTAAGCATGAGTCCTGATACCCTACCACGTCTTGATAAAACGCGCAAGTGTCGCGCAGTGCGCGCCCCGGAGAAGGTGCGCACAATATTGGTATACTTCTGGTATGAAAGCCGAGGATGCAAAACGCCAATTTCTTGAATACATCGAGATCGAGCGCGGCCGCGCAGTGAAAACTATTGAAAATTATGACCGGTACCTCTCCCGCTACTTCGAGCAGATGCAGATTAGTAGTGTAAGTGACATCACCGAGCAGAACGTACGCGAGTTCCGCCTCTGGCTCAACCGGCAGCCGGGTACGGCTGCCGGGAGTATGAAGCGCCGCACGCAGAACTACTACATGATCGCGCTGCGCGCCTTCCTCAAGTTCCTTCGCAAGCGCGATATCGACGCAATCTCACCTGAGAAGATCGAGCTCGCGAAGCTCCCCGAGCGCCAGCTCGACCTGATCACCTCCGTCGAACTCGAGCGGCTCATGCAGGCGCCACGCGAGGCGCTTGCAAAGGAGACCGACGAGCACAAGAAGGTGGCCTTCCTGCGCGACAGCGCCATTCTTGAGCTTCTCTTCTCGACGGGGCTCCGCGTCTCTGAGCTCTGCGCCCTCAACAGCGACATTGACCTCTCGCGCGACGAGCTCTCGGTGCGCGGCAAGGGCGAGAAGGTGCGGGTCGTCTTCCTCTCCCCCACCGCTAAAGAGGCGGTGCGTGACTATCTCAAGGCGCGCAAGGATATGGAGGAGGCACTCTTTGTCGACGGTCGAGAAAATAAATTACACCGAATCTCTCCACGCGACATTCAGCGCCACCTAAAGGCCTATGTCGCACGCGCGGGTATCACGAGCGTCGTCACGCCCCACACGCTCCGCCACGCCTTTGCCACCGACCTGCTCAGTAACGGCGCCGATATCCGCTCGGTGCAGCAGCTCCTCGGCCACGCCTCGATCAACACGACGCAGATCTACACCCACATTACGGATAGTCATTTGCGAGAAATACACAAGAAATATCATTCGCGCTCGAGAAGTTAGCGAAACCTGCCCCGTAGCCAAGCATTCTGATGCTTGTGGTACCGGGGTTCATAAGAAGTTCCACGGCAAATCTCGCGGTTAAAAAAGCCCGCGGTACGCGGGCCTTTAGGTGTTTCTCTGGCTATCTGCTCAATACCCTTCCCACTTCCGAATGCGGTAGTCGCGGGGCGGTCGTGGTAAGCAGCTTCCACATCTTGTCTCTGCAGTCAGGGCAGTTAATCTTCCCGCGCTCGTTGAGGTCTGTTTTTGATATCGCCGCAGACACATACGAATGTCCTCTCGGCATGATCTCGGGTATTTGCGTAAAGAGCCTGCAGAGCGGTAATCCGTATTCGACAGCATGGGTCGTGTTCATCTGAGCCTCCTTTCATGTTTTCCACGAGCATACCCTCTGCTCCCGATACATAGGCTACCGCTGAGAAATAATAAGTCAAACAGCGAGAGACACGGTAGAATAGAGCGGTATGAACCCCATTAGAAAGCTCGCGGACTCGCGTTCAAACGGGGCAAGAATCGTGTCGTGGAACGTAAACGGTCTGCGGTCGCTGGCCAAGGACGGCTATTGGGAATCTTTTTTGAAGGGAGTGAAGCCCGACATCTTCTGTCTGCAAGAGACCAAGGCGAACCCTGACCAACTCTCCGAGCAGTTCCTGTCACCCCCGACCGGAAGCGTCGGGGCTCCCCACTACTCGGCCTTCTTCTCCTCCTGCCAAGTCAAGAAGGGCTACAGTGGCGTCGCCCTCTACTCCAAGGTCGAGCCTCTCAAAGTGATTTACGGCATGGGCATACCGGAGTTCGACCAGGAGGGCCGCTTTATCGGCGCAGAATATGACGATTTCTGGCTTATTAACGCCTACTTCCCCAACGGCGGCCAGGGCCCCGTCCGACTCGACTACAAGATGCGCTTCTACGACGCCTTTCTTAAGTTCATCGAGAAGCTGCGCAAGGAGAAGCCCGTCATCTTCTGCGGTGACGTAAACACTGCCCACGAAGAAATCGACCTCGCGAGGCCGAAAGAAAATGAGGAGAACACCGGCTTTCTCCCCGAGGAGCGCGCGTGGCTTGACGAGGTGGTCGCCGCTGGCTATGTGGATTCCTTCCGCCATTTCCATCCACATACGAAAGAGGCATATAGCTATTGGGATGTGTTCACCCGCGCTCGCGACCGCAACGTCGGCTGGCGCCTCGACTACTTCTTCGTTGCCTCGGAATTTATGAAGCGCCTCAAAAAAGCCGAGCTCCACCCCGACGTATTTGGCTCCGACCACTGCCCTGTCTCCATCACCGTCAGCCAACCTTAATAGTTTTTGTAGGTATTGTCGTTTCTAAAATCGGCATCAACGAGACGAATACCATTTGTATCCATCTCGAAAATAATACGGCATATACCGACACGGACGCGATACAACGACCCAACACCTTTCAGTTTCTTGAGATTGAGACCTTGGAAGTCGCCTGCGCGAATCTGCAGAAGGACCGCGAGAACTTTTTCTCTGCGTTCCAAATCGAGTTTGGCGAGAAATTTATCGAGCTTGTGCATTGAGTCGTTCTAGCGAAGCAATGACATCGTCTACCGGTACCCCGCGTGGATTTATTTTCCTAAAGTCGAGAACAGTCTCCCATGCCCCCTCATCGCCCCATTCATCAACTGGCACAAGTTTAAATATTGGCCGAGAACGGCGAACAACCGTGAACGACTTCCCTTCTTCTGCATGCTTAATATACGTGCTCATATTCTCACGCAGGTCTTTAAGCCCAATTATTCGCGGCACCTTTTTTGTTGCTGTAGCCATATACCTGAAGTTTATCTAAAGATAATCTTCCCGTCAACCCACTGCCCTGTCTCTATCACCTTCAGTTAGCCAAAAGAAAAGAGCGACGGAATATCCGACGCTCTTGTACGAGGCCTTTTGTCAGGTGTGCCTCGGAACCTGTCTCATCTACACGCGGAAGAGAATCGCGAGTGGAATACCACCATTTAAGCCATCATGCCGGATTTTACCGTCCCGTCTGCGAGGAAATGATGAACCATCATGATGTTATTTGGTCTCATATGCGACCACACAACGATTCCCCCTTCGTATAAGCTCGACCGTTTCGGACTACGATATGTCTCCTCGAAGGATTTCACGGGTGTCCACTCGCCACTCAAACTGGGCATTCTTCCCGGTCCGTGATCAATCTCTACTGTTCTGGCACGAAGTGCGTGCTTTTGGGGCACTGTCATTTCAAGACCAACCTCTACACAGAGGTCGTATACTGTTCTCATTCTTATCTCCTCAAGTGGTTGGGCGGAAGGTTCCGCAGATGTAAAGAACTAGTCTCTTAAAGTTTCCGAACGGTCCAGAAACCTTATAAAGAGGAGAAAGCGGTTGCTTTCTCCAACGAGGCCTTTTGTCAGGTATACCTCGGAACCTGTCTCATCTACACGCGGAGGAAAATCTCAATTTCACTGAGAGCCCTCCTGACAGGCCGGAGAATATCCCTGTACACGACAACCTCAAGCTGCGTAGGATAATCGCCTTCGAAACACTTGCGAGTATCGAGACCAGCATGGACGATTTTGAACTCCCTCTCAGCAATCTTGAGCGAAAGCTTGAAGCCATGTCCAACACAGATGAAGCCGTAGACCGATCCTGCTGGGACGGACAGATTTTTGATCCATTTCGCCACTGTTCGTATAGTGTCAAAATAGACCCATCCCTCCATCGGCTTGTACTCCCCTGAATCATCTAAGTCTTTTGCGAACTTGAGCATGACTGCTAAAAGCTCATCCAAGGAGCTCGTTTCGAGCCTAATCTCTTTCATTTCAATCTCCTCAAGTTGATTGCGGAAGGTTTCGCGGATTGGTTCAAGGTTCTAACTTACTGACACCAATATAGCAGGAAAGAGGCTATGTGTCAATTCTCTTTATGACAGATATTTGTTACATGAATGCTTGCAGAATATGGCTAGATTGCTATAGTGTCATATATAGTATGACAGTTAAAAAATCGCCGAAAGAAGACCAGCCGCTCATAGACCAGCTCGCGGCGTGGGGTCTCTCGAGAGCAGAAGCCGAGGTATATGTCTATTTACTCCAGAAGACCAGCGAAAGCGGCGGGTCCAAGATCGCCCTCGGGACCGGCTTGCACCGCCAGTACGTCTATATCGCCCTCGAGAAGCTTATTGGCGCTGGATTGGTTGAGGCAGTCACCTTCGGGAAGCATAAAAAGTACAAGGCCCGCTCCCCTCTCGAGATCGAGAAGATAACCCGCAAGAAGAGCATCGCGGCAAGCGACCTTGTCCACGAGCTCAACAAGATAAGCGCGATTCACAACGACCAAGACTTCGAGGTGCTCCAGGGAGCCATGCAGATCCGACAGTATGAAATGGATTATGCGTACGAGAGCACTGAGAGGGAGGAGGAATTCATCCTCGGCGGTCACTCTGAAGGATTTGCGAGCTTGATGGGCGACCAACTTACAGAATACCTAGCGGAAAAGAACAATAAGAAGGTAAAAGTGCTGTATTTAGGCTGTGAAAGTGAGCGCGACTTCTACAAAACGTCTATCGGCCTCTTCCCCAACCAAGAGTACCGATTTATGCAAGAATTGCCCCAGGGAGTCACCCATATGGTCGTGCGGAAAAGTACCGTCCTATTCTTCAGCTTCCTCACTCCCCCGCTCGTATACGTTATCAAGTCGCCGACGGTAGCCGAGAACTACAAGCAATTCTTTATGATGCTCTGGAACATGGCGAAGTAAGTACTCCCCTTTCTAAAGGACACTTATCCACAGGGTGTCCTTTACAATGTCCTTTAGTAGACTAGTATCAACAAAGGAAGGGATGTTCTTTCTCGATCTTTCCGTCGGCGCTCTGCCTTCCTTGCGAGGTGTCTGCCCACATGCACGATGATTCGTGACACAAGCCCTACGGCACGATGTTCCTTGTTTTTGGAACGCCAGTAACGCACATCAGTTATCGAAATCGAACCAAGCCACCCTCATTTCTCCGGCTCGAGCACCATTTCGCCCCTTGCTCCTTTTACGCTCTAGCCACCATTGGGTGGCTTTGTTGTTTATATACCAAACTTGGCGGTTGGACCGCCAAGTAGAGGAGCGTAATGTTCCACGTGGAACTTATTTCACATATTAGCTCTCAAGATGGTTCACGTGGAACTTCCCTGTTGAAGTCTGACTTCAACAAACGTGATGCTTTGACATTATCTGGCGTACTTCCTCATCTTCTGCCGCCTCCCTCTTCTTTTTGCCCGATTCTCCAAGTGCCTTAAGCTCTTCGTCTGACGAAGCGAGCAATTCAGCCGTTCTTGTATCCAAATATTCCTCAGTATTCTTACCAGAATCATCGAGTATCTCTTCAAGGAGTGCGTTGAGTGTCCAACCGATACGTGGCCCTGGGTTCACGTGGAACATCTCCATGATGCGCTCGCCACCAGTCTTGAGCATCCCGACCGAGATAGGGTCGCGGAGTGCCTGTTCAACCATCGCCTTGTACTTACGGAAGCGAAATGGCTGCTCCTTAGGCCTGCCGGTGCCGATACGGTCGCAGATGCGCAGGTTGAGCAGATCCCAGATATTCTCTTCGCCGACGTTCTTGATCATCCGGCGCACGGCCGAGAGGGTAATCTGCTCGGGGTCAGAGAAGAACATATGCCAACGGACAAGCTTGACCACCTTATCGATCGTCTCGCGAGGGAAGTGGAGATCCTCGAGGGCCTTCTTTGTTACACGTGAACCAACGACCTCGTGGCCGTGGAATGTCCATTCTCCTTTCTCATTCTTTCGACGGGTCTCCGGCTTCGAGACATCGTGAAAGAGCCCTGCGAGGCGGATGTCGAAAGGCCATTCCTTATCGGCTGCGTGCTGCATGGTGCGCATCAGGTGCTCAAAGACGTCATAGCTGTGGGCCTGGTTCTGTTCGACACCGACACCGCGGATCAGGTCTGCAGATATGTATTCGAGGATGCCGAGCCGCTGCGCGAGGACGAGCGCGTTCATCGGCTCACTTGAATTGAGTATCCTCACGAGCTCGTCTTTAACTCTTTCACGTGAAACATGGCTTAAATGCTTGCTATTTTCGCTTATTGCTGCCGCAGTGGCCCCGTCGATACCGAAGTTGAGTTCAGCGACAAGCCGCACTGCGCGGAGCATCCGCAGCGCGTCTTCGTTGAAGCGCTCAGAGGCGTTGCCGACTGCCCGGATGAGCTTGTCCTTTATGTCCTTTTGACCATCGTAGGGGTCGGTAAGGTGTCCTTGAGAGTCCTCGAGCGCAATGGCGTTGATCGTGAAGTCGCGCCGCGCCAAGTCTTCGAGTAGGGAAGTGCCGAAGGCGACCGAGTCTGGGCGGCGTTTGTCAGAGTAGCCCGACTCGGTGCGGTAGGGAGTCACCTCGACTATCGCGAGGCGCGGGTCTGGAGACTCGGTCTTCACCCCGACGGTACCGTAGTCGTTCTCATAGAAAGAGTCAGGGAATACAGCCTGGATCTGCTCCGGGGAGGCGTTCGTGGTGATGTCCCAATCCTTCGGCTCTCGGCCGATAATCAGGTCGCGGACGCAGCCACCGACCAGGTACGACTCGTAGCCGGCCCCTCGCAGACCGTCTCCGACTACCTTCACCTCTGGCGGGACGCGATATTGCATTTTGAAATCGTAACACACAGGTGAATCGGTCACACATAATTTCTTGCTAGAAATTTACGCGACCCCGCCTCGCGCCGTCGCGCTCCGGCCTTCGATTCTCCCAAACAAATTTTTTTGGCTTGTTTGCCCGCACAAAATACAAAAGCCCCCTCAGGGGCTTTTGTATTTTGTGCGGGTAGGGAGAATCGAACTCCCATCATCTGATTGGCAACCAGATGTTCTACCATTGAACCATACCCGCCTGCGCGCCATGATACCATGCCTCTCGTTTACTTTTCCAGTGGTGCCCCGACCAGGAATCGAACCTGGACCGACAGTTCCGAAGACTGTTGTGATATCCGTTTCACCATCGGGGCCTGCACGTATAGTACGGTACAGAACCAGAAAAACCAGGCGTTCCGTACAAAAAACATGATTTCAAAACGACTTTGTAACTGTGTACAACTCTGGGGACACTGGGGATAAAGGACAGGGGACTTTTTAACAAGTCTGTGAAATAGTAAGTAAATGAGCCGTATTTCTAAAAGCCGTGGACATATCGTCTCTCACCCGTAAGGAGGTCGGTGCCTTGGGGG
The DNA here is from genome assembly GCA_041665205.1 of Minisyncoccota bacterium. Taxonomy (GTDB): domain Bacteria; phylum Patescibacteriota; class Minisyncoccia; order Phycocordibacterales; family Phycocordibacteraceae; genus C7867-001. Next base: position 5,300 of record JBAYJI010000016.1, on the reverse strand, counting down.
AAAAGGTGGCCGCCGAGTACCTGCGGCGGCACGGATTCACCATTCGCGATCGCAACGTTGCCCGCAAGACGGGCGAGCTCGACCTTATCGCAGAGGCAGAAGATACCCTGCATTTTGTTGAAGTGAAGACGATTCTCGCGAATGAGTTCCCTCGTGAGGGAAATACGAAAGATGACTATGATCCTTCGCTCAACCTGCACGAAGCGAAGGTGCGCAGGGTCGCACGCACTGGCGAGTGGTATGTCCTTGAGAAAGGCTGGGAGGGGGAGTGGCAGGTCGACGGCTGCCTCGTGTGGATGCGCCGTCGCGACGGCAGGTGCCTCGTCTCCTACCTGCCGCAAATCGTCTGATGATGTTAGAGTGCATTTAACCCTCCTGTGCTCGACTTGAACGGGCTTTGCCCCGTCGAAGCCGAGCTCCGGCGAGGCGAAGACGGGGTGTCGTATACCGGTAGTACGCTTGCTTTGGGAGCAAGTAGACGGAGTTCAATTCTCCGCACCCCGACAAGATACAATACAAAAAAGAGCAACCGAAGTTGCTCTTTGAGAGGCCTTTTATCAGGTGCGCCCCGGAACCTGTGCTGGCTAGAGTACGGTGTATATTTCAACACCTTCTCTCCGTGTCATTTTTATCTTCTTCCCTTCCAGCGCCAGGATAGCGAGTATGGCGCCCGTCGCCATCTCTGCGCCGCGGTTAATGTCAACCAACAGGTTTTTCCCACGGGAGTCGGCATGGCCATCGTAAATGGAGGCGAACCCTCCCTTTTCCCAAACCCTCGCCACGCCGTTCATACTGTTCGTCACCATCGTGACGTTCCCAGTCCGAATGATGCTTGCGATCGTGTCGATTTGCGAGGGATCGGCAGGATTGAAGCGCATATCGATTACATCCATTTTCTTCTCCTCAAAGTGCTTTGATCTGGAGTCGCCTGTGGCTTGGGCCACTAGTCTGCTCTCCTAACCGTCTGAAGCCATTGTAAACCATTTTGACTAGTATGTCAATATTTAGGTCATTTCTGTACTTATAAAGAGTCACTGACAGAATACTAGCAATGTATTTATTGACTTATATAGACATTTCTGTAAACTGTAAATGTTGACCCTTTAGCCGACATATCACTACCTCATGACACCACCAGACCTGCAGACTGTCGGGCTAGACGCCAAGGAGGCTACGGCGTACTTGGCTCTCCTCGAGCTAGGAGAAGCCGCTATGGGGCAATTAGTTAAGAAATCGCGACTAAAGCGAACAACGCTCTACGACACCATCGAATCCTTAAAGCAGAGGAATTTGGTAAGCGTTTCTAAGAAGAACAAGAAGATTGTGTATGTCGCCGAGAATCCTCGGAAAATAATTGAGCAGCTCGATGACAAGCGCGCATCAGCCGAGAAAATGCTTCCAGAACTACTGTCTATCACCAATGTGCTACAAAAAAAGCCAAGGATTCGATACTTTGAGGGCATTGACGGCATTAAAGAGGTGTACAAAGACACGCTGCGCTTCCCTGACCAGAAACTGCAAGCCTGGGTTTCTGAAGAAATGATCTATAAGTTCGACCAGGAATTTTTAGATCACTACTACACACCGAGACGTCTTGAAAAAAAGATTTGGGCCGAAGTAATTGCGCCCGATTTGCCCGATATACGGGCCTATGCAGGACTTGATCGTGAATCGCTTCGTGTCACCAGGCTTATTGACCCCGCTAAGTTCCCTTTTGAAGTAGAGATTAGCCTATACGGCCCCGACCACATCGGCATTATGTCGTTCCGGGAGAAACTAGGACTCATCCTTGAGAGCGAGTCCATCTCACGAACTCTGAAAAGCATTTTCGCCTTGCAGTGGGAGATGCTCAAAGACCTTAGAAGAAGCGACGAAACAAGTTAGTTAAGGCAAATGCGCAGTGAGGATTGCTTCGAGCGTCGGTATCTGTGGTGCGAAGTCGGCTCGAGAGGTCGCAGTCGGCGCTGCGAGCAGGAGGTCGAGCGCGCTCCCCATCTCACTCGCGTACTCAGAGCGGATATAGGAGGCAGTAATCGCGTCGAGCGAGCGCGACTCAGTGGCTCCTTGCACCGTGCTCGTGGTGATTGTGCCGATAAGCTTGCCCGCAGCACCGGCGACGCCACCGCCCGAGGAGCCCTCCTGCGCCGCAGCCGAGCCGCCGAGCGAGAGGATATCGATCGTATTTGTCACGAAGGTGAAGATCTCTTTTACCGACCCGAACACAACCGTGGGGAAGAGCGAGGACTGCACCTGGGCCGACTCGAGGAATTGCGCCCCGTACGAGGCGATGACGACCGGCGTCCCAGCACCAGGAGGAGTCGTCGCGAGCGGGATTGAGGGGAAGGTCGTGGGGAGCGGGTCAGCGGTCACGCTCTCGGTGACAGCAAGGAATGCGAAGTCGTATTCGCCGGTCCCGCTCGGCTCTGTCTGGGTGAGTACGCTCGCATTCGTCTTGATCCAGAGCGGTGAGATATAGATAAGTGCCGCATGATACTTGTCTGCCGCGGGGCTCCCTGAGCGGATCGTGCACGAGACGCCGCGGTCGCCGAGGAGGAAGTATTGTGCGACGTGTGCGTTGGTGAGGATAATGCCCTTGGGATCGATCATGACGCCGCTGCCGCTCATCGAGTGCAGTCTGCTCCCCGCAGGGACGTAGCAGATAATATTTACGAGCGCGGCGCGCAGCGCAGCGGCCGAGGCGTCGAGCCCGATATCTCCTGACGAAGCGGGCGACTCCGGGGCAGCGACCGGCTTCGCCGCAGGCGCTACCGGGAGCGGCGCCTCGACTGGCGCAGGAGGAGCTTTGACCTTCTTCTCGGCGACAGGCGGCGTGACCGCAGTCGGCGCACTGGTCGCAGCAGCTGCCACTTGCTCGAGCGCAAGAGAGGGGAGGTCGAGAATCGGCAGAGAGAAGGTGGGCTCGACAGCGAGCGTTGAGGTAGCGACGGGCGCTGTGCCAGCAGGGGCGCGGACGACCGTCACTGTCCCTGAGAAGGCGACCATGAGTGCGCCAAGAAGGAGAGCGGCGACAATACCCAAATAGGGCGTAAAGCGTTGCATATTCAAAGGCTACTACCAAGTGAGTCGAGACACAAACATATGTCTTCATATGTTTGTGCGAGGCAAGCGTAGGGAGGAAGAATGGAACATTCTTAACACAATCGTTTTTAAAGACAGTATGGTATCCTCGTTCTGAAGCGGGATTAGTTTAATGGTAGAACATCAGTTTTCCAAACTGATAGCAGGAGTTCGATTCTCCTATCCCGCACTTGAGTGAGCAATAAAAATATGACGTGCTCGGTCATATTTTTATTCGAGCGAAAGTGCGAAGAAAAGCGTGCAAGCAATGCTTATCCCGCACAAAAATAAGCTATTTATATATTGGGTAGAGTGGCACAGCCTTTTAATAACGACTTCCCCCGGTACTTGACAGATTAACTACTTCGTGTATAATAGAACTATAGAGATTTGATCTTTCCAATCAACTACTGCCTACGGGCAAGGGAGAATGTAATGAACGAAATGATGAATTTGTTGGCCGTCCTACTTGTCCTGTGGATTGCCCTGATGGGGTTTTCCATGGTAATCCAACGGCTGGACTGGGCTGCGGCACTGTTTACATGGCCGTTTCGCACGAGCCTCCGACTGACCCGTTGGGCAATCGGCAGTATGTTCATGGCCCTCGGCCGAGCAATCCGCGGTGGTGGCGGACATCAAAATGAAAGACGACGTCACTAAAGCGTGGCGCAGAGACAACGCGATCCTTCGGGGTCGCGTTTTTGTTTTGCGTTATGCAAGAGCCTGATTCCGGTATCCCGCACACTGGTTTTATATTCATTTCCCTGTATTATCGCCCTTGAGTGAGGTTCGCCTTGCTTATGGAAGCTCTTTTAAATCTACCTACAGAAAGGAGTTATTATGGGTGCGCCCAGAACAGTAAGGCCGTTTTCGGTGAAAGAAATGTCGGAGCTGTTGTCCCTGGCAAAGGAGTCTGCAATGAACTTCAGAACCATTGCGGCTCGCGCAGAAGTGCTTGAACGATTCCGGCTTGCGATCCTGCCCTTCGCAGAATGGCTCGACAAGCCGATAAAAGAATGTTTCGTGGCCTTCAACGAAGAGCTGTACCACCGCGCTCCAAAGAGAGCCCTTCCGATCTTCAAGCAGTACGGCAGCGACTTGCACGTCGTCGCGATTGATCGGCGAGGCGATTGGATCACGGCAAAAGAAGTTCTGGTGGGGAAGCACGGTTCAGCGGTACTGAAGAAGCTTTCGTCAGTAGAGCTCGCGATGGAGATCGAACAGGCGCGCTTCGCCATCCTGGACTCGATGCCGTGGCCGCGTTGCACGGGGTATCTCAAGGCAATCGAATCCTTGGGATTGCAGCTCGTTGTCAGGCACTGCGCTTTTCTGAAGTACCTGAACCAGGGCGTAGAAGAAATCGGGAGAACGCTCGCAGAACGCGAAAAGCGCATGCAAGTCATGCGGGGGAATCTCACCTTCCTCGCATCGTTTGCTGCAGGTGTTGACCCGCTCGTATACGGGAAAGGAGAACCGATGAAAACCTATGCGGTGTTCAGCGAACGTCCGGGGCACCATTCGCGCTGTACCGGAGCGTACTTCGTCCGGGATATTGTGCAAACGAAGGTGGCTGAACGAAATGCGGGACAAAAATCCGACTCTGAAACGAGGTATGTCGTCTTCGAAGACTCCGTCAGGACTGATGCGATGCTGTCATTCCTGGATGGAATCTACAGATCCATAGAAGAGGCGGCGACTTCTCAGGGAGTGTTTGCTCGCGAACCAATCTCCGAAGAGGAGGTGGCTGCTATCAGGCGCGCCTACGACTCCATCTGAGACAGATAAGCATTTAGAGGATACAGCGCCGCAGGCAACTGCGGCGTTTTTGTTTTGCCTGACGGAGGAGTACGCTTACCGCATGGAACCGCTCGCCGCACGAATCAGGCCGCAGACACTCGATGAGGTGGTGGGGCAGGAGCACCTCGTGGGGGAGAGTAAGCCCTTGCGCGTCGCAGTGGAGAAGAAGCACCTCTTCTCATTCGTCCTCTGGGGCCCGCCCGGGACCGGTAAGACGACCATCGCGCGCATCTACGCGCGTGCGCTCGATGCAGAGCTCTTCGAGCTCTCGGCTGTCTCGGCAGGTAAAGACGATATACGGAAGATAGTAGGCAGCAAGAAGGAGCAGGAGGCAGGAAGATTAATTCCGGAGAAACCAAAGGTACTGTTTCTCGACGAGATTCACCGCTTCAACAAGAGCCAGCAAGATTTTCTCTTGCCCTATG
>JBAYJI010000015.1:0-17812 GCA_041665205.1 Minisyncoccota bacterium | reverse complement strand
TCTGGAACCGGCTTTTTATCAATATGAACCTCCAGATCGATGCGACGCTCCAATACGTGAAGGCAGACGCCTCAGCCGCACAGGGCTGGTGGCCGAAGGTGGTCCCTGCAGACCGTTTTCGCAAGTCGGCCTACAACACCTATCTGCACCCCGGCTTGCCCCCGACCCCTATAGCTAGCCCGTCGGTGGCGGCGATACTGGCGGCCCTCAACCCGAGAGAGACCTCGTGCCTTTTCTACTTCCACGATGCGAACAGACAATTCCATTGCACCGACACCTACGCCGAGCACGTCGCACTCTTGAAGAAGTATTACGGCCGCGGGAAGTAGAGAGAGTTATACACCGATAAGATTGATGGAGTTGAATTTCAGGTGCCAGTGGTGGTATCGTTGTAGGCGCAACAAGGACTACGTATGTCAATCCATTTTGATTGGGCAGGTGCTCTGTCGGTAGGGAAGAGCACCATTGATACACAGCATAGAAAATTACTGTCTCAATTAAAAAAATTGGTCGAGGCTGTAGTTTCCGACATACCTCACGAAGAGGTTGTCGCTGCTTTGGCGTATTTTGAGCGATACGTTAACGAGCATTTCTCATATGAATAACAGTATATGCAACAGCGCGACTATCATGGACGAGAAGAACATATAGCGATGCATAGGAATTTCAATGAAGAATTTGATGCCTTTAAGTATAAGCTTAGCACCGGTTTGACTCCCGTCGACAGATCAGCTGATATACAAAAGCTTGGTCAATTATTGATCGAGCACATGAGATACGAAGATAGAAAGTATCACGCCACCTTCGGGGCAAAAAGTTAACAAGCAGTAACGCGGCACACGCACAAACGTCTCCCTCTATATGGGATACGCATCATTTGGAGTGCTTATGGTAATCGGCTTCGTGGTCTTGGTTGCTACTATGAACGGAGGGAGCGTCACGATCGGGCCCTTCACACAGAGCGCTCCCGTATTCGAAATTGGTACTACAACCACGACGACCTCGGGAGGCTTCAACGAGACCGGGACACTCGTCTTTTATCCGAACAACGTCGGCCCGGTGCCGTACCTCTTCTATCAGGATTACGCCGGACACACGGTCGCAAAGGCGCTGACCTTTTCTGACGCGTTACCGGCAAGCTTCTCTTCGTGGGCGGGCGCACGTGTCGCGGTGACCGGCGTGCTCGACAGTGAACACGTCGTGGTCAGCCGGATCGCCTACCTCGCGGCACCCTGAGGGGCGCCGCGGTACTAACTATTTTCTTGGTTGTTCAGTTTAACCGCTGCTTCTGGTGTAGAGACCGTCTTTCCCATGAGGAACAGCTTCACAACAGCGAGAGCCACCATCCAGTACACGACCATCGCCAAGAGGGTCGTCCACTCAAAGAGGCTCCCTCCCGCAACCTGGGTAACCTGAAAGACGCTAAGAAACGGAGCGGCGAAGGCCTGGGTGACACTGTAGATAAAACTGGTAAAACCTGCAGAAGCATTTGCTCCCAACAGCTTCAAGACAAATCGGAAGGCGAGCAATACTTCGACAAGACCCAAGAGATACCACGCGATCTGTGTGCCGCGATACAAAGGCTTCGTGCTCGGAGAGTTGTATGAGTCCATAGGTGATAGGTACTATTAATTACGACAGCATTTTGATAATAAAGACGATAAGCGCGATGACGAGCAGGGTGTGAATCAGACCCCCGCCCACGTGGAAGGTAAACCCGAGAAGCCAGAGCACCACTAAGACCAATATGATTGTTTCAAGCATACGTGTGTAATAAGTCGTATAGCGTATATGCCGTGCACCTGCACGCTTTCGTTACAGACGGTCAGCATGGCCGAACCCTTGACAACCATATCTATGTAGCGTATAAGCTATATTAGGTAGTTTCTAAGCCTACGCGGAACCCCCTTCGAAGGGAGGTTCCATTCCAGCTGTACCTTGAGAAGGAGTAAATCATGAGACTTGTCCAACTTTGTGCGATCTTGTCGATCGCGTTCCTAGCTGCGTGTGGTGGAGGTGGAGACAACGGGAGCGCTTCAGCGGCTCCAGCTCCAGCTTCTCCGACGACGACCAAGGCGGTGGCGGTAGCAACGAACACCCTGCAGGGCGCAGTGGTCTCGTCGACCATCTCGCCGCTCCTGGTGCCCTTTGACGGTGCGCTCACAAGCGCCACCGCTACGCTGTGGCAAGGCGCTGTTGGCGGCACCGCGGTAAGCGGTATCGCCAGCCTCGTCGGAGGGAACACGGTGGCATTTGCACCGACTGTGCGGCCGGCCTCTGGCCAGCCGTTTGTCCTCGCTATCACGGCGACCGACACGCTCGGCCGCGCCGTGACCGCGAACGTCTCGTTTACGACGAGCGCGATGGTGTGTACCAACACCACGATCTGGTCAAACCCCGCGACGTTCTCGACGGCGTATCAGGACTGCGTCGCCGACGTGGGGGTCCAAACCCTAATCAGTCAGAGCAATGCGTTGCAGGACACCAGCTGCGTCGTCACGGTCGGCACGCCGCTCTCCGCGGCGTGCAGGGCTTACATGGCCAATGGCACGATGGCGCTCGCAAACACCTCCCTCGTGGTAAACGGCCACTCAACACTCTGGATGGCGTACATCGGGACGGACAAGGTCAGCACCCTCGTACTGCTCGATGCAAACGCGCCGACGAGCCTGGTGCCGCTCGGCATGCTAGCGCTCCCAAGTGCGCTTGCTTGGATTATCGGCAACCCGACTGGTGCAAGCATCAATATCGGTGTCGCCAAACAAGCAACGTGGGACACTGCCTCCGCAGCGCTTGTTATCAAGTAGGGACACGAAGTTCCTTCAGAACCCCGCATACGTGCGGGGCTCTTTTTTTTATCCTGCCTGCTTCCTGATGTGTTGATAGATTGAGAGGAGCGCGAAGAGGAGGCTTGTGCAGAGCGGCCCGAGAAAGATCCCTGCCGGTCCGAAGAAGGCGAGACCGCCGAAGACCGAGAGCAGCACGAGAAGCGGATGGAGCTGTAACCCTCTCCCCACGAGTCGCGGACCCAAGAAGTTGTCGATCAGCCCGACTGCCACGACACTCCAGATCAAGAGCCCGATTGCGGGCGTGGTCGCGCCGATAAGAAAGAGGTACGCGACGCCGGGAGCGAGGACAAGCGAGGTACCGATGCCGGGGATAAGCGCCGAGAAGGCGGCCACGACGCCCCAGAGGATGCTGTTGGGGATGCCGGAGAAGGCAAAGCCGATCCCGGTGAGGATGCCTTGCAGGATTGCGATCATGAGGCTCCCGCGGATTACCGACTGTACGGCGAGCTCAAGCCGCGCGAACACGACCTTGTCTTCAGCATCGGCAAGCGGGCTCATCTCGATAATCGCCTTCTTCAGCTTGGCGCCGTCGCGGAGCAGGTAGTAGAGCGCGATTAAGAATATAAACGAGTCGAGGAGGAAGCGAGTGAAGCCGCCGAAGACGCCGCCCAGGTTCTGTACCAGCCACGTGAGGATATTTTTTATATACTGATCGACCGAGTTTGAGAGCTCGGTCCCCGAGAGCGAGAGGCTCGGCACTGAGCGCGCGATAGACTCGTTGATCGAGTGAAGTGCCGAGTCGAGGTATACCTTTCCGCTACCGTCTGAGAGGGAGGTGTAGAGGTGCTGCGCGTCGCCGGCTATCTGTACCGAGATAAAGAGAAGCGGCGCGAGCACGCACACGACAGAGATCAGTATCGTCGCGGAGGCGGCGAGCCCCGGCGACTCGCTCATGTGGCGGAGGATGAGGAGGTAGAGCGGCCGAAGCAGGAGGGCGAATATCCCGGCGAGTATCAAGACGATAAGGAACGGACGGAAGACGAAGAATACGAGCACCGAAGAAGCGATGATTAGTGTGGCGAGAAAGTACGGTCGCAATATTTTCATGTCCATATACCACGTAGTATATACTAGTCGTATGATTATTTTATATGTAAAGACCGGCTGCCCGTTCTGTCATAAGGTGCTCGCCGCCGCGGCAGAGCCAGGAGTGCAGTTCGAAGAGAAGAATATCGCCGATGACGCAGTCGCAAGAGAGCTCGTCGCGAGGGGCGGGAAGCGGCAAGTGCCGTATCTCGTCGACGACGAGAGGGGAGTCGAGATGTACGAGTCAGACGACATTGTGGCGTACCTGAGAGAGACCTACCCGAAACACTGATGTTTATAAAAGTACTTGTCACACCCGGAGCGAAGCGAGAAAAGGTCGAGACCCGTCCGGCGAAGAAGGCCGAAGAGGGCGAATCGCTCCTTATCTCGGTACGCGAGCCCGCTACAGGGAACCGCGCGAACACGCGCGTGCGCGAGCTCGTCGCCCTACGGGAGGGAGCCCCTTTGGGCAAGGTGCGGATACTGACAGGACACCGTTCGCGCGTTAAGATGATAAGTGTTAGCTAGCGAGCAGACTTATTTAATAGCCCCGACGTTTCAGTCGGGGCCCCGACTGAAACGTCGGGGCTGACCTCTCACATCACGAATCCCGTTAGAAATAACTATAACGAATCATTTGGCGGGAATAATGGTGCGAGATTGCTTATTAGAACTAATTTCTAACGGGATGAATATCACGATCAAGGCAACGAAGTATCAGCTCACCCCCGCGACCGAAGCGATTATCGAAGAGAAGCTTGCCGCTCCGCTCCGGCTGCTCGGAGAGAAGAGCGAGAATGCATTGCTCGAGATAGAGATAGAAGAGGCTCCGCCCGAGGGGCGCTCCTCAGAGCCCTGCCGGCTCGTGGCCAACTTGATCGTCGACGGTAACGTCTATCATGCTGAGGCAGTAAAGCCCTCTCCCGAGAGTGCTGCAGACAAGGTACGCAGCGAGCTCGAGGCCGAGATACGCCGCTCGCGCGGGCGCGCACAGCGGCTCTGGAAGCGCGGCAGCTCAGCGATTAAGAATATCGTTCGCTTCGGTCGGTAGGGGGCGGGCAGCCGCGCCGGTCTCGGACACACATAATTTCTTGCTAGAAATTTGCTGTGTCTCGCGCCGTCACCACAAGAGTACTTCAAGTTTTCTAATTCGCTTCGCTCATAAGAAACTTTGGTCGCGCTCTGCGACACGTACTCGACCGGCGCGGCTGCCCGCCTTAGCCTCCGAGAGGTTCGCCTCGGGGTGTGTCGCTCACTTTTTTCAACTTACCGGCTCTGGCTGTACTCCACTTCGCGTTTACCTTCGGGGATGACGCGTTCGACGACAAACTTCTCGCCGACAAGCGACGCCTTTGTAATCTTCATCCGTTTGCCGTTTTCAAAAAAGTAGGTGCCAATACTGTCGGCGTAGGCGCGGTATCTATTCCAATTCTCCTCTGCACTCGCCGCGAGGTCGAGTTGACCATCTTCTTTCTTAAACTTACCCGAGCGTGTGGCAAAAGTCGCGTCTTGCACGAGCGGAGTGATGTCTCCGGCGAGATACGAGGGGAGCGTATCGGCAAGGAGTGTCGCACCCAGCTCGATGAGTCGCGGGCGCAGCTCGCGCGCAGTCTCGTCTGGCGCGACGGGTGTCGCTGCTTGTGCCACGATGTCGCCTGCATCAAGCTCCCTCACCATCTTCTGGATCGTGACGCCTGTCTCCATGTCGCCGGCAAGGAGTGCCGCTTCGAGCGGTGTTGCGCCGCGGTACTTTGGGAGGAGCGAGTAGTGCACGTTGAGTACGCCAAGAGGGAAGGCAGCGATGAGCGCCTCGGGGAATATCTTGCCGTAGGCGACACAGACAGCGTAGTCGCACCCGAGCGCTTTAATCGAGTCGATGACCTCGGGGGTGAGTTGCTCTGGGGTGAGGAACGGGATCTCGTGCGTAAGCGAGAGCGACTTCACCGATGAGGGAGTGAGTACGAGACCGCGACCACGTGGCGCGTCAGGCGATGTCACGACGAGCGCGGGGGTGAAGCCGCGAAGAAGAAGCATCTCGAGCGTGTTGCTCGCGACAGCCGGGGTGCCGAAGTAAACGAACTTATGCGGTTGTTGCATGCTGAATATGAATGAGGTGTTCGGCGTGGTCGATAAAGAGGATCCCATTTAAGTGGTCGGTCTCGTGCTCGAATATCTGCGCCATAATGCCGCCGCCGCCGCGCTCAAGCGTGGTCCCGTCCACATTTCTCGCACGCACCGTAGCGCGCTCGTGGCGCTTGGTCGTGCCGTAGACGCCGCGCACCGAGAGGCAGCCCTCGTCCATCCGCGCGCGCTTGCGGGAGGTCTTGATAATCTCAGGGTTTATATAAATCTCCACTTCTGGTTTTTGTTCAGGAGGCACTGCGCCCTGCGAAGTCTCTGGCGAAGCAGGGGGAGGAAGCGTGCGGTCCTTTCGTACGATAAAGATACGGTACGGGACGTCGATCTGCGGCGCAGCGAGCGCGACGCCCTCGATCTCATAGTCGAGGGCGACGGTCATATCACTGATAATCTGCGCGAGCTTGCGGGTGCCGAAGAGCTCCTCCGGTACAGGCTTCGCTACCTCTCGCAGGACGCTCGCGCCATCTTGTACTATCTCCTTCATGTGGCGCAGTATACCCTGTAGTGAAGCAAATCTCTACTACGGGGTATAGCAGAAATATGTCACCGTGGCGCTGTTTGACGGATGTGATTATTCGCTGTACATTCATTTTCAGTGCATTGATCCCGTACACACATACAAGGAGGGTATTCCATGGAGATCGGTCCGACTGTTTTGCTCCCACAACCACTGCAATCGAATGTCATTAATGCAATCCAAGGCCGCGGAATCGCGAAAGTTGATGCCGGAGAATTGCCGGCCGACATCCTCTGGAGCCGCTCATTCAAACCAGGGCAGCTGTGTTCTCTTGTGCAAGAAGAGAATGTGAGTCTAACGAGACTCTCGCTCGCCGGCGTGGTGAAGCTTCTCTATCCGGTCATCGCCAACGAGATTCCGGGCACAAGGGAAGTTTCGTTTGAGGTGGCATATTCATTTGGCATAGCCGATGCTCTGGCAATGATGAACAAGGGAGGCTGTGTCAGCAGGAAGAAGTGGCACAAGAATTTTGACGTTCGCTGGATTCATGACGACAGCAGGGCCATGATTTGGTACAACACCGGCGACGGCTACTTGCCGTATCTGCTGTCGCAAGAGGATTGCGTTGCCACCGATTGGGGCGTCGTGGTTGGATTCGACAAAGATCGCCTGATTGGCTGAACACCTTTCCGCGAGAGTTCCGTCTTGTGCAGTCATTACTCCGCCTTCGTGGCGGAGTTTTTTTGCTCTTCTACTCAGCGTTCACGTGTAAACGTAAGTGTCGTTTAGCGCGGAGGATGCTTGGTCGGGTCGAGCTCCCACCAGAACTTCTTGCCGAAGTTCTTCGCCTGGCTGCAAACACTTTTTAAATAGTAGAGGTCTTGGGTGGGGATCTGCTCAAGCACGGTGCCGAGGTGCGCCATCGTCATGGGCGCGAGGCCGTCGTGCGCGCGGGAGTGGTTTAGGTGCCGAAGGAAGAAGCGCATCATCTCGCCGCGCTCGGTGAGCCGTTTCCGGCCCTTGGGCGCCGCCGCCTTCTTCTTCTCAAACTCGGGCATCATTTCTCCGATAGACTTCATATCGTAAGTATACCGGTTCTGCTTTGCCTGCGAACCCTAGCCGGTGTGTGCCTCGATTGAGGCACCGAGGTCTTGGAGCCGGTGGACGATATCCTCGTAGCCGCGGTTGATACTGTAGACGTTCCTGAGCGTGGAGTGACCCTTTGCGGCGAGCATCGCGACGAGGATGATGGTCGCGGGGCGGAGCGCGGGCGGGCAGATCACTTCGGCTGCCTTGAGCTTCGTCGGGCCCTCGATCGAGATGCGGTGCGGGTCGTGGAGGTCGGTATGCGCGCCGAGACGATCGAGCTCGGTGTAGTAGATCGCGCGCTTCTCATAGACCCAGTCGTGGATGAGGGTCGTGCCCTTCGCTGCGGTCGCGATAACGGCGAAGAAGGGGAGATTGTCGATATTGAGTCCCGGGTAGGGGCGCGCGTGAATCTTCTCAGGGAAGGCGACGAGCTCTGAGGGCTTGAGCTCGATATCGACGAGCTTGGTGACGCCGTTTTCAGAGATGCGATGGCTAGTGAGAGCGAAGCGGAGCCCCATTTTCTCGAGTATCAGTAGCTCGACCTCAAGAAACTCGATAGGCGCGCCGACGATAGTGATGCTCGAGCCGGTGACGGCCGCTGCACTGATAAAGAACATCGCGTCGGTCGGGTCCTCAGCGACGCTGTACGAGACATCCTTTTGAATATCGGGTGTGCCGTGGATCGTGAGCGTCGTCGAGCCGATGCCCTCGATACCGACGCCGAGCATCTTTAAGAACCCGCACACCTCTTGCACCTGGTAGTTGGCAGAGGCGTACTTGATCGTCGAGGTGCCGGGGATACGCGCAGCGGCGAGGAGTGCGTTGATAGTCGCGGTGTCGCTCGACTCATAGAGGACTACCTCGGTGGGGGCGAGCTTCGTGTGCGAGATACGGTAGCTCTCGGTGCGTGCCTCGATCGCGACGCCGAACTTCTCAAGTGCGAGCAGGTGCGGGCGTACCGAGCGCAAACCGAGCGTGCAGCCACCTGACTGGGGCAGCTCGAACTCGGGGAACAGGTGGATGAGCGAGCCGATAAACATGAGGATGCTGCGCGTGCGCGCGGCTGCCACGCGGTCAATTGTCTCGAGAGTAATCGTCTCAGGCGGTGTGATGACGATACTCGAGCCGCGCCACTCGACCTCGACCCCAATCGAGCGGAGTACCTCGATGAGGCGATTCACCTCTTCGATCTTCGGCATGTGCTCGAGGGTTGTCCTGCCGCGGTTGAGGAGAGAGGCTGCGAGGAGTGCGACGGCACCGTTCTTCGACCGACTGGTCTCGACCCTGCCTGAAAGCGGCGTGCCGCCCTCGATGATGAAATTCATTTCTCCTTGCATAGGGGCTATCGTACCACCCTCTTGCTATACTTTCGACTATGTCCATCCATAAGAAGATAGGAGCGTGGCTCATCGATTACGGTTATATGTTCCGCGGTACGCTCGCGACCGTCATTTACCACGAGCCGCCGAAGCACTACCTGGGCCACGTTGTAGAAGGGAAGACACCTATCATACTTGTTCCTGGAATCCTTGGGAGATGGAGCTTCATGAAGCATTTGGGAGACAGGCTTTCTCTCCAGGGCCATCCCGTCTATATCGTGCCAAAGCTCGGCTACAACGTGTACAGCGTCCCGACATCGGCTAAGATACTGCGCTCGCTCGTCGTGCACGTCGTTCCTGGTCTTGGACACGTATTGCCCAAGACAGAGCGAGGAGCAGAGCATATTGCCGAACTCATCAAAAAAGAAAATCTGTCCGGAGTAATTCTTGTCGCGCATAGCAAGGGAGGCCTCGTCGGGAAGTACATGCTTGCGCATCACAATGCCGACAATAGCGTTCTCGGCATGGTAGCGATAGCGACACCTTTCTCCGGGAGCGCGATGGCGAAATTGGTCCCCCACGATTCTTTTCAGGAATTGCGGACGGACAGCAAGGTCATCCGCGATCTCGAAGAACATCGCGCTGTGAATTCTCGCATCATCTCTATTATCCCGGAATACGACAATCACGTATGGGCGGAGCGCGGGAGTTTTCTTGAAGGTGCCGCTGAGAATATTGAAGTGCCGGTCAAAGGTCACCACAAAGTCGTCTTCAGTGATGCTGTCCTACAAGCAGTGCTTGCTTCGGTAGAAAAGCTCTCAAAATAATCCGACTTTCCAGAGCTCTGCTGTGGCGGTATGATACGTGCAATGTCCTTCTTCTCCCCCAAGCTTGGTATCGACCTCGGGACGACGAATGTGCTCGTATTTGTCCCCGGGAAGGGGGTCGTGATCAACGAACCGTCGGTCGTGGCGGTGGGCAAGTCGCACGGCAAACGCGGCGGCAACTCGATCCTCGCAATCGGCATCGAGGCCAAGAAGATGATCGGCCGCACTCCCGACGATATCGTCGCGTACCGTCCGATGAAGGACGGCGTTATCGCCGACTACCGCGTGACCGAGGCGATGCTCCGCTACTTCATTCGTAAGGCGCTCGGCAGGAATCCTTTCAAACCGACGGTGCTCGTCAGCGTCCCTGCGGGCGTGACCTCGACCGAGAAGCGCGCTGTGATTGAGGCGGCGATGAAGGCTGGTGCGAAGAATGCCTACGTGGTGAAGGAGCCGATCCTCGCAGCTATCGGCGCGGGCATCCCGATTCACGAGCCGATGGGGCGCATGGTGGCAGACATCGGCGGCGGCACGATCGACGTCGCCGTGATCTCTCTCGGTGGCATTGTCGCCTCGACTTCGGTGAAGTGCGCAGGCGACCGTCTCGACCGCGCAGTGGTCGACTATATCAAGAAGCAGCACAATCTCGCGATCGGCGACAAGACCGCCGAGGAGGTGAAGATCAAGATTGGCGCTGCCGTGCCGATGAACGAAGAGCTCACGATGCCGATTAAGGGGCGCGACCTGATGAGCGGGCTCCCGCGCACGGTCGACCTCTCAACGAACGATCTTGTGACCGCGATGGCGCGCGAGCTTAGAGAGATGACGCAGGCGATACGCAAGGTGCTCCAGGACACGCCGCCCGAGCTCGCCGCGGACATTATTGATAACGGGATTATCCTCACCGGGGGCTCGAGCCAGCTCCGACAGATGCCCGAGCTCGTCTATCGCCGCACGGGCGTCATCGCCAAGCTCGCGAACGACCCGTACTACTGCGTCGCGCGCGGCACCGGCATCGCACTGAAGCATCTTGATACCTATCAAAAAAGCATTTTAGCGAAGCAGTAATTTCCCACACATCCCCAACTGCTTCGTTACGGGCCCCGCGATTTTTCTCCGTCGTACCTCAGGTACGCCTATAAAAAATCGCTACCCGTGCCTCGCATTTGTGGCGTGTGAAAAATTACAAAGACTCTCCGCGCCTTGCATCTGCATTCTTTTCGCTTCGCCTCAATCATGCGTGTATAAAAACAGAAACCGCCTCGCCGAGAGAGCGATGAGGTCGGTCTCTGCGGCGATGCGGTCAATCCTCACGCGAGTGGTTAGCACGCAAGTGTCGGCCAGTCAGACATCGTGGCATTTCGATTGGAATCCCGATTGTCTGCATCGTTTGAACCACCCCTCGGCAATAGCCGTAAAGACGGTCTTCGTTGTTTGCAAAGGTCGCGCTTTGTGTGACGCCGTCATCACGGCACACCTCTACGACATGGCAACCTTCACCTTCACGATTCCAACGTACAAAGATTTTAAACATATCCGCTCCCAGAAAAAGGTACGGCAAGATGTTAGCATTATGTATGCACTTTGTCAAGTATGGTGAGGTCAGGATATAGTTTCTGCATGCAACACCACGCGTTTGTAATAGAGACAGAAGCGGAAAAGGGAATTGAGGTCGCGCAGGCGTGGGCGAAAAAGGAGCTCGGGATGAAAGCGCAAGCGAATCCCGACGTGGTCGTGATGCGGTATGGATTGCTCTCGGTCGAGGATGCGCGGCGAGTAACGGAGCTCGCCGCGGGAGCGCCGTTTGCAGGCGAACATAAGGTGGTCATCATCGCGGCGAGCCGCGCCTATCACGAGGCGCAGAATGCGCTGCTCAAAATCTTCGAGGAGCCACCGGAGGGCATATACCTATTTCTGGTGTTGCCGTCTCTCGGCGGCCTTCTCCCGACGCTCCGCTCCCGCGTCCAGATCCTCAATGGTTCCCATGTTGGACGTACTACGTCCAACATACCGAAAGCAGCGGAAGAGTATATGAAGGCGACGAGGGAGAAGCGGAGCGCGCTAATCAAGAAGCTTACGAGCGGGAGAGACGAAGAAGAGCGACGCGAGAACCGCGAAGCGGCGATTGCCATCCTAAACGGTATCGAAGCCGCTGCATACAATGAAGGATTTACGAAACCTTTCATTGCGGAACTTTTGTCAGATATTGCCGTTTTACGCACACATCTCTACGACCGCAGCGCGCCGGTCAAGATGATCCTCGAACACCTTTCGCTCATTACCCCGAAAGGTTTGGTATAATCAGGAAATGGCATACGATTTTTCTAAACTAAAGACGAATATAAAAGAGACCGAAGACTGGCTCGCGCGCGAGCTCTCAGGCGTGCGCACCGGTCGTGCGACACCCACGCTTCTCGACGGGATCAAGCCAGAGGCATATGGTACCCGCACGCCACTTCGCGAGCTGGGCTCGGTCTCGGTCGAAGACGCACGGACGCTTCGCATTATCCCGTGGGACAAGGAGCTCTTGAAAACGATCGAGAAGGGGATCACTGATGCCGACCTCGGCGTGGGCGTCTCGACCGACGATATGGGGCTACGCGTCTCCTTTCCCGAGCTCACGAGCGAGCGTCGCGCACAGCTCACGAAGATTGCCGGCGACCGGACGGAAGCTGCGAAGGTCACGCTCCGCGGCCATCGTACCGATGCCTTGAAGGCACTTGAGATGGCCGAGAAGGCGGGCGGTATGGGCGAAGACGAGGTGAAGCGCCTTAAGGGTGAGATCCAAAAGCTTATCGACGCGGGCAACGAGTCGCTCGCGAAAGTACTGGAGAGAAAGGAGGAAGAGATAGCGCAATAGCAAGATAGGCATTAGGCTCTAGGCGCTAGTTCGGATATGCTAATGCCTAAAGCCTAGCGCCTATGGAAATTCTGATATTCATCCTCGTCATTGTTGCACTCATCGTGGTGCACGAGTTTGGGCATTTCGTCGTCGCGAAGCTCTCGGGGATGCGCGTCGACGAGTTCGGGCTCGGCTATCCGCCACGCGCGCTCACGATCGCGAAGGTGGGCGAGACCGCGTACACGCTCAACTGGTTGCCCTTCGGCGGTTTCGTAAAGATCTTTGGCGAAGACCCCAGTACCACAACCGCGCAGACGCGGTTGGCTACGGGGCAAGCGGTCGATTCGAATTCGTTTAGTTCAAAGAATCGTTTCGCACAGGCACTCGTCCTTATCGCCGGTGTTGCGATGAATCTCCTCTTTGCCTACGTGCTGATCACCGGCGCACTCGTCACGGGGACTCCGCGCGCGCTCGACGAGAATGATCTCGCGACGGCGCGCAATCAGGAGCTGATGGTCGCAAGCGTCCTCCCGGGCAGCCCCGCCGCGCTCGCAGGGCTACTCCCAGGCGACTCAATCACGAGTGCGAAGGATGCGAAGGGGGAGTGGCAAGCCGTCGACCCGAAGAGCTTCTCGGCGTTTATCGCTGCGAGCGGCGGCAGCGAGATCGTGCTCGACGTGAAGCGGAGCGGAGAGGAGCACCTCATCACCGCGGCAGCAGCAACCGGTGTCGCGCAAGTCGACCCGCTGCGGTACGCACTCGGAGTCGAGGTCGCGACGGTCGGTGTGATCCCGCTCTCTCTTGGTGCGGCGATTATCGAGGGCGCGTCGCTCACGTGGGGCGCGACCAAGCTGACTGCTGTCGGGCTCTGGCATTTCTTTGCAGGCATCTTTACCTTCTCGGCTGACCTCTCGCAGGTCGCGGGGCCGGTCGGTATCGCGGGTGCGGTTGGTACCGCTTCGATGCAAGGCTTCGGCGACCTCTTCTCGATTATGGCAATCATTTCTATCAATCTTGCGCTCATCAACCTGATCCCCGTCCCGGCACTCGACGGCGGCCGCCTCCTCTTCGTCATCGTCGAGAGTGTTATCCGCCGCCCGATCAATGCGCGCGTCGCACACACGATGAATGCTATCGGCTTCGTCTTTTTGATACTTCTTATGGTCGTGGTCACCGCTCACGACATCTTCAAGATCGTCGGATAGCCCTTTTGCCCAGGGGGCGGCACGGGCGTATACTGTGGCGCATGAGTCCCGTTAGAAGTCCGCAGCCAGGGCAAGCGCATAATGAGGGTTTTTTGACGCGAACGTTCGCGATAATATCTTTTGACTATGAGTAAGACTTCTAACGGGATGAGACAGTCGAAGCTTTTTACCAAGACTCGCCGGGAGGCGCCGGCCGACGAGGTCGCCAAGAACGCCCAGCTCCTCGTGCGCGCGGGCTATATCCACAAGGAGATGGCGGGTGTGTATTCCTATTTGCCATTTGGGAAGAAGGTGCTCGAGAAGATTGAGCAGGTGGTGCGCGAGGAGATGGACGCAATAGGCGGACAGGAGATTCGCATGGCGACACTGCATCCATCGGAGAACTGGAAGCAGACAGGAGCGTGGGACGGTGTCGATGTGCTCTTCAAGCTACAGAGCCGTACCGAGAAGGAGTATGCGATTGGCCAGAGCGAAGAGGAAATCGTCACGCCGATTGCGCGCGAGTATGTGCAGTCGTATAAAGACTTGCCGGTCGCGATCTATCAGATAGGGCAGAAGTATCGCGACGAGCTTCGGGCGAAGTCGGGTATTATGCGCGGCCGCGAGTTCACGATGAAGGATATGTACTCCTTCCATGAGACGCAGGAGGACTTCGATCGTTTTTATACGCTTGCAAAAGAATCATATTTAAAAATCTATGAGCGGCTTGGGCTTGTCGCGAAGGCGACTGAGGCGTCGGGTGGTGCATTCACCAAGAAGCTCTCGTACGAGTTTATGGTGCTCACGGACGCAGGTGAAGATGACATCCTATATTGCGAGCACTGTCCCTACTGTGTGAATGCTGAAATCAGCAATCAGAAAGAGGGCGATACGTGTACGCGCTGTAACGAGGGAGCTCTCGCTCGCGCGAAGGCGTCTGAGGTGGGCAACATATTTGACCTGGGGACAAAATATTCCAATGACTTTTCGTTTACCTATAAGGACAAAGAAGGGAAGGATCAGTTCCCGATCATGGGCTGCTTCGGCATCGGTATCTCGCGTCTCATGGGCGTTATTGTCGAGTCCTTTGGTGACGAGAAAGGGCTCGTGTGGCCCGCGGCGGTCGCGCCGTTTGCAGTCCACCTGGTCTCGCTCGGAAAGGACAACGACGACGTGTGCAAGGCAGCGGACGCTCTGTACGACGATCTGGTGAAGGCGGGCGTCGAGGTGCTCTACGACGACCGTGACGCGCGCGCCGGCGAGAAGTTCGCCGACAGCGACCTCTTGGGTATCCCGAAGCGCATCGTGGTCGGGAAGGACGCGGTAGCGACTGGGCAGTTCGAGGTGGTCGACCGTGCGACCGGTGCAGTAGAGAAGGTCTCGCGCGAAGCACTGTTGAAGTCTGACTTCAACAGTAAGTAGGTATGGCGCGATTCTCGAAGAACGCACTCTTCAGTAGTGACATCGCGATCGACTTGGGCACGGCGAACACGCTCGTCTATGTGCGTGGAAAGGGGGTCGTGATCAACGAACCGTCGGTCGTCGCGGTCAACGACAAGACACATCAGGTGGTCGCCGTAGGGAAGGAGGCCAAGACGATGCTCGGTAAGACGCCCGCGCATATCCGCGTGGTGCGCCCGCTCTCTCACGGTGTGATCTCTGACTTCGAAGTGACCGAAGAGCTCTTGAACTACCTCATCAACAAGGCACAGAGCGGCCGCACCAGGCTCTTCGGTCCGCGCGTCGTGATCGGCGTGCCGACGGGGGTGACCAACGTGCAGAGTCGTGCGGTCCGCGATGCTGCCAAGAACGCGGGCGCGCGCGAGGCGATTATCCTCGAAGAGCCGGTCGCCGGCGCGATCGGCGCGAAGCTGCCGGTCAGTGAGGCGGTCGGGACGATGGTGCTCGATATCGGCGGCGGTACGACCGACATCGCAGTTATTGCGCTCAAGGGTGTCGTCGCGTCGAAGAGCTCACACGTCGCTGGCGACCGGTTCAACGAGAACATCATCGACTTCGTGCGGAGTGAGTTCAAGCTCGGTATCGGCGAACGCACTGCAGAGGATGTGAAGATCGGTATCGGCGCGGTTATCTCGCTCCCCGAGCCGCTCTCTCGGAGCGTGCGCGGGCGCGACTTCGCCACCGGGCTCCCGCGCGAGATCACCCTCACCGACTCACACGTGCGCGAGGCGATCGCTCCTTCGCTCGAAGCCTTGATGGACACTATGAAGGAGGTTATCGAAGCGACGCCGCCCGAACTCCTCTCTGACGTGCTTCAGCACGGTGTCACGGTCTTCGGCGGGGGAGCACTCCTGCGGGGGCTCCCGCAGATACTCGCGAAGATGCTCGGCGTACCGGTGCGAGTCGCTCCCGACCCGCTCACGGCCGTGGTGCGCGGTGCAGGTATCGTGACCGAAGACCCCGAGCCGTATATAGATTTTTTTGTCGATGAAGAGGACATTCTTAGCGAGGCGTAACGCACTCCTCTCCTCCACGAATGTCTCGTGGGGAGCTTTCTTGCTGGCGTTCGCCGTACTCGTACTCCTGGTGCGTATCTTCTTGCCGAACATGTTCTGGTTTGCGTTCACACCGGCATTTCGCGCTGCGGACGCACTTGCCGCAAAGGGAGACCTCTTCCTTTCGAGCTTTGGCGATGCGGCGGTACTTACTGCGCGCAACGAATTATTGCAGAGTCAGAACGCCGAGCTTGCAAGTGAGAACGAAGCGCTGCAGAAGAGGACAGGCACTCTCCAGAGCCTCTCAGGGTCAGGGATCGTCGCGGGCGTCGTTGCTCGACCCCCGGCGAGCCCGTATGACACGCTGACGCTCTCCGCCGGAGCAAAGGAGGGTGTCTTGATTGGTATGGAAGCATTCGGGCCTGGCGGTGTGCCACTTGGAGTTGTCTCTGCTGTTCTCCCCGACTTCTCCCGCGTGACGCTGCTCTCTGCTCCTGCACTGGTCACCGAAGGCTGGGTGGGACATTCGAATATCCCGCTTACGATCGTGGGAGCGGGGGGAGGGGCACTCCGTGCCTCACTCGCGCGCTCTACGGGAGTCGTCGTTGGCGACGCAGTGTTTGCTCCTGGTCCGGGAGCGTTGCCGGTCGGGAGTGTTGTACGCATCGACAGCGACCCGTCGTCACCGGTGGTCACGCTCCAGATCCAGCCCGCACTGAATCTCTTTTCGATTACGATGGTCGAGTTGCGTGCGACTGGTCCGACATTTGTAAACGCGCTCTCGTGGGCGAC
Organism: Minisyncoccota bacterium; assembly: GCA_041665205.1. GTDB lineage: Bacteria > Patescibacteriota > Minisyncoccia > Phycocordibacterales > Phycocordibacteraceae > C7867-001. The sequence goes on along the minus strand of JBAYJI010000015.1, from coordinate 832 downwards.
GTCGACCTTGCCATGATGCGCGGGGTACTCGCGCTCTCTACGTTTGTCTCAGCCATACTGTTCCCGTGGCCGCTCACGGCTCTGCTCGCGCTTGTGGCGTCGGTCTCTGAACCGCTTATACCGCTTGCGGCGGGCCTGTTTGTCGACACACTCTACTATGCACCGCATGCGGGGATGTGGCCGCTCTTTACGCTCTGCGGAGTAGCGGCGACCGCCATCGCGTTCTTCGTGCACAGTCGGCTCCTGACGAGCCCCGTTAGATAAGTCTCTTTTTACGAGAGACCCCGAGCAGCTTTCAGTTATCTAACGGGGCGAGTAGTATGAGGGGATGACGTGGCGGCGCAAGAGACGATTCGACCCGGAAATAGCTCCCGACGAGATATTTCTTGATGCATCAAACTCGCCCGCCTTCGACCGTGCGCGTTTCGAAGGGAGGCTCGAGACACCGCTTTCGCAAGGGACATTCTCCTGGCTTTTTGGGATCCTCACACTCCTGATTAGTATTCTCGCGATACGCTCATGGAACCTCCAGGTGAGCAATGGTTCTGTCTTCGCTGCTGAGAGCGCACACAACAGTCTCGAATCCACCATGCTTCTCGCCCCTCGCGGCGTTATCACTGATCTGCACGGGGTGGTGCTTGCTGAGAATGTCGAACGACCTGACGGCAGTGTCGGTCGCAATTATCCCTACGCATCTCTCAGTCACATCATCGGCTACGTTTCGTATCCGAAGAAGGATAGTAAGGGAGTCTACTACGACATGAGTGAGAAGGGGGTTACGGGCCTCGAGGCTGAGTACGATGCGTCTCTTGCGGGGCGAAATGGGCAGCTA
>JBAYJI010000014.1:0-18463 GCA_041665205.1 Minisyncoccota bacterium | reverse complement strand
TCATTCTGATGATCGAGCGCAATATCGACGATGATGAGTTTGTGAAGTGCATTCGCTATATCGGTTAGAGATAGTTTCGACTGTTTGATCTGCTCCTCGAAGTATTGGAAATTAGTGACGACATTCTGCGATGTTTTGTCTGGGAGCTTTTCGTCTTGAACAAGGGCTATGAAGGTCTCCTTGTCTGTACGGGTGAGCAGAAGTTTATGACGCGCTTCTCCAGTCTCCATGCTGTTGAACAGATAATAGTTTTCGAGCTTCTCTGCAGATCGGAGCTCCTCGTCGGTCCCGGATGCTTTTAGGGCCTTTGAGAGTGCCGCAAGAAGTAGCGAGACGGTCGTAAGGCGTTGCTGACCGTCAATAACGAGCAACTGTGGCATCGTAGTGACCTGATAGATGCCTTTTTCTATGTAGACCACCGAACCCATGAAATGCCCACTTACCGACGCGCTATGAGCCGCTTCGACATCCTTCCAGAGCTGTGAGCATTGTGAGCGTGTCCAGCTATAGGGCCGTTGATATATAGGAATCACGAACTGCATTGGCTTTTGCAGGAACTTGAGGAGATTTGCTTCAACGGCTTTCATACTGGACTTTCCTTGTGCTCTTGACTCTTACGTTGCTCTTCAGACCACTTCAATATGCTCGCTTCTTGAAACTTCCTTGCGGCCACTCGACCCTGTATTCTATGACCAATGAACGAAAGCACGACTGCAACAAAGCCGTAAACAAGGACGCTCGCAATATCAAAATAGAAAAGCCTTAGCAGTGCAAGTAAGCCAGCCCCGATGCTTCCGTAGATAAATATCTGCGCGAACCAGTGACTCTTCTCTGGATTTTCCATGCTTGCGAAGGCGGCCAACTGTTCGTTCGACATTTGTCCAACATCGAAACCCAAATCCTTAATCTTCTTCAGGGTGTCCTTTGATAGAATTGGTTTTTCTACTACCGCTCCCTGCTTAGCAAAGACTTTTTCATACGCTTGATTGATAAACTTATCGCGCTTCTCCGTCTCCTTGTAGTATTGTCTAAAATTATCAAGACCTACACTATTCGGATCCTCTAATGTTAGAACGAAGCTAGCTATGGACTTTATATCATCCAAATCTTTCGTACCTCCCTCGAACAGTACATGCAGGATGTCTTCGGCTTTAGATTTTCCTCGTTGCTCGCCATCTAGATAGAGACGCACTGCCTCACGTACCAACTCCTCCTGGCTCGCTTGCGGGCGATGAATGCTTAACTTGCGGTACGTTTGAAAAAACCTCATGGCCTTGCTCTTCGTGGTACTGAGCAGTGCACCACGCACCATAATTACGACAACTATACCGATTATGACTAAGACAACGGTGGAACTTGCTTTCCAAAGACTATAGACACCTCCTCCAATAAGCCCCAAGGAAACTACGGCAATCACAATAACGGGAAGGGTCTTGGTAAGTATTCGCGGCCTAAGAAAACTATGTTCTCCCATCGCATTAGACATCCACCCGAAGAGCCAACCGCCGAGAAATAGGAGAACGAAGCCGATAATCCACCACATAATTATTTATTCATCATAGGACACATACTCCCCGCCAACTTTCTTATGGTCAACGAAATAGTAATCCCCATTGAAAAAAGAAAGGTTCGCAACACCACTCTGCCACATCTTGCAGAACAGGTCTTCGTGTTTGTCTGCCGCCTCTATGAGGTGTTTTAAGGCACTACCATAAACTCTTGTCTCCCCATACCAGATAAGAGCGAGGGTGAGAGTTAAGGAAAATAACCACGATATGCCGACAAAGAATGAGTACGCGAGCCCGCCGAATGTGAGCCACACAAGGAGCGTTCGAATAGGACCAAAAATCATACCGGAGCTTGGGTGGAACATGAAGTAAAGGATCACGACGACAGGCAGCGAAAGCAGAAGCCACCAGGAACCAGTCATGACGATGTAAACAAGAAACCCTATCGCGGCAAGGAACGGTATGAACATGAATACCGTAGCTTGCGTTCGAACGAAACTTGAAGCATAGAGGCCTCCACCGTATGACCAATTAAGCGCAACGGCCCGATCAACACCCACTTGAGCCACTCCTTCCATAGATGCTTTCTTGTACTCCTGGAACGACTTAAAGGGAAAATTCTCTAGTTGTTCGACATGCTCAACGGTCTTTCGTTCTTTCTTCATAGTGATTATTCTACACCCGTTTTTTGCTTGAAAGATACGCGAACATGAATACTGCGGCGATGAGATCTGCGGTTATCCACGATTCCTTTTGCATGTAGACAGGGGCAATAGGGTTGAAAAGAACCGCGATGATACCCATGATCCATAGCCAGGTAGTGTCCTTTGACTTATACGCCGCGTACGCATTGAGGGCCGATGTAACGGTCACGACAATGCGTAGTATTTGGAAGTATGCATAGGGCCATATCGCCGGGATAGCGAGCAACAGCATTATTCCTGCGACTATTGAGAGTGAACGGACGTGTGTGGTCATAGATTACCCGACACGGCGATAGTAACGGTAGTAGTAGAGACCGTAGATAACTAAAAGCACTACAACAGCAGAAAACAGTGCCGAGACAATCGGGCTTCCGGTTCCGAACGTGATAGCACCGTTCACAGCAGCCAAGAGTGAGCTCGTAGCAATTGTGGTTGATGTAGTTGAGATCTCTTCTGCGATAGGCTCGACGACAGATGTGACTACAGGTGTTTTTGTCTTTGTTGAAGAAACAGTAGTCGGTTTAGGTGTTGTCTTCACAGGTGTCGTTGGTGCCGAGGCGATAGAGACAGAGACACCCCCTTGTGTTCCACTGATCTGATTTTTACTTACCGAATCCAAAAGGAGAGAACTATTCGTACTGGTTATTGCTGCCGTACCTGTCTTGATTGCTTTGAATGTAATTGTGCCGAGCTTCGTTGCAGATGTGAAGCCACCGGGATAACCAGCCGCCTTAACGAGAGTACCGTTTGCGTTATCAATGGAGTCATAGCCAGGCTGTGAGATTGAGATCCAAGTACTAGCGAACGAAAAGTTTGTGACTTGAACTAGCGATGGATCAAAGGAGACATTGGCTCGAACACTATAAAGCTTGATGGAAGCTGGGTCAGCTGTGACTGACACATTGAATGTATCCCCAGCGTGTACCGATACTGTTGTCGGCGAAAGCGAGATGCTGGCCGCTAACGCACTCATCGGGGCGAGCAGTGCGAAGATACCAAGAGCCGAAGTGATTTTTAGGTAGTTTTTCATAATGTAATCCAGTTAACCATAAGCATATTGAAGTCGAGGAAATCCACAACTCCGTCGCTGTTAAAGTCTCCAATAATGTTGGTACCCTCCTCGCCCCAATGCACCATCAGCGCATTAAAGTCGAGGAAATCCACCTTACTATCACCGTTAACATCTGCTTTCTTTTGAGCATCAGTGAGTGTACTGACAGTCGTTGTAAGTGTGTTCGTCGTTACGGTAGTGGCTATCGAGCCGCCTCCACCCCCTCCTCCACCTCCGCCACCGCCTGATGGAGCAGGTGTTGGAGCAGGAATGGCTGTCTGTGTGTAAGTAAGGAATGTTGTGAAGTGTTTGGTCCAGACAATGAGATCCGAGCCGACATCTTTTGCACAGTCTGCCCCGGCTGCGAGTGTTGGGTTTGTAGCACTGTCGCAGGTAGCCGTTATCTGATGGAAGGTTCCTGCTTGCGACCAGCCGATGAGTTTGCCTGCTTCTCCTACAAACGTCAGCTTCACTGCTTGATTTAATGTGAGTGGTATATCACCCGCACCAACTTCAATAGCCGAAACTATCGAAGGAGCATTGAAACCCGACGAGACAGACGGTGCAGTGTAAGTCGTCGTTGCGGTTGGAAGAGTCACCACACCATTCCACCCTGATGGACCAGATATGATGAGATTTGCGGGCATTGCGATAACCAAAGATCCGCCACTTGTAGTTGATGTCACTGCGTTCGTTTGTGTACCGCTTTTAGTACCATCTCCATTGATCGCTGTCGTGACATTAAGAGATGAGTCGTGAACAGTGAGGTTGAGTTGCGTAAGAGCCGCGTTCGTAAACGTAGCCGTTTGCGTTACTACAGCTCCATTCGCAGTGAATGTGATGGTAGTTCCGGCAAGAGTTCCATTCGTATCAGGAACGAAGAAGAGATTAGGAGACGATCCGTAACTACCGCCAGTCTGTGTCACTGTACTTGCCACAACCACCCCATTTACGAGTGCATTAATGGTTAATCCGGATGAAGTTATGCCCGAATCATACTGCACGGTCCCGTAAAACTGCTCGGGAATTCCGGGAGCAGCGAACGCCAAAGAAGGCAGAGCCATCATACCTGCAATCACTGTGACGATGTAGAATCTGTATCCGTGCATATGCATTATTTGGAGTAGCTCGTCGTGTTACTCGTGAAGTTCTTAAGCAGATAACCGTTCGTCCAGTCCAACGTAGTGAGATCATGACTTCCTGCTGAACGGTCAGACCAAACCACACTATTACCCGAAGACTTCTCCGCCGCTGTTCCATTCGTCGTCACTGAACCATCAGCGGCAAGACTGATAGTGATTGACGATCCAGTGGTGAAGCCAGACACAGTGCCATATAGGTCGTAAGTCTTGGTAGTCCCAGCGACAACCTGCTGGAACCTAGCTGCTGTCGCATTCTGTGTCAGATCAATAATAGCGGTCGTCTGAGTTGTTGAAGCGGATGATGTTGTATTGTCGAGAAGATTCGTGCCAGTTGAATCATCTGTTAGGTAGAGATCAGTGAGATTAACACTTGATGTAGCAAGATTGAAGGCTAGATGTGACCACTCAATAGCACCCGCAGGATCCGCTGTGATGCTGAACTTGTAAATCGGAGAACCCGTGACTGGCACCGTTATACCCGTATTGATCATTGCGAAGGTTGGGATCGATTTGCGTACATAGAACGTACCCCCGGCATATTGATTTACACCGCTATCAACAATAGTCAGCGCAGATCCCGCACTGTTAATCGCACGGAAGGTACCCGAAGTTGCGCCCGCATCAATTGAAGCCCTTATCGACGCACCTGAGGTCGCACCCGAAGCAATCGTCGGTATACCGATGGAGACATTGAGATTGGCTGAATCGTTTGCTGGAACATACATCGTGAGACCTGTGAACGTTGATGTCGCATACGGGAGTGACGCGTTGATCGCAAGGGCCTGTGTGTTTGTCTGCGTTGCGCCATTTACATCTCTATACGACACCGTCACGCTCGTAACCGAGGTCGCCGCATTATTTGGAATGAGAACAGCAAGATTCTGAATCGTATAGGCGGAGTTACTGGCAGCGAAGGTAAACTGGCCAACGTTCACCGAGCTTGAACCGGCGATGATGTTATTGCTAACCGGGTCTCCTGCACCGACCGAGAGTGCAAGTGAACTCGATCCGATTGTAATTGTTTGAAGAGGGACCGAGTCAATCGAAACTGATGTGCCAGTCACATCGCCCGTACCAGTTGTCCCAGTACCAACTGTTACGACAATCGGACCCGAATCAGATGAGGATGGGATATTCCCGTAAACATTAATGGTTTTTGTTGAAGATGCTGGTATGTCGAGACTAACGGAGAAGGAGTTATTCGTTGATGGCGTTGTGATGACTGTACCGAGCGTTGAACCCGTTGCGTTATCCTTAAGTGTCAGATTTGTGATTGATGCCGCATTAGCAGAAGAAAGAGAGACGGCAATCGTATTCACCGTCACTCCCTCCAACGAACCAGTCGTAAGGGTGAACGCCCCGAGCTTGGCGTTACTCGTGCCCGCTATCATCGTTTGGTTACCATAGCCGGAATACTTCGCTACAGTAAGTGATGATGCTCCGGTTGTGACAGTATTACCACTTGTGTTTGCCGTCGGAACATTTACTGAATCAAGTGAAGACTGTCCCTGCGCGTTGCCCGTAGCTGCTGAAAGAGTGACAACAACTGTTGAGTTATTCGGAAGATTCGTGCCTGCTGTGTCTTGGGCATCGGCATAGATATCAATCACGACAGTCTGGCCAGCAGGAAGTATGAGTGACGAACCAAGTGCGAAGTCGGTGCGTACGCCAGAGTTCGCGCCAATATCCTTGGTCGAGCCAATCTGAACCCCATTTGCGAATACCTTACCGTTGTTAAGGCCACCGATACCTGCCGTAGTCGCGTAAACGTAGAGATCAGAGACCTTAACATTTTCGCCCGTAGCAATCATATCGAACGAGGCCCATTTCACGTTAGAAGCACCAACTGCGATCGTTGTGCTAGGAGAAGATGAACTCTTAGATACCGAAACGGAAGGAGGAGTGCCTGCCGATCCGAACGTAGCACTACCATTACCGCTTGAGAATGAATACGATGGATAGTAAGTACCACTTGAGGGAATGCCAAGCCAGAAAGCATCGCCAGGGACTATCGAGGAAACCGCTTTAAACGTGCCTGTCTGATTATCATATCCGACAACGGTTGTGTAGCTTGAGATAGTAGAGAATGCATGCGTCGCGTCTGTACTGCTCTGTCCCGGCAATTGGTAATAACCAAGTAGATTCCAGCCTGACTGAACTGAGCGCGAAGGAGGTGTCGTCGTGCTCGTAAAAAGAGAGCCCGTACCCGAGAGAGCCGTATCTGCGCTTGTAGTGACCCAATACCCATAGCCCGTGCTCATCGTTGTGAGATTAGAAAGCTCTGGATGTGCCGGATAATAAACGAGCCAGCCTGAGGAGTTTGCCAAAGGATTAGAAGGATCGTAGGACCAGACGGAACTGATCGAGCTCGCAGCAGTACCAAGTACAGATGCGATAGCAGAACTCGACGGTTGGACCGGAAGCGAGATAAGATTTAGTCCGCCATTCGTATTGTTGTAAATCGAGATTGAGTAACTGTTGGAGGTAGTGAACTGTGATGTGTAGCTAGAGAGGACATTGCCGTCCACATCTTTGATACCAGCGAGCGTGAGAGTGTAGGTTGTGTTGTTTGAAAGAGGCGTGGAGGGAGTGATTGTAAGAACGCTGCTACTGGTGGCAAAAGTGAATGCAACGCTTGGTGAGAAACTTATATTAGACGCAGTTGCTGTGATGTCTCGATCAAAAACAACAGTAACAACAGATGTCGCTGCGACGCCCAACGCTCCGTTCACTGGCGTCTGGCTTACAACATCCGAGGCTGCATATGCCGTCGAAATAAAGCCGAACGGGACGAGAAGAAGGAGAAATACGAGTTTGTTTATCCGCGTCATATGTAAGATTGTAATTTGATAATAAGTTCCCCCTGATTGAATCTATCTGTACCACGAAACAGTCAAGTTGACAACCCGTGTTCCTACTGTTGCCTTGCACACCTGCCCGGCGCACTAATGAAATTAAATGTCTCACTCGTGCCAAACGAAGTTCCAATCGTTCCATCGTCATTGCGCCATATGTATCCCTCATCACAGGAACAGACCGGAGTGCCGTTCTCATCAGATGATCCCGCCCACACAGCGTCTGCTCCCCATGTTCTCCCGCAGTATTGATTCGGTGGAATGCAGTCGGACGCGGTGAGTGGAGGGTCATTGCTCAGTCCATCAGTCAGCTTATTAACCTTGTCGCAAGTCCTTTGTGCTACCGCCAACTGCAACTGATACAACTCGTCTGCTGATAATACTTTTGGCGTTCGTGGGAACCAGATTATTACGTTGATGATTACTACGATCACGAGCACAGACCATAGCAGGACATTAATGACAGTCTTACGTTTAATTGCTCGCAAGATCATACATTGATTATTGCAACGCTACCTGAACACTAGCGATAGTCTTTGCATCCGCACCGAATGCCTGCAACAGCGAGATGATTGAACTTATCTGCGCTGTAGTAAGACCGGAGCTATGAGAACTAAATGTCATGGTTTGAACAGATGTCGTGACACTGGGATAGCACGCGCCATTTAATCTGCTCAGCTCGTACCCGGCGTTGCATTGGCAATAGCTACCGGGCCATAGTACGGAATCCATAGAATAGGAAGTCCATCTGCCGTTCCCCTGCACACATTTAGTTTGGGCGTTGAGTGCCGCCTTACAATTCGCGGGATTCAATGTGCATTCGACAGCATTGGTGCCGAGCGTTGCAGTTGCAGACGGCGGAATGACCACGGGTTGAAGTACGACTGGTGGTTTCTGCGGCTGCAGTCCTTTCACTTGATCCCTGAGCCCTTGAACCTGATTCTGTAGTCCTTGCAGTTGACCTTGAAGTTGATTCTGCGACTGTTGCTGCTGTAGTTGCTGCGCCCCTTGATAGAGGTTGCTACCGTAGAGGATGTTGTACGGGTCGCTATAAACGTCAGCGTGGACACTCGAAAAAGGAATGGCGAGAATCACAAAAAGAAGGACGCCCGTGATGTGTTTGTACTGCATACCGCTCAGCAATGAGGCTAATAATGCTGATGCGGGGTTCGTATATAAAATGCGAATCCCGCCACCAGGAGGCCTTGCGGCCCTACAGGAGTTTCCCCCTGCAACGTAAGCCACGCCCTGATGACGGGATTCTCATGGCTTACGATTTCGGGACCATACCGTACGACCGAGGTCATACGGGTTAGGTCCAGCGCACACAATAACAGTAGCATATGACGCAAAGGTACTGAAGAGACTCATTACATGTCTTAAAGTTTGGTTCTAGCGTTTAATCAATGTATGTAAACTCGAGAACCATATCACGAGCACACCCCACCCTTCCAACACTATTTATTTGAACTGGGATCCTGAAGATATAGTGCTGGCGGGCCGGGACTAACTAATATCGCAATCTTACTGGAACAGACTGGAACAACGGAACAGAGAGCTTTGTTCCAGTCTGTTCCACCTCAAACATCTCACTAACGAGCTGTAGGTGCGAAGACCCAAGACAACCTCTTCCATTCCAAGATTGTCTCCTCTATGGTGTTCCATCCCAGGCTTCGTAAGCCCGCCGAAATTTAAAAGGTTGTATTTGTTCAGTTATTTATCGTACGTCCTCACACGGAATCGAACTCCCTGTGTTTTTTAAGGTATTGAACCATTACGACCAGATTGACAAAACATAAATTGAATGATATAAGACTACTCGGAGCGACTGTAACGGGATGTTACAAGCGTGTTCCTAGGGTTAGCAGGATGCTGACCTCAAATACTCCAAGGAGTAGAGCATGTCTGGCCTAAACAAGTTAGCTGTTTTTAGAGAGTTTGCCTTTCTGTCTCGGTACTGCGATATCTCTAAATTGAACAACGCTTGTGTGAAGCGTTTCGATGAAGAAATCCTCTCAATAGAAGAGGGCTTCGGTCGAGATGAAAGGAGCACCTATCTATTGAACCAACAAGGAGGTCTTATCATTCAAGTTGGGCACGCAGTCGAAGTCTCTCCCATCAAACCATGGACTTGGCGTTGGTTTTGGTTCTATCGCTCCATCCGCGGTCGAACCGTTCTTGATTCATTACATGTTCTGGGAGCAGTAACGCCTCGTGTCCATTACATTGTCGATATCCATCGTGGGGTATTGACCCTTTACAAGCCGCCCAAGGGTTTCAAAACAATTGGGAATTGGCTTATCTCCCGCGTCGAGGAGCTAAAGGGCCAGGGCTAACAAAGCACGCGGGTTCTGTGATATTGAGGCCGATCTGAAATATGATCGGCCTTTTTTTATTAAAATATCTTCTTCCACTTCAGAATCGTCTCCTCAATAGTGTTCCATCCCAGGCTTCGTAGGCCCGCATAAGCAAAACCGCCGAAAGGCAGTTTTTGCGTTGCGGGCCCAAGCGAGCGAACTGCTTCGCTCGCGTCCAGGAATCGGAACGCCGGAGCAAGTTTCGTTCAGCAGAGCGAAACAGCGAGGCGGTGCCCAGACCGAAATGTTTTGACGGAAACATTTCGAGTCGAGGGAGATAAGCGGTAATCCGCGGTCCTGGTGGCATTGTGTGTACTGGGTTATTTTTCATACCCCCTCACACGGAATCGAACTAAATGCTCCAAAACCATTGAATCATTACGAAAACCTTGACACGGAACATATTCTGTTATACATAAAGGAAAGAACGGTGGGTTATTGTATCTCGTCTCGTGCAGTCCAACCTGACTATGGAGGATCTATGGGTCCGCAATACTATCTGGATATGGCAAAGCAACATGGGTACGGCAATTCTGTAAAGGAAGCACTGTGGGCACTCTGTCCACCGGAAGAGCGGCTGAAGATTCTCCGCCATCTGATGACATATCGGGCCGTCACGGAGACCTGTCAATTCGAAGAAGATCATTTCGGGGAAGAAATATCGGCTGGGACAGGACCGAAAACGACCGCGGTAATGCTCGACGGGTTGCTCCAGAAATGGAGCACGTGCGAATTCGGCGAAATTCCGATGACACTCGAGCCGTTCATCTTCTTCGCCTGCTGGGGTGATGGATTTTCGCTTGAGTTCCTCACGCAAAATGCACGCCGCTTTCTTTGGCTACCGGAACCGTTGTCGAACGTTCATGGGACTACTCGCGGTTCGTTTTTCGATGACGACGATTAGTACGTGTGCATACCGCTCAAACAGACATCGCGTCTGTTCGAGCGGTTCTGTTTTTATACCGAGATGTTATGCGTCTCAAACACTCCCTTCCCCTTCAGAATAATCCGCTCGATTGTGTCTCAGTCAATTCTCTTTAAGCCCGCATAAAAGAAAGAACCAGCCACGTGAGCTGGTTCAAAAGAGGAAGGAGCGAAAAGAAAGAGCGGAGGAGGAGCGGGGAAAGAGCAAGGGAGGAAATTGAAATGGGGGGGTAAAGCGGGAATATGGAAGGTGACGGGAGGGGTGGAAGAAGAGGAGAGAAATTAGTAGCGAAGAAAGAGCTACGCAATCTCTCACTCGCGTTCCAAGCCCCTGCATCACTATTTCAATGTCCTTCCACTTATTATAACGCGATACAAAACGGAAAGGTTGCGTGGCGCGAAACGAAAACCGCCCTTTTGGGCGGTTTTCGTTTTGGCGTTAGCGCTTCGTCTCTTTGAAGACGACCCGCTTGCGGAGCGTAGGGTCGAACTTCGTAACCTCGATCTTGCGTTCGACGGTCTTCTTATTCTTGCGAGTCCAGATCACGTGGCTGGACTTCGTGGATTTGAGCCTGAGCAGGCGGTCTTGTGACATGCAGAAAATATAGCAGAGAGGCCGTTCTTAGGCAACTGCCGCCGCCGCCTTCTTCGCACGCGTCGCATTCTTCTTCACCTCAAAATGCGGTTTGTCGCCCTTGATAGAGACCGTCACCGCGCCACCCTCGAGAAGGCCCTGGTCGACCATGAGCGAGGCAAGCGGGGTGAGTATCGTATCCTGGATCGTGCGGCGAAGCGGGCGGGCGCCGTACTGCGGGTTATACCCCCTCTCGGCAAGCCACGTGTGCACCTCGGGGGCTATCGCGAGCGCGATGCGCTTCTGGGTAAGACGCTTCTTCACCTCCTCGACCTGCGTGTCGACGATTCTTGCGAGCGCCTCCTTGGCGAGCACGTCGAAGATAATGATGTCGTCGAGCCGGTTGAGGAACTCGGGGCGGAAGTGCTCCTTGAGCGCGTCCATCACCTTCTCCTTCGTCTCTTCGTAACGGTTCGCCTCGGTTGCCCCGGCAGTGCCGAAGCCGATGTGTGCGAGCCGGTCGATAAACTCGCCGCCGATATTGCTCGTGAGCACGATGATTGTGTTCTTGAAGTTGACCTTGCGGCCCTTCCCGTCGGTGAGGTGGCCAGAGTCGAGCACTTGGAGCAAGATATTAAAGACCTCTGGGTGCGCCTTCTCGATCTCGTCGAAGAGCACCACCGCGTACGGGCGATGGCGGATACGCTCGGTCAAAGTGCCCGACTCTTCGTAGCCCACGTAGCCCGGCGGCGCACCGATCAGCTTAGCCACCGAATGCTTCTCCATAAACTCGCTCATGTCGACGCGCACAAGCGCGTCGGTATCATTAAACATAAACTCAGCAAGCTTCTTTGAGAGCTCGGTCTTACCCACGCCGGTGGGCCCCAAGAAGAGGAACGAGCCAATCGGGCGGTTCGGGTCAGAGATCCCTACGCGAGAGCGCTTCACTGCGTCGGTCACCTTCTTCACGGCGATGTCCTGCCCGATGATGCTCCCCTTGAGCGCCTCCTCCATGCGAGAGAGCTTCGTCGCCTCTTCTTCGAGCATCCGTGCCACAGGGATACCCGTCCAGCGCGAGACGACCGCCGCAATGTCCTGCTCGGCGACCTCTTCGTTTAAGACGCGGCGCGACTTCTGGAGCGCCTTCAAGCGCTTCAGCTTCACTTCGAGGTCCTTCTGGATATGCGGGATCTTACCGTAGCGAATCTCTGCGACCGTACCGAGGTCGGCTGCCATCTCGGCGTTGTCTGCCTGCACCTTGAGCGACTCGAGTTCGGTCTTCGCGGCACGGATACCCACGAGCACCTCCTTCTCGTTCTTCCATTTGAGCTCGAGCTCGTTGGTCTTCTCTTTCAAGTCAGCGACCTCGGTGTCGATAACCTTGATGCGCTCCTTTATCTCTTTCGAGTGTTCACCCTCCAAATCTTTCTGGAGCGCCTGCCGCTCGATCTCGAGGCGGCGAACCTTGCGATCGGTCTCTTCCAAGAGTGGCGGCTTGTTCTCAAGCGCGATACGCAAGCCTGAGGCAGCCTCGTCGATCAGGTCGATCGCCTTGTCAGGCAAGAAGCGGTCGCTGATATAGCGACTCGAGAGCTCGACTGCGGCGACGATCGCACCATCGGTGATACGCACCCCATGGAAGAGCTCGTACTTGTCGCGCAGTCCGCGCAGGATTGCGATACCGTCTTCAACGGAAGGTTCTTGTATAAAGACTGACTGGAAGCGGCGCGTGAGTGCTGCATCCTTCTCAATATATTTCTGATACTCCTTGAGCGTGGTCGCGCCGATAACGCGTATCTCGCCACGAGAGAGTGCGGGCTTGAGCATATTCGACGCGTCCAAGGAGCCCTCAGCGCCGCCCGCGCCCACGAGCGTGTGGAGCTCGTCGACGAAGAGGATTACCTTCCCTTCTGCACGCTCGACCTCCTTCATCACGTTCTTCATCCGCTCTTCGAACTCGCCGCGATACTTGGTGCCCGCGATCATGAGCCCGAGATCGAGCGAGAGGAGCTCCTTGCCCTTCAGCGACTCGGGAACGTCGTTCTGCGCCATACGCGCAGCGAGCCCTTCAGCAATCGCTGTCTTGCCGACACCGGCTTCGCCGATAAGCACCGGATTATTCTTGGTGCGGCGCGCGAGGATCTGGATCACGCGATTGATCTCCTGGTCGCGGCCGATCACCGGGTCGAGCTTGTTCTCGGCGGCGAGCTTCGTGAGATTGCGCGCGTACTTGGCGAGCGCGCGGAAGCGCTTCGGCTCCGCGTTCTGCCCGTCCTTCGAAGACTTGAGCTCCTTAAGAATCGCGAGTGCCGCGTCACGCGCAATCGAGAAGCGCGCGAGAATGTCGCTTGCAGGGCCCGGGTGTTCGATAACCGCAAGGAAGAGGTGCTCGGTACCGACAAACGTATCGTTCATGCGCGCAGCAATCTTCCCTGCTGTCTCGAGCGCCTGTGCGAGGTCGGGTGTGAGATAGATCTGGTACGAAGGCGAGAGCACCGAGGCGCTCTCAGGTGCCTCCAAGTGCTCGAGCACTGCGTCAGCGAGCATAATCGTGTCCACCTCCATCCGGTCGAGGATAGAGAAGACGAGCGACTCCTCCTGGAGCACGAGTGCCGCGAGTAGGTGAAGCGGCGAGACGTGGTTCTGTCCGCGCTCGATAGCGAGCTCGTGCGCGCGTCGGACGGCCTCTTTTGCTTTAGTGGTGAAATTATTAAATGGGGGCATAGAGATAGGGTTATGACTCCTATTACTTCGCGGAGACGGTCGAGGTTGCGGTTGTTGAGGTCGCCGTGAGAAGCGCGGTTATCGTTGACGCGCTGATAAGCAGGCCGGGGGTCGCTCCTGCTCCGATGCCAATCAGATTGCCTGCGAGGTCGACTGCGGCGCTCCCCGTCCCGATGTCCGGCAGGGTGGTGTAGACGCCCTTACTGCTTACGCGTGCGACGATACCGGTGGCAGCTGAACCGTCAGAGCCGAGTGCAAGCACGGTCTGACCGAGCTTCAAGTCGCTTGAGGGCACGAGGATCGGCGAGGTCATCTTCGGCAACGCAGCACTGTCTGCGAAGCCGTAGATCGCGATACCCTTCCCTTGATGTGCGAGCGATGCGGCAATGTATGCACCGTTGGTGAACTCGACGAGGACCTCCTTCGGCAGTGCGTCTTGAGCCGCAGTAGCGATCGCACGAGACTTCGAGAGATACGTGCCGATAGCGAGAGCCGGCGAGGAGGTGCCGGTCTCTGCCGCATAGATAGCGACGGCGCGCATCGCATCTGCGCCGATAGCAGCAGTGACCAAGTCTTGATTTGACGGTGCGGGCGCCTGGATGATCGCTGCCGGCGCTGCCTGAGTGACTGTCTCGATCGTGTGTTCGACAACGCGGTTCACCGTCTGCGTCACAAAGGCCGGCGCGTGATCGAGAAGCGAGACCGTCAAGATACCGGTCGCAACAGAGGTCACGAAGTTCACCAGAATCGTGAGCAGAATGAGCTGAGATTTGGAGAGTTCCTCTATGTTCATATGGCTATAATGCTACCCTAGGCTGCTGCTGTCAACAAACGCGACCGCTCGCGCAAGCGCCTTTGAAAATCTGGTTAGATTGCGCCCGTGCGTGGCGGCTCCCCACGCGATACGGAGCGTGCTGCGAGCTCGTTCGCGGTCGCTCGTCAAGGCGAAGACGGCACGAGAGCCCTCCTCAGAGTCGGTCTCGCACGCGCTCCGCGTAGAGACGGCGAACCCCGCTTCGTCGAGGAGCGCGACGAGGTAGTCGGTGTCTCGCCCAAGGAGCGAAATGCTCAAGATATTCGGCGCTTGCGCGCGACCCTCGTTGATAAGGAGGTTCGGGATAAGACGGATGCGAGTGACAAGAGCTGCGCGCTCGCGCTCCGCGCGAGCGCGAAATGCTTCGCGGCCGCGCGCGGCCGCGCAAAGTGCAGCCGCGAATTCTCTCGCGAGCTCTGGCGCTTCGCTCCCCGAGCGCAAGCCCCGCTCTTGCCCGCCACCCTTGTAGAGCGGTGCGAGCGGGATGGTGCGATGTGCGATGAGCGCACCGATGCCGCGTACCGTACTCACCTTTGACGCATCGAAGGTGAGCAGATCGGCACCGAAGTGTGCGCGCGAGACCTTCTCGGTCAAGGGCGCCTGGCTCGCATCAACGTGTAGCAGCGCACTACGGAAGTCAGACTTCCGTACCTGGTACGGAAGTCTGACTTCCGTACATTCTGCGCGAGACTTCCTCAGTACCCCGGCGACCTCGCGCGTGTTCCACACCACGCCCGTCTCGCCACAGACCGCGTCCATCGAGACCAGCACTGTCTCCTTTCGAAGCATCTTCGCGAGCGCCTCAGTGTCGACGCGAGCATCGTGTATAGGCAGCTCCTCGACCTCTACCCCCTCCTCTTCGAGCAGCTTCATGTTCTCGACAACCGACGCGTGCGCGCTCGGCAGGTAGAGCACGTGCATATTGTTCCTCCCCGGCGTGTCACGGCCGGCCAGGAGCCGCAGCGCGTGCACGTGGCCGAGGATCGCGAGCGCATTACTCTCGGTCGCTCCGCTGGTGAAGATGACGTCGTCTGACTGCACCTCGGTGAGCCGTGCGAGAGCGGTGCGCGCCTCTTCGAGTACTTGCTTCGCCATCCTCCCCTCCTCGTGAGGCGACGAAGGGTTGCCGCTCACCCCGGCAGCGTAATCAAGATTGACCCTCTTCTTCCACCACATGCGCCTATTCTACACGATGTGCTGTCGTACCGCCGAACAGGAGATTGCAATCTAGTCATTTTTGTGATGAAATAGAGCGATTATGGCGCGGCTCGCACGACCGCCCGTCATCGCGGTGATGGGCCACATAGACCACGGTAAGTCCTCGCTTCTGGATTACATCCGGAAGGCGAATATTGTCGCGGGCGAGGCGGGCGGGATCACGCAGCACGTGGCAGCGTATATCGCGCTTCACCAGAACCGTCCGGTCACCTTCCTCGATACGCCCGGGCACGAGGCCTTTAAGGCGCTGCGCACGCGCGGCGCGGCAGCGGCAGACATCGCGATCCTCGTCGTTGCTGCAGACGAAGGCGTGATGCCGCAGACTCTCGACGCGCTCGCGGCGATTACCGAGGCGAGTATCCCCTACATCATCGCGATCACGAAGATCGACAAGAACAACGCCGACGTCGGACACACGAAGAACTCCCTCATCGAGAACGGCATCTATATCGAGGGCATGGGCGGCGACATCGCCTATGCAGAGATCTCGTCGAAGACCGGCGAGGGTATCCCCGAGCTCCTCGACCTCCTGCTCCTCGCCTCAGACCTCGCCGAGCTCACTGCCGACCCTGAGGCACCTGCGACCGGCTTCGTGCTCGAGTCGACCCAAGACCCGAAACGCGGCGCCTCGGCAACACTCATCGTCAAAGATGGTTCGCTCACACTCGACGGGTTCGTCGTCGCAGGCGACGCCTTCGCGCCGATACGCTTTATCGAAGACTTCCACGGTACGCGAGTCGAGCACGCAGGCCCCTCAGAGCCCGTGCGCATCTCAGGCTTTAGCAAGCTGCCGGCAGCCGGGTCGCTCTTCACGATTGCTCCAAGCAAGAAAGAGGCCGAGGCCCTCGCAAAGGAACATGCGCGCGAGATGGCAACGACGATTGAACGCAGCGCGCTGGCCGAGGGCGTCGTCGAACTCCCACTTATCATCAAGGCGGACGTCGCCGGCTCGGTCGACGCGATTGTGCACGAGCTCGCAAAGATTACCCACGAGCGCGCCGTCGTCCGCGTCGTCTCCTCGGGCGTCGGCAGCGTGAGCGAGACTGACGTGAAGACTGCCCACGCGAGCGGCGCGGCGATTATCGCCTTCAACGCCTCGACCGACGCGATCGCGAGCGACCTCGCCCTGCGCGACAACATTTCGATACTCTCCTTCTCTATCATTTACGAACTCTCGGCGAAGGTACGAGAGCTCCTCGAAGCGCGGGCCCCCAACGTATCGTCTGAGAAGGAGCTCGGTCGCGCGATGGTGCTAAAGGCCTTCTCCTCAAGCGCCAAGAAGCAGGTGCTCGGTGCGCGCTATGTCTCGGGCACGCTCACCGTCGGTGACCGCGTGAAGATCGTGCGCAAGGGCGAGGAGCTCGCACGCGGCAGTATCGGCAACCTCCAGCAAGCGCGCGCTGACGTGAAAGAGATTAAGACCGAGGGCGACTTCGGCACCGAGATTGAGTGCCGCGAGAACGCGACCTACGGCGACGAGATAATCGCCTTCGTTGTCACCGAGTCATGAGACCCGACTCAGATTCCAGAGGCCAGTCGCGCTCGCGCGAACCACGCAAGCAGAGCAACCGCGCCACCGAGATCGTCGCACGAGAGGCAGCCCGGTTTATCGCGCGCGAGGCGGGCAGCGAGTCGCTCATCACCGTGATCCGCGCGCAGAGTGTCGCGCACGGCGACCGCATCATGATCTTCGTCAGCGTCTTCCCTATCGAGAAGGCACACGCGGCGATGTCGTTCCTCGAGCGGCAGCGCGAAGCGTTCTCAGATTACTTAAAGCAGCATGCACGCATGCGCCTCCCGCGCATCGACTTCATGCTCGACAACGGCGAAGAGAGCGGTGCTCCTATGGGTGAGATTGGAGGCCAGGGCGGGAATTGAACCCGCGAGTGTCGCTTTTGCAGAGCGATGTGTTACCACTTCACCACCTGGCCACACTACGAGAATAGCAGAGAAAATAGTATCATCAAAAGACGTCAGAGGACGTATATCGCCAAGGTGATGGAATGGTAGACATACAGGGCTTAAAACCCTGGGAAGGCCTAAAAACTTTCGTGTGGGTTCGAGTCCCACCCTTGGTACATGAAGAACGTAGTGATGAGTGACAAAAGGGCGGGACTCGAAAGCCGGAGGCCGACGGGCCGAGACGGGGTCGCGCAAAATCTCAGCAGAGATTTATGTGTGACCAAGCCACCCTGGTACAAGATGGCGAAGAGAAACAAGCGTATAGGGATATTCGACTCCGGATTCGGCGGGCTCCACGTCCTGCGCTCTATCGTCACTACCCTCCCCGACTACGACTACGTATACCTCGGCGACACAGCCCGTACGCCCTACGGCGACCGCCCTCAAGAGACGATACTCGCCTACACGAGACAGGCGGTCGACTTTCTCTTCTCGCACGAGTGTGGGATGGTGATTATCGCCTGCAACACTGCCTCAAGCGAGGCACTCAGAAAGATCCAAGACGAGTATGGCGCGAAGAAGAAGGTGCTCGGCGTCCTCATCCCCGCGGCAGAAGAGGCGGTGCAGAGGACAAAGAACAGACGAGTGGGAGTCATCGCGACCGCGAGCACCGTCGCCTCGAAGAAGTTT
>JBAYJI010000013.1:0-19079 GCA_041665205.1 Minisyncoccota bacterium | reverse complement strand
CAACAACCTCCCGAGCCAGCTCTCGGGCGGCGAGCAGCAGCGCGTCTCGATCTCTCGCGCCATCGCGCACGAGCCGGACGTTCTCTTCGCCGACGAACCGACGGCGAACCTCGACAAGGAGTCCTCTTCGACGGTGATGGATATTTTCAAAGAGCTTCATGCGGGCGGGCAGACCATTATCATGGTGACGCACGAAGAGGAGTTTGCGGCCTTTGCCGAGCGCATCATCAAGATTGACGACGGCCGCATCGTTTCTGACACGAAGTTATAAACAGGGTGGTATTGCAGGATACCCCTAGGGGGTATATAGTAGGGTGTATGGAACACACTGGTGCGGCGAACAAGAAAAAGCTGATGCGGCGGTTGAAGATTGTCGAGGGCCAGGTGCGCGGGCTGCAAGACATGGTAGAGAAGGACACCTACTGTATCGACATCATCACACAGACCTCGGCGGTGAAGCAGGCGCTCTCCGGCATCGAGGACTCGCTTATGGAGAATCATCTAAACGGATGCGTGCACCACCAGATGACCTCTGGTCAGGTGGGGACAGCGGTGAAGGAGGTGCTCGCCGTGTACAAGTTGAAGCGCAAATAGTATGGCAACAAACACGTATCCAGTGCGGGGCATGCACTGCGCCTCCTGCGCACACATCATCGAGAAGGCGCTCAGGAAGGTCGAGGGAGTCACCTCAGTAGAGGTGAATGTCGGTACCGAGGCGGCGAAAATCTCATATGACGAATCGAAGACAAGTCCGCAGCACTTCTCTGCAAAAATAGAGCCGCTCGGGTACACGCTTGCGCTCGCAAGGAGCGCAGAGGAAATGGGAATGTCAGAGAGCGAGCACGCAGCCCATCTCGGTCTCAATCAATCCAAGACTGAGAAGCTCGCCGAGCTCGCCGCGATGAAGACGAAGATTGTAGCCGTCATGCCGATGGCGGGTGTCGCCGTGCTCATCATGGCGTGGAGTATCCTCGCTGAGTTCGGCTGGGCGTCGCGCATACCGCAAGCGTGGAACAGCTCTTTCAATATGCTTCTCGCGCTCATGGCGACCTACGCCCTCTTTGTCGTGGGTAGGCCGTATCTCGTCGGCGTCTACCGGTTCCTGCGCCACGGCGCAGCGAACATGGACACGCTTATCGGTATCGGAACCTCGGCAGCGTTTCTCTATAGCGTCGTCGTCACGCTCTTCGCCGAACCGTTGCGCGCGTATGTGAATGTCGAGGTCACCTATTTCGACGTGGCGATCGTCGTGATCGCCTTTATCACACTCGGGAAGTATCTCGAAGCGCGCGCCAAGCTCTCGACCGGCGATGCGATCGAGAAGCTCCTGAACCTGCAGGCGAAGACGGCACTCGTGGTGCGCGAGGGGAGAGAAGTAGAGATACCTATAGACCAGGTCGTGCACGGCGACTTGATCATCGTGAAGCCGGCGGGGAAGATCCCGGTCGACGGCCTCGCTACGGAAGGCTCGTCGTATGTCGATGAGTCTATGGTCTCGGGCGAACCGGTACCGGTCGAGAAGAATGCAGGCGACGCGGTCGTCGCGGGGACGCTCAACACGACCGGCGCCTTCACCTTCAGAGCGACGAAGGTCGGCTCGGAGACGCTGCTCGCCCATATCATCAAGATGGTTGAAGATGCACAGGGGAGTAAGGCGCCCATCCAGGCGCTCGCCGACAAGATCTCGAGTGTCTTCGTGCCGGTTGTACTGGTCATCGCCTTCGGCTCGCTCGGACTCTGGCTCCTTATCGGCACCTCCTCGCTCGGCTTTGCACAGGCGCTCTCCTATGGACTGGTCTCCTTTGTTGGTGTGCTTGTTATCGCATGCCCCTGCGCGCTCGGGCTCGCGACGCCGACGGCGATCATCGTAGGGGTCGGCAAGGGAGCGAGGGAGGGTATCTTGATTAAAGATGCGGCGACGCTCGAGAAACTGCACGCCGTGACGACCGTCGTGGTCGACAAGACCGGCACCATCACTAAAGGGAAGCCAGAACTCGTCTCGTTCAAGAACTTTTCTGATAAGAGTGACGACGAGCTTATCGCAATCCTCGCTTCGCTCGAGAGTAAGTCAGAGCATCCTATCGCAAGCGCCATCGTCTCGTACGCCGCGGCGCGCTCCATCGCAATGCGACCGGTAGAAGACTTCATAGCAATACGGGGCAAGGGCGTGCAGGGCGTTATTGCGGGTGTTGAATATTTCGCCGGCAATGCGCGAGATGGTTCGGCTGCTCTGCAAGCAGACTCGATAGAGAAGGGTGCGAGAGAGGGGAAGACGCCCGTCATCCTCGCTACAAAAGGGAAGGTTCTTGCTGTGGTGATGGTCGCTGACGCGGTGAAGAGCGAAGCGAAAGAGGCAGTCGCAAATCTCCACGCGCTCGGTATACGGGTGGTGATGCTCACCGGAGACAATGCGCAGACGGCAGACTATATCGCACGCGAAGTCGGTATCGACGAGGTCGTCGCCGAGGTGATGCCGAAGGATAAACTGCATACGATAAAAGAGCTACAGGCCAAGGGGGGCGTGGTCGCGATGGTGGGCGACGGTATCAACGATGCGCCGGCCTTGGCGCAGGCAGATGTGGGTATCGCGATGGCGACTGGGACCGACGTGGCGATCGAGAGCGCCGGTATCACGCTCCTCCACGGGGATCTCAGCAAGCTCGTAAAGGCAATTCGCCTCTCCAAGTTCACTATGCGCGGTATCAAACAGAATCTCTTCTGGGCCTTTGCCTACAACGTGATTGGTATCCCGCTTGCAAGCGGGATACTCTACCCGGTATTCGGCTGGCTCCTCTCGCCGGTCTTTGCGGGTGCGGCGATGGCGCTCTCGAGCGTGTCAGTCGTCGGCAATTCGCTCCGCCTTAAGGCGAAAGTCTTATGAAGCAGCACACAATGTCTCCGCTAAGAGAAATAATAGCCCCGTTCGTACTCGCTTCATTCTTGATGGTGACGTTTTTCGGTTTCGCCAGCATGGTTCACGGATCGGACGGACAAATGCAGACTGATTGCCCGTTTACCCAAACAGGAGCGTCGCTTTGCCCACAGGACGCAGTCACTATGGTCATGCACCATATCGCTACCTACCAGTCATTTCTCACTATGTCGGTCGGCCCCAGCCTGATGGCGCTCATTATTGCCGCGTTCAGTATTGTCAGTCTGGCCGCAATTCTTTTTGCAAGGCCCCGTTTACAAACGTTTGCTGCATCAAGAGGAGCGTTGTACAAATCCCCTCCACCCATTTCCTACAACAGAAAATTGACCCGTTGGCTTTCCATTCTCGAGAATAGCCCCTCCTTCAACTAAGAGCGCTTGGAGAGCTGCTGCTTTCTAAGTGCTCACTCGCATGGGTCTGCGAGTTTTTTGTGTGCGCGAGAAAGGTGGATTATTCAACTAGACGAAATGAATCATGAATGAGCATATGGCAAGACTTGTACAGAAAGTGAAGAGCCGGCAGCCACATACGCTTGTGATTGTAGGGGCATGTATCGCATCGTTTGTCGCGATCGGCATCTTCGTGTTCTCTCCTCCCGCGAGAGGCGAGACGTCAGATGAGCGTGTGGTGGTCGCAGACAGTAACGGCATCGTTGCGGTAGTGGGAGAGAACAGCGCTACCGGTACCCCGTCAGTCGGCAATTCGTGGCCTGCAGAACTTATCTCCTCAGATATTGTGCAAGTGCAGCCACAAAGAGAAGGCACAATCGTCGATTGGCGCGTTCATATCGGTGAGTTGGTCGGAGAAGGAGAAATTCTCGGACATATTTCGGCTCCCCCCGCTACTCCGGAGATAATAAAAATGCTTGCGGATCAGACCGAGGCACTGACAGGAGCAGATGCGGGAGTCCGGGTCGCCGACGAATATACGGCAAAAGAGAAGGCACGTCTCGCGGAGCTCAGTGCTGCTATAGGGAGTTCTTCCAGCACGGTTCAAGAAGGATCGTTCCCAGCACTTGCGAGCATACGCGCACAAGTAGCGGTCAAGCAATCTGCTCTCCGGTCGGTCGTCGAGCGGGCATTGTCCGAGCAGATCGCGTTGGTGACCAATGTTACCGATTGGCGATATGTCCGTTACGGCAGCTTCAACAGGCAATACGGCTCACTGAATCAGGCCATACAGAATTCGTACGAGCCGGCGCTGATTGCGCTCTCGAGCGCGTTGCAGAAAGGAGGCGAGGTGCCGGTCTCCCAGGCGCAGGAGTATTTCGCGCTTGCAGTGCGTATAGCGAATAGCACCCCGGATGATTTGGCACTCAATGCTCTCAAGGTGATTGCCGTTGGAGACCAAAAAGATTTCCTTGATGCGGTTGCCGAATATCGCGATGCGCAAATGGCGTTGGCGGATAAGGAAACAGAGTACCGGCTCATGATTCAAGAGAAGAACGCGATGCTTGAAAAGGATCGTTCGATGGCACAGTCCTCAGCAGAGGCGTCGCGCGCGGCGTATAAGACAGTCGAGCAGCAGATCAGGGGCGGTACGGCCATCGTTGCGTCGCGCTCCGGTATCGTGTCGTCCATCGCTAAGAAAGTCGGCGACCTGGTCAGTCCAGATATGGCAATCGCGGTGATTGCAGGGAGTGGCCAGCGTGGTCTTACGGTGCGCATGCGCATTCCAAGCACCTCAATGCGCCCGGCGGTAGGAGATGTGCTCTCGGTCATGCGGCCAGGGTTCCCAGCGGATACGCGTCGAGCCAAGCTCATAGGCGTCGGCGCAGCGCTTGATGGCACCGGATCGTATATGGCGGATGCGGTGCTTACGGAGGCAGTGAACTGGCCGGTGTCGTCGTCGGTACGTGTGCTCGCACCGGAAAGAAACGGTATAACGGTGAAATCATCGGCGGTGAAGTGGGGCGAAGGGGGAGCCCCGCAGGTATGGGTGGTGTCTTCAGGAGGCAGGATCTTCGCCAAGAAGATAAGCATCGGGCGCACGCTCGGCGATGTGACTGAGGTGTATAGCGGACTCTCAAACGGTGAACGCTATATTGCCAAGCCCGAGCCGGACATACGCGAGGACATGTTGCTCGACGAGCTTCTCAAGACACTTGCGCCAGAGAAGACTGCAGCGGCACCGTCTGCAGGGTCGGGCGGGATGGGTGATATGCCGATGTAAGCGGTACTTGTATGTTTAACAAAATCATCTCGTGGTCGTTAGGACATAAAGGAGTGGTGCTTGGCATAGCGGTGCTCATCTCCATAGCGGGTTTGTGGAGTATCGCGACCCTGCAGGCGGATATTCTACCCGACATCAATCAGCCGACAGTCACCGTCTTCGCCGAGAGTCCCGGTATGGCGCCGGAGGATGTGGAACGGCTCATCCTGACGCCGATCGAATCGGCGATCGCGGGTGCACCCGGCGTGCAAAGGGTGACCGGCAACGCTGCGTTCGCGCAAGCGACCGTTAATATGACATTCGCATGGGGGAGTGACACTCTGCGTAATCGTCAGATCGTACAAGAGCGATTGGCGCAAGCCGCTTTACCGGCAGGAGTGAAGCCGGTGCTCGGCCCGTCTACCTCGCTTCTTGGAGAGATTATGTGGATTGGTATCAGTTCTGATACTCCAGACGTATCTCCTATGGAACTGCGTACGCTCGCTGATTGGACCATTCGTCCCGCTATCCTTAAGATACCCGGCGTGGCGAACGTGCTCGTAATGGGCGGCGATGTGCGGCAGTGGCAGATTAACGTCAATGCTGATCGCTTGCGTCGCTACGGGCTCATGCTCGAGGACATCAGAAACAACGTTGCGTATGCACTCAACAACCGGAGCGGCGGTATTCTCACCGAAGACGAGAGAGAATATCCGATCCGCATCATCGCAGCTCCTGCTGAGGCGAACAACCTGCAGGATATCTACATCGGGCGCACTGAAAACGGCCAGATTGTGCGGCTCGGAGACGTGGCTGAAGTAGTAGAGGGTGCGAGCGTTATACGTGGAAGTGGTGGTATCGACAGCAATCCCGGTGTCATCTTGCGAATCATCCGACAGTCGGATGCACAAACGCTTACCGTCACTAGCCAGATAAACGATCTGCTTGTCTCGCTTCCTGCAAGCCTGCCTCCTGGTGTGGTGGTGCACCCCAACTTGTTCCGTCAGGAGAATTTCATCCGTGCAGGCCTCAATAACGTCGAAGAGGCGTTGCGCGACGGCACTCTGCTTGTGGTATTGGTGCTTATCATCTTCCTCATGAACGCACGGACGACAATGATCACGCTCACCGCGATTCCGTTGTCCATGCTCGTCACCGCGATTGTCTTCAAGATGTCAGGCTTTTCGGTGAACGTCATGACGCTTGGCGGCGTCGCGGTTGCGGTCGGCGAGCTAGTCGACGACGCGATTGTAGATGTAGAGAATATATTCCGTCGACTGCGATTGTGGATGCAGACCGGGAAGAAAGAAGATCGCGAACAGGTGGTGCTCTCAGCCTCAAAAGAGGTGCGTAATTCTATCGTATACGCGACCGTGCTCGTCGTTGTCGTATTCCTCCCGATATTCCTCATGCCGGGAGTCGAGGGGAGACTTATCAGTGCGCTCGGGACGGCATACCTCATCTCGCTCATCGCTTCGATGGCGGTGTCACTCACGGTGACACCGGTCCTCTCGGCGCTCCTCCTTGGCGACAAGGCACTGAGAGGCCATGAAAATGAGACCAAGGTAGTGCAAACGATCAAAGAGCGCATCACCCCGTGGATATATTGGTGCATTCAAAACGTAAAGATTGTCGTCAGTGTTACGCTCGTTGCGATTATCCTTACGATTGGTCTGTACGTCTTTGCCGGGAAAGAAGGTATCCCGCCCTTCAACGAAGGGTCGATGGTGGTGATGGTGTTCTTGCCGGCAGGTACCGCGCTCTCTGCGACAAATGACTACATGATGCGGCTTGAAAATGCCGTAGTGCAAGTGAAAGGCGTACGGCAAGTGAGTCACATCGCAGGGCGCGCTCCGGCGGACCCGCACGGAGGGAGCGCAAACTCGAGTGAGATGCAGCTTGCGCTCAAGCAAGGCTTCGAACACGATCGTGACCGCATCTTCCGCGACATTCAGGCAGTGCTCGATCGGTTCGGCAATGCCGACTTCAGCTTAGGACAGCCCATTACGCACCGGGTGGAGATGCTCTTGTCGGGTGTACGCGCCCCGATCGTGGTAAAGGTGTTCGGCAATGATCCGGGCGATATGGACCAAGCCGCCGCGCAGGTAGTTGCAGAGCTGAAAAAACAGAAAGGGGTCGAGAATCCGCGTATCCAACAAAATACTGTGGTACCGGAGTTTCGGATCTACGTCGATCAGAATCGTCTGGCGCAGTCAGGTCTGTCTTCCGGCACGGTGGCGAACGACCTTGAGATGGGGCTGATGGGTGACACGTTGGGGCAAGTGCGTCTTGGTGCGGCGTCGGTAGATGTTGTTGCGCGCTACGACATCGAGTCGAAGGGTACGATGGCCTCCGTGCGCGATCTCGCATTACCCTACGCGGAGGTAGAGTCGCTTGGAGGCGCTGCGGATGTACGCATTGAGGGTGGCCGGAACAATATCGATCATGAAGGGAGCAAGCGAGTACTCACGGTGTCAGCGAATTATCAAGGCAATGATGTCGCCGGCGCAGTAGGGCGTGCAAAGACGGCGCTCGAGTCGAAGAAGCTTCCGACCGGCACGTCGCTCTCGTTCGAGGGTGATTATAAAAGCCAGAAAGAAAGTTCTCGCCAGATGGCCGCCGTGCTTGCTGCCGGCATAGTGATGATTTTTGGTGTGCTGTATTACGCATTCCGTTCGGTGCCTATTACGCTCTTGGTGATGGCGAACATCCCGACTGTGCTCATCGGTGGTATGGCTGGTGTGTGGCTCACCGGAGGGTCGATTAGCTTGGCGCATCTCGTCGGCTTCGTGTCGCTTGCAGGTATCGTGTCGAGAAACGGCATCATGCTTATCGGTCGTAGTCTCACGCTGGTGCAGAAAGAAGGACAGCCCTTTACTGCTGAGACAATCGTGCACGCGACGCTTGATCGCGTCGTACCGGTGCTCATGACCTCGCTCGTAACGGCGCTCGCACTCATCCCCCTCTTGTGGTCGGGGAGCGATCCCGGCAAAGAGATGTTGCACCCGCTTGCCGTGGTGATATTCGGCGGGCTCATGTCTTCGACGGCCATATCGCTGTTCCTGATGCCGGCACTGTTCCACCGTTTCGGTAGGAAGGCGGCAATGAAGATCCCTGCTGCTGAAAGTGAAACGGCAGGCTTCTAATCGTATGGCAGATCACATCAAGTGCGGACGCGAACCCCCGCACGACACTGAAGGCTTCGACTTATTAAAAAACAATTCATTCACACAGTTATGAAAACTACTATTGCAGGTGTACTCGTGGCATTCATTATCGGCGGCGGTGCAGGCTACTTCGCAGGTAACGGAGCAAACTCAAGCGGCGTCGAGTCTAAGAAGCTACAAGAGTCAATCGTCATGATGAAGGAGCAGTCAGCGTCTATCCAGGATATGGCGCAGATGATGCAGTCGAACGGTACGTTTCTGCAAGACATCGGCATGAAGTATAACGATGAGACTACCGTGAGTAAGGGGAAGGATATGGAAGCTATCGGCGCGAAATATATGAAGGCAGATGCGACCGCCTCGGCCGGCAGTGACACGATGGGAGAGGTCATGCGATAATCAACGTATGATTAATACAACACAGCTCCAGAAAGTCGCACTCGCATGGACGAGCATCGTATGGACCGTCTGTTATCTCGGCGTCCTATTGTTCCCGGACATCCGATCAGCATTCGCACTCTATGCGCTTCACCTGACAACAAGCTTCGGTGAAAATGTCATGACGCTCACGACGTTCGTCTCGGGCCTTGTTATCTGGAACATCGTCGCGTGGCTTGCGGTCGGTTTATTCGCGTCTCTCTTTAACAGGATGAGAGCCTGATAGATCTTGTTCGACACAAATTCCCGCAAAAGCCGGTCCGTGACCGGCTTTTGCGGTGTGGCGGACTCGATTTAGTGGTAAAATCGAAACTTCAATGGAAAATACGAATCGAAATACCTATGAATTTCATGTGAGCGGTATGCACTGCAAGGCCTGCACCGTTCTTATCGAAGACACCTTCACCGAGCTCCCGCACGTCGAGAGCGCAGAAGTCTCGCTTTCGAGTCATCGGGTGACGGTCACCGGAGCATTTGCGGGCACGCCAGAGGAAATCGCTACCGAGCTCACCGAGCTTATCCGGAGTCACGGCTATACGCTCTCAGTAGAGAAGAAGGCGCACCAGGCTCTGTGGGGCGACTTTGCATATGCGCTCCCAATCGCGCTCCTTATCATCGCTGCCTTTCTACTCCTCCAGAAGGCCGGCCTGACCTCGCTTATCACGAGCTCAAACGTGAGTTATGGGACGGCGTTTCTCATCGGCCTTATCGCCTCAGTCTCTTCGTGTCTCGCGATCGTCGGCGGGCTCGTGCTCTCGCTCGGTGCGACTTCAGCGCGAGAGGGTGGTACGTGGCGCACCCAGGCGCTCTTTCACGTCGGCCGACTCGGCGGGTTCTTTATCCTCGGCGGCGTTGTCGGGGTTATCGGCAACTCACTCCACCTCGGCCTCACAGCGAACATCGTGCTCAGTGTCCTTGTCGCACTCGTGATGCTCGTACTTGGTGTCAACCTGCTCGACGTCTTTCACTTCACGAAGCGGTTGCAGTTCACGCTCCCGACGCGGTTCTCGAGATCTGTCGTACAGGGGAGTAGGCGCGACCACTACCTTGCACCGCTCCTTGTCGGCGTCGGGACGTTCTTTCTCCCGTGTGGCTTCACTCAGTCGATGCAACTCTACGCGCTCTCGACTGGCAACTTTATGCAGGGGGCGCTGACGATGCTTGTTTTCGCGCTTGGTACGCTACCGGTGCTCGCCGTCCTCTCCTTCGGCTCGCTCAACATAGCGAACAAGCCATGGAAGGGGATTTTCTTCAAGACTGCGGGTATCATCGTGATCGCGCTCGCGCTCGTAAATGGAGCAAACGCGCTCGCGACGACGGGGATTATCAGCCCGCTCTTCAATTTCTAGTATGAACCCCGTTAGATATCACATCGCGCAGGCAAAATGTCGTATCGAGGTAATACTATTATCGCTATGAGTACAACACGTCAAAACCAGTTATCTAACGGGGTGAATATCCGACTCATCCTCTCGCTCGCGCTCAGCGCCGTCTTTATCGGATGGGCACTGTGGTTTGTCTCGCTTACTCCTTCGACAGAGAATGCTCCCGCCGTACCGGTCGCTACGCTTGTCGACGGGAAGCAGGTCATCGACATCAGCGCGAAGGGTGGGTATTCGCCGCGCGTTGTCACCGCGAAGGCAGGTGTGCCGACGACACTGCGCATTCGGACGAGTGGGACCTTCGACTGCTCGGCGAGCGTGGTGATCCCGAAGCTCTCGTACCAGAAATTCTTACAGCCATCGGGGGTAGAGGAGGTCGTGATATCCGCCGAGCAGGCGCAGGGCACCCTGCAAGGGCTCTGTGCGATGGGCATGTACAACTTCCAGATTAAGTTTGAATGACCTGAGCGTTTTGCACAGGGGGTCTCCCAACTTCTCCCAGACGAGTCATACTATAGAGGGCGGACCACCACCCCCGCTTTAACCATCTTTCATCATCTGCATGAAATTACACTGCATCGCGTTCGTTCTCGTCATCGTCGGCGGCCTCAACTGGGGTCTCGTCGCGATTGGTAACTGGATGGGCAGTAACTGGAACGTCGTGAATCTCCTCCTCGGCCAGTGGGCAGGAGTCGAGAATCTCGTCTACCTACTCGTCGGTCTCTCGGCAGTCGTGCTTATGTTCGGGCACAAGAAGGATTGCCGTACCTGCAACCCTGCAGGGATGTGACGCTCTCGCGCCTTGCGCGATAGCGAAACCGCCGAGACAAAAGTCTCGGCGGTTGTGTTTGTTGACAAACCGACGCTGTGGCGTATTATTTGTCCGTTGAGGGGAAGAGCTTTCAACAAATGGATGTCCTTAAAAATAGACGGAAAGGAGAGGTTCGAAAATGAGTACGAAAAGAACGGTGGCAAAAGCAAACCGGGAGGAAGAAAAGAAGTGTGGTAAGCGTTGGAAGTACGTCGTGCCGTGGCACGCAGACGCCGACGAACCGGCAGATCCGACCGAGACAACCGACAGTTTCGCGGCAGTGCATAGTGATGTTGTCGTCACTCCCGGTAGTGAGCCTGTGCAGTTCTGTCCGTGTCCGGCACCATCGAGCATGTGCGACGACTGCCCTTGTTCGCGGGATGCAGTGGTCGAAGAAGACCCTGTCTCCGCTGCAGAGGCCAAGTGGCTTTGAATCAATCTTACATATCACTCACTTGCGAGAGCGCCCTGGGAGTTCCGGGGCGCTCTTTTGTTTTGCGGAACAAAAAGCGCCCACGAGGGGCGCCTTTGTATCGGGTGCGGATGGGGTGGGATTCGAACCCACGAGACCCTTTCGGATCTGCCTCATTAGCAGCGAGGTACTTTCGGCCACTCAGTCACCCATCCTATACCTGCACTTTATCAAATTTAGTGCGCGAGAGCGAGCGGGACGATATGCGTGGCGCCCGCCTCTTTTAAGCTCGCAATAGCGGCTCCGAGCGTTGCGCCAGTGGTGATCACGTCGTCGAGCACAATATAGGTGCAGACGGGGTCGGCCGGGCGCATGGTACGAAAGGCGCCGCGCATGTTCTCTCCTCTCGCCTCGCGGGGGAGCGAGACCTGCGAGGCGGTCTCTCGTGTGCGTACAAGAAGCGCTGTGTCGACTGACGCGCCGCCAAGCAGCTTGGCGGCGCGTTTCGCTATCTCCTCGACCTGATTGAACCCGCGTTCTTTCCGACGTTCTCTCCCGAGTGGTACGGGTACTACAATGAAGGATTTCGTAAATCCCTCATCAATATCAGCGAGATATTCCCCGAGGGCGGCGCCGAGTAGATTAAAAGCATGCTCGCTGCCGTGATATTTTGCCTCATGAATCGCAGAGCGTACGGAGGCGTGAGAGAAGGGGAGTAGACCAACAGTCTCGGGACGTGTCTCCACGATGAGGCGAGGTACCACGAGCGCGAGAAAGTCATCGGTCGAGACTCCTCGTAAGGTGACTTCATCCACACGAGGTGGGAAGAGGAAGTCAAAAATGCGTAGCATGGTATCATTGTTGCATGGCATTCTTCGATAGTCTTTTTAATACACTGAAGAAGGAGGAGACCAGTGTTCTGGGTGTCGACATCGGCTCGTCCTCGCTCAAGGTAGTCCAGCTGCGCAAGGAGCGCGGGCAGGCGATACTTGAGACGTACGGCGAGCTCGCGCTCGGCCCCTACGGCGGCTCCGAGGTCGGGCAGGCGACCAATCTCTCTGCCGAACAGATCACCGAGACATTGAAGGATCTCCTGCGCGAAGCGAAGGTCACCACGACAAATTGCGGCGTCTCGGTGCCGTTTGCGCGCTCACTCCTGACCCTGGTGAAGCTCCCATACCGCAAGAATCCAGAAGAGCAGAAGACCGTCATCGAGCTCGAAGCGCGCAAATATATCCCTGTCCCGGTGAGTGAGGTGCAACTCGACTGGTTTATCGTGCCCGAGGCAGAGCCCGCACAGTTTGCCGAAGACGAGTCAGCGCGGGGGAGAGAACCGAAGGCCGACACAGTCGACGTACTCTTGGTTGCAGTCCACAACGACGAGCTCTCTTTGTTGCAGGGGGTCGTCGCCGGCGCAGGGCTCAAGGCGAGCTTCTACGAGATCGAGATCTTCAGCACGATCCGCGCAGTGGTCGATGATCCGGTGAAGCCGGTCATGATTATCGATGTTGGTGCAGCGTCGACGAAGACCTATGTGGTCGAACACGGCGTCGTCGCACTCTCGCACGCCATAAGCGTGGGGAGCCAGGACATCACTCGCGCCATTTCAGTCTCGGGCAACGTCTCTATCGTCGCCGCTGAAGCATTGAAGAAGAAGGAGGGTCTCGGAGACGGCGGTGCGCTCGGCAGCCCCGAGCTCGTGTTCTCGCGCATCTTCTCTGAGGTGCGGCGCGTGCTGATGCAGTATGAGACCTCGCGCAAGAAGTCGATCACCTCGATCGTGTTTACCGGCGGCGGCGGCGTCACCAAGGAGCTCGGTTCCTACGCGAAGAGCACCTTCTCGATCGATGTCTACGTCGCCGATCCTTTTTCGAAGACTGAAGCGCCGGCCTTCATGCGTCCGGTCCTTGAAGAGATCGGTCCTGAGTTTGCAGTCGCAGTCGGCCTCGCATTGCGCAAGCTTGAAGAGTCGTAGAACAGACTTTTGCACAGATACGACACACAGGCCTTGTGTAAGTAGCGTATACTAAACACGAAATGGCTCTTCCTCCCTCGATACCGACTTCGTTCGTCCCGCACACCTCGGGCTCTTCGGCGCAGAAGTTCCGTTCTGACTTCACTGGCGCGTTCGGCGTCCTCGCATATATAATTCTCGGGGTCATTTTCACACTTGCGCTCGGCATCTTTATCTACGGACGCGTCCTTGCTGCCGATAAGGTCGCCAAGGACACTGCGCTCGCGAAGGCGGAGGCGGCAATCGACCCTGCAACCGTCGAAGGGTTCGTCCGGCTGCGCAATCGCCTCAACCAGAGCAGCGTGCTCCTTAAGAAGCACGTCGCGTTCTCTACATTCTTCACCTCGCTCCAGTCGATTCTCCCTGCGAGCGTGCGTTTCACTTCGCTCCATATCTCGCTTGATGCCTCGGGCGTGTCGAAGGTCGAGGGCTCCGGCGTCGCAAAGAGCTTCAACTCGCTGGCGGTGGTGTCGAGCGCCTTTGCAGCCGATGGCCGCATCAAGGATGCAATCTTCTCGAAGATAAGCGTCAATAATGTTAATAATACGGTCGCTTTCGGGCTCTCCGCCATACTCGACCCGAAGATTACCGTCTTCTCGCCCAATTCGACGGTACCGAGCTTCACGCTCCCGAGCACGACTGACGCTTCGTCTACCACCCCAACCCTATGAACAGCCGCATCCTACCCTCGGTCGCCCTCCTTGTTGCCATTGGCATATTCTTTATCTATATAAACCCGACCTGGACCGGCTCTATTGCTGAAACGAAGGCCGCCATCGCGCTTGACGACCAGGCTCTTGCTGCAGCGAGCGAGTACTCTGCGCAACAAAACACGCTCGCCTCGGCACGCGCCGCTATCGACCCGTCGAACTTGACGCGGCTCGAGATCTTCCTCCCTGATTCGGTTGATAACGTCGGGCTTATCCTCGACCTCAACGCGCTCGCCGCGCGCTCTGGTCTCTCGCTCTCGAACATCGACGTCGTGACGAACGACTCAGGCAGCATGAAGAGTGTCGGTACGTCACTCCCCGGCGCACTGCCGGCGGCTGACCAGAATCCAATCGGCTCGGTCAATCTCTCGCTTGCCGCGGTGGGCACCTTCTCGTCGCTCCAGGCATTTCTGAGCGGTATCGAGAGGAGTGCGCGACTCCTCGATGTCCAGGACATCGTCGTGAAGGGCTCTGAGACGGGCGTCTACACGTACCAGATGACCTTGCGTCTTTATTGGCTCCGCTAAGTTGCACCCTATGAAACCCGACACCAACACCATACTGCTCATCCTCGCGACACTCGTGGTCGCCGCAGGAGCGTATTGGTATTTCTTCACAGGGACAGGAAACGAACCTCCACTGACGACCGTCGTGACCCAGAACGAAGCCCAGTCGCACTTCAAAGTGCTCGTGAGCGAGCTGACGCCGATCACCTTTGATACTGCCATCTTCTCCGAACCGAGCTTTATGGCGCTCACCGATCTTGCGACGCCGGTCACATCCGAGACGTCAGGACGTCTCGACCCATTCGCTGCAATCGCGGGGGTAAGCGCAAAATGAGTAATGAACTTTCTCGGATCACTCGTCGATAAAGGCCTCCTCACCGCAAACGATCGCGCGACGATCGAAGAAGAGGCCACGAAGGATCGATCGCTTTCCGACATTCTCGCCGAACACAATATCTCGCTCGCCGACACACTCGCCGAGGCAGGGAAGGCTTACGGACTCCCTGCACGTATCCTCGGAGAACCTCCGGCTGCGCAAGAGGTGTTCAGCTATATCCCGATTGACTCTGCTCGCCACTACGGCTTCGTACCGCTCGACATCAAGGAGGGCGCGCTCGAAGTAGGCATTACCGACCCCGACAATATCGAGGCGTTTGATGCGCTGCAGTTTATCTCAAGCAAGATCGGCATGCCGTACGTGATGTACTTCATCACGAAGCAGGACTTCGATCGTGTGATCGACGCCTACCAGAACCTCTCGGGCGAGGTCGGGAAGGCTCTCTCCGAGTATGAGACGACAGCGAAGCCGAGCTCAGCAGAGGACCATACCTCGCTCAGCGCCCCTGCTCCCTCCGAGTCGTCGCTCTCGTTTGCCGACGAGACGCTCAACTTAAACGGCCCCCACGAAGCCTTGAAGGAGGACGCGCCGGTGACGAAGATCGTCTCGACCATATTGCGGTACGCCATCGAGGGGCATTCTTCCGACATCCATATCGAACCCTCGCCAACAAGGACACGGGTCCGCTTCCGCATGGACGGCGACCTGCACACCTCGCTCGAGTTGCCGGCTAAGGTGCACGAGGCCGTGGTCGCGCGCATCAAGATTCTCGCAAAGCTGCGTCTCGACGAGAAGCGCAAGCCGCAAGACGGACGCTTTTCGGCGATGGTCGACAAGCGCCGGATTGACTTCCGCGTGTCGACCTTCCCGACGGAGTACGGCGAGAAGGTCGTGATGCGTATTCTCGATCAGTCAGACGCGACCGCTACGCTCGAGTCGGTCGGGTTCACTGGCGCGCACCTCGCCGAGATTCGCGACATGATTAAGATCCCGTACGGCATCGTCCTGATCGCCGGGCCGACCGGCTCCGGCAAGTCGACGACACTCTTCTCGATGCTCTCAGAGGTCGACCGTGAGACGCTCAACGTAGTCTCGCTTGAGGACCCGGTCGAGTACGAGATCGTCGGTGTCGCGCAGAGCCAGGTACGGCCCGAGATAGGGTACACCTTCGCCAACGGGCTCCGCTCCATCTTGCGCCAAGACCCGGACGTGATTATGGTCGGCGAGATTCGCGATAAGGAGACCGCCGTGCTTGCCGTGCAGGCAGCACTGACCGGCCACCTCGTCTTCTCGACCATCCACACGAACACCGCTGCCGGCGCGATCCCGCGTCTCGTCGACATGGGCGTCGATCCGTTCCTTATCGCGCCGACACTGATCGCTGTCATCGGGCAGCGCCTCGTCCGGAAGCTCTGTCCGGGAGCCGGCAAGCCCTTCCCAGTCAATGACAGCATTAAGGAACTCCTTGATCGAGACTTTGTCGATCTGCCCGAAGAGTACCGGAAGGCACTCCCGCCCTTCAAAGAGTTTTATCATGCGTCAGCGACTGCAGAGTGCCCGAACGGTACGCGCGGGCGTACGGCCGTCTTCGAGGTGTTGCGCATGAACAAGCAGCTTGAGCAGGTCGTGCTCAAAGAGCCGAACGAAGAAATGATTTATGGCGCTGCGCGCGCGAGCGGCATGCTCACCATGCGCGAAGACGCCATCGTAAAGGCGCTTGCCGGCGAGATACCCTTCGAAGAGATCAATACGCTTGGGGGAGAACTTTTCCCCGAAGAAGAACTCAGTTGACACGCGGACGTAGTATACTATTGAACAATGAGCTACCGAGTATACCTGGTTGACGATGATAGGTTCTTGCTCGATTTATATGCGGTCAAGTTTAAGAACGCCGGCCACGAGATCAGCGTGTTCGGCAGCGGAGAAGAACTCCTCGCCGCTCTGCGAAAAGGAGATCAGAAGGCGCCCGACGCGATCCTGCTCGATCTCATCATGCCGGGTATCGGAGGGTTCGAGACGCTGCAGGCGATACGTAAAGAGAATCTCGCGAAGGGCACGAAGATTATTATCCTCTCGAACCAAGGCCAAGATTCTGACATCGAGAAGGCGAAGCAGCTCTCTGCCGACGGGTACATCATCAAGGCGTCCGCTATCCCCTCTGAGGTGTTTGCTGAAACGCTCCGCACTATCGGAGACGGTCCCGCTGATATAAAGAAATAACTACTACGCATCATGGCTACTGCAGAAAAACGTCTCGAAGAGCTTCTCGATATTGTCGTCACACAAGGCGGATCAGACCTCCACATCTTCGCGGGCGGGCCGCCGATGATTCGTGTCTCAGGCGCGCTTATCCCTATCAGCAAGTACCCGGCATTTACTCCTGAAGAGACGGAGGGAATGCTCAAATCTATCGTCCCTACAGAACGATGGGGTTCGTTTCAAGAGAATCAGACAATCGATCTCTCTTATGCGCACGGGAGTGACGCGCGCTTTCGCGTGAACGGATATCGCGTGCAGGGGGCGACGGCGCTCGCGCTCCGGCTCATCCCGCGTGCGATACACACCTTCAGTGAGCTCAATCTCCCCTCGGTGCTCGAGGTCTTCACGCAGCGCGAGCAGGGCTTCTTCCTCGTCGTCGGGCCGGTAGGGCAGGGCAAGTCGACTACGCTCGCCACGATGATCGACCGTATCAACGACTCTCGTTCTGAGCACATCCTCACGATCGAAGACCCGGTCGAGTACCTCTTCACTCCGAAGAAGTCCCTTATCCACCAGCGCGAGGTACATATCGACGCACCCGACTTTCATACAGCGCTCCAGAGTGCCTTTCGCGAGGATGTGGACGTGATCATGGTCGGCGAGATGCGCGACTACGAGACGATCTCTTCAGCGGTGACCGCTGCAGAGACCGGCCACCTCGTCTTCTCGACCCTACACACCAACAACGCCGCGCAGACAATCGACCGCATCATCGACATGTTCCCCTCAGAGCAGCAGTCCCAGGTGCGGGTACAGCTCGCCGGGAGCCTCGCGGGCATCTTCTCGCAGCGACTTATTCCGCGCATCTCGGGCGGGCTAATCCCGGCGTACGAACTCCTTATCAACAACAATGCAATCAGCACACTTATTCGCGATGCGCGTACGCACGAGATCAGTGCGGTTATCCAGACCTCCTCACAAGAGGGTATGATCGATATGGACCGCGCGCTCGCCGAGCTTGTGCGCAGAGGCGAGGTGACCGCCGAGCACGCCTTCGAATATTCGATGGACCCGAAGACCTTCGAGCGCTATCTGTGATATTTAAATATGTAAACATTTAAATATGCTCTTTAAATATCACGCTATCGATCCAGATGGGCACGAACGAGAGGGGACCATCGAGGCCCCCTCGCAAGAGATCGCGGTCATCGCGCTGCAGCGGCGCAACCTTATCATCTCGGCGATCGAGTCGGGCGACCAGAAGTCGTTGTTCGAGCTCAATATCTCGATCTTCGACCGAATCTCGAATAAGGACGTCGTTATCCTCTCGCGCCAGATTGCGACCCTCTTCGAGGCGCAGGTGTCGGCGCTCCGCGTGTTCCGCCTTCTTGCCGCTGAAGTCGACAATAAGGCGCTCGCGACGGTTCTTTCTACTGTCGGTGACGACCTGCAGGGCGGGAGCCCTATCAGCACCGCGCTCTCCCGTCACCCGAAGGTCTTTTCAACCTTCTACGTGAACATGATCCATGCAGGAGAAGAGTCCGGCAAGCTCTCAGAGACCTTCAACTACCTCGCAGACTATCTCGATCGCTCCTACGAGCTGGTCAGCAAGGCCGAGAACGCGCTTATCTACCCGGTTTTCGTCATTGTGGTCTTCTTCGGCGTTATGGCGCTCATGCTCACGCTCGTGATCCCGAAGATTAGCGCGGTGCTTATCGACTCCGGGCAGGAAGTGCCAATCTATACGGCAATCGTTATCGGCTTCTCGAACTTCCTCGTCCAGTACGGCATCTTCGTACTCATTGCGCTCATCGGAGGCGGTTTCTACGTCTGGCAGCTCGGCAAGACCGAACGCGGCAAGCTCATGCTCGACAGCGTGAAGCTTGGGATCCCTTACGTCGGCGACCTCTACCAGAAGCTCTACCTCTCGCGTGTTGCGGACAACTTCTCCACCATGCTCCTCTCGGGTGTCTCGGTGGTCGAGGCGATCGATATTACCGGCTCGGTGGTAGGGAACGCT
>JBAYJI010000012.1:0-21666 GCA_041665205.1 Minisyncoccota bacterium | reverse complement strand
ATGCGACACACCGAGAAGGGTGCCTCTGCGCGCGCGGCCGCGGTCTCTACTTCTCCCGTTATTAACGCCGGCGACGGGGCAGGGCAGCACCCGACCCAGGCACTGCTCGACCTCTACACGATCAAGAAGGAGATCGGCAAGATAGACGGCGTGCACGTCGCCTTCGTCGGTGACTTAAAGAACGGGCGGACGGTCCGCTCGCTCACCTATCTGCTCGGCAAGTACGCGAAGGTGCATATCACCTACGTGTCGCCGAAGGGGCTCAAGATCGGCGACGATATCAAGCGCTATCTCGATAAGCACCACGTCGCCTACGACGAGCGAGAGAAGTGGGACGCCGTGCTGCCCTTAGTCGACGTGCTCTACCAGACGCGCATACAGAAGGAGCGCTTCAAGAGCCTCGCTGAGTATAAGAAGTACAAGGGCGGCTACGTGCTCACGCTGCGGGAGGTGAACAAGATGAAGAAGGGTTCGATTGTGATGCACCCCTTGCCGCGTATCGACGAACTCTTGCCCGAGGTAGACGCCTCACCCAAGGCAGCCTACTTCAAGGAGGCGAAGTACGGCCTCTTGGTGCGCATGGCGCTTCTCAAGGAGGTCTTCGCCAAGCGGTAGCTCTGCACTAAGGTATAATCTGGATATGGTGAAATGGATTGTTAATTATTTCGACAAGCTTGAGGATCGGATACGCATCGCGCTCAGCCACCGCCCGATCCCGTACGCCATCATCGGTGGCGTCGGCATTATCCTCTTCTGGAAGGGAGTGTGGGAGACGGCAGAACTCTTCCCCGTGCTCTACGGCCCCGTCTCGATGGTCATGGGAGTGGTCACACTGCTCCTCACGGGGCTCATGGTCTCGTTCTTCGTGGGGGACAGCATTATCCTCTCCGGCTTCAAGCGGGAGAAGAAGCTTGTCGAGAAGACGGAGAACGAAGTCCGCTCAGAGAAGGATATCGACCAGCTCATACTCGAGAAGCTCGAAGTAATCGAAGCAGAACTCGAGCGGATAAAGGGTCCGGGCAAATAAGGGAGGGAGAATAAAAAATCCCGCGCGGAGCGCGGGACTTAGGGCGGAGCTTTTTTGAAAGCTCTCAGATTGGCAAGCGACTTTTTATATTGTGTCGCGGTGCTCCGGTTTGAGGATATGACGATCACGTCGAAGTCTGGACCCTTCGGCGTCGAGTGCAGGTTGTAGTCGAAGCTCACCCTGCCGTCACGGAACTTGCGTACACTCGGCTGGCCCCAGTCGGTAAGCGGTTTGGTGCAATCGCCGTCGTACACCTTGGTGTAACTAATGGTGTCCCAGTTCTCGCCGGATGGTCTCGTGATGATGAAGCAGTTGCCGTCGGCAGTGACGCCGCCGTACTCGACCACCTCGTTGTGCGAGAGGCCAGATACGGTGTTGTCGGCCCCGACTACTACCTCGGCACGCGCTCCTCCGGTAAGGAGGAGCGCACACAGAAACAGAATAAACTTCATGTTCTCCTCCCTGTAAGGTGCAATGGTCAGGTTATATTATAGCATGAAGTACTTTAAATAGCAATACCTCGCGTGTTTCTGTATTTTGGTTTGCTATACTTATGAAAATGAAACCGCTCGAAGCGCATCATCGTTCAATCGCGAAGTCGATTAGCTACCGCGTGCTCAGTCTCAGCGTCGACTCGGCGGTCGCATACTTCTTCACGCGCGACGTCGCGCTCTCGGCGGGCATTGTCGTATTGGTAAACGGTTACAGTACGCTCCTCTACTACTTCCACGAGCGCATCTGGGCGCACGTGCACTGGGGCAGACAGAGTTAAGCGATGAAGACGTACGACGTCGTCGTTGTCGGCGGTGGCGCTTCGGGCATGATGGCAGCCGGCCGTGCTGCCGAGTGCGGGAAGCGCGTCCTCTTGCTCGAGAAGAACGCGAAACTCGGCGAGAAGCTCGCGATCACGGGCGGCGGCCGCTGCAATATCACGAACGCCGAAGAAGATGTGCGGCTCCTGCTCTCGAAGTATGGTGCGGCTGACCAATTCCTCTTTTCTCCGTTCTCGCAGTTCGGCGTGGCAGAGACCTTTT
Source organism: Minisyncoccota bacterium (assembly GCA_041665205.1). Classification (GTDB taxonomy): domain Bacteria; phylum Patescibacteriota; class Minisyncoccia; order Phycocordibacterales; family Phycocordibacteraceae; genus C7867-001. The sequence continues at coordinate 19,605 of JBAYJI010000012.1, read as the reverse complement.
CTTTTTTTGAGTCGCACGGGTTGCCGCTTATCGTCGAGGCAGGGAAGCGTGCCTTCCCCGCGACCGAGCGCGCAGCAGACGTCGTCGCCGTGCTCGCGAGGTATCTCGAAGAGGGCTGCGTCGAGGTACGTACCGGTGTGGTGGTGGAGCGCATCGTCGCGGGTAAGGGGCGCATTGAGCGCGTCGAGACGAGTGCGGGAGACTTTTCAGCACAGACGTACATCCTCGCTACGGGCGGCGTGTCGCACCCCGAGACCGGCTCGACCGGAGACGGCTTCGCCTGGCTAAGGGAGCTCGGGCACACGATCGAGGAGCCGACGCCGACCGTCGTCCCGCTCAAGGTGAAGGAGGGGTGGGTCAAAGAGCTCGCCGGCGTCGCTCTCGCCTCGATGAAGATTACCTTCTTCGTGCACGGCGCAAAGAAGTTCTCGCGCACGGGTACGCTCCTCTTCACTCACTTCGGCATCTCGGGTCCTACGATCCTCAACAGCGCGGGCAGAGTAGCCGATATGCTCCAAGAAGGAGTAGTCACTGCTACTCTCGACCTCTTCCCGGGAGTTGACCTTGGCGCGCTTGATAAAAGAGTTACTGAAGTCTTTGATGCGAATAAAAATAAGCTGCTCAGGAACGTGCTCAAAGAAGTGGTGCCGCCGGGCATGGCTGATGCGCTCCTCTCATTTACGGGTACTGATCCTGAGATCAAGGTGCACAGCGTTACGAAAGAAAATCGGAAGAAACTTGTCGAAGTGTGCAAGCGCGTGCCACTAACGATCACAGGGCTTATGGGCTTCGACCGGGCGGTGGTCGCCGACGGCGGTCTCCCGCTCTCTGAGATAGACACGAAGACCATGCGGAGCCGGCTCTACGAGAATCTCGCCGTAACGGGAGACCTGCTCCATATCCGGCGACCGTCGGGCGGCTACTCGCTCCAGCTTTGTTGGTCGACGGGCTTTGTAGCGGGGAATCATGTATCGTAGGGGCACGAGTCTACTATGAAAATCAATTCAGCAGAATTTACACGCGGGATCGTCGGGACAGACACTATCGTCACTGACGGTGTACCCCAGATTGCCTTTGTCGGGCGCTCAAACGTCGGTAAGTCGAGCATTATCAATGCGCTCGTGAACCGGAAGGACTTGGTAAAGGTGAGCAAGGAGCCCGGCAAGACGACCGAGATAAACTTCTTCTCGATCAATCGCGGCGCGTGCTACTTTGTCGACCTGCCAGGCTACGGCTACGCTAAGAAGTCGCCTAAGGAGAAGGAGAAGATAGAGAAGCTGATCCTCTGGTACCTCATGTACTCGGGCGCACGACCACAATGCGTCGCACTTATCCTCGACGTGAAGGCGGGGCTGACCGACTTCGACAAAGAGATGCTGCGAGTGCTCCGCGAGAAGGGTCACCCGGTCGTCATTATTGCGAATAAAATCGACAAGGTGAATCAGAAGGAGCTCTCGGCTCAGGTGCGCGCGATAGGAGAGGCAGCACACGAGACAATCGTTATCCCGTATTCGACCGTCGAGAAGAAGGGCACCGACGCACTTCTCGACGCACTCTTTCAGTAAGCTTATTTCATCCCGATCTGGGAGAGGAAGGTGGCGAGCTCGTCACCCTCAATCGCGCGCCACGCGTTCGGCTGCAGATTGTCGAGGCGGATATTTAATATGCGGGTGCGCTCGAGCTCGACGACCGTGTTGTGCATCGCCGAGACCATGCGACGTATCTGATGCTTCTTACCCTCGGTGAGAGTGATGTTGAAGCTCTTCGGCCCAGTCTTGCGCACCATGCAGGGCTTGGTGAGGTAACCCTCGATGTCGACGCCTGCCTCCATCGTCTTCTTGAAGCTGTCGCGAAGCGCGTCAAGCGTGCGCACGCGGTACTCTTTGTCGTGGTCGTAGCCGGGAGAGAGGAGGCGGTCGGTCACGCGACCATCGTTGGTGAGGATGATAAGCCCGCTCGAATCCTTGTCGAGGCGCCCGACGGGGAAGACGTCCGAGGGGAGGGTGGCACTCTGCCTGATGTCCCTCTCACCGAGTTGGGGCGAGTGGGTGATCACACCGACCGGCTTGTGGTAGGCGTAGTAGAGGAACTTTTTCGACGAAGTCTTGCCGCGGAGCTCGACCACATCATTCTTCTCTACCTTCTCACCAATCGTGGCGACGCGGCCGTTTATAAGCACCTTCCCGCGCGCAATCAGCTCGTCTGCGCCCCGGCGCGTCGTTAACCCCTGATGGGCGAGGTACTTATTGATCCGCATCGGGTATTCGTCTGCGGCCTTTTCGCTCGGTTTCTGCATAGCGGCACTATACGCTATTTTCCTTTTTTACTCTAAATGAGTTAAGTGGGCTTTCTCCCTGCACTCGTTTCGGGCAAATGCGTGCAGACACGCTTTGCCGCTCAACTCGTTTGGTAGTAGGGTGGTCTAATGGCTAAGGAAGAGAGCGTTATCCGCTTCGAAGAAGTGTCGTTCGAATATGGGCACAACAAGCCGATCCTCGAGGAGGTCGACTTCGCGCTGCGTCGCGGGATGAAGATGGCGGTGATGGGTCAAAACGGCGCGGGGAAGTCGACCCTCTTCTCGCTCATGACCGGCGAGAAGAAGCCCGAGTGCGGCGAGATACACGCGAGCCACGGGATGAAGGTCGCGCTCGCGGCGCAGGTGATCCCGCGCGAGAAGATGGAGCTCACGGTGCGCGACTTCTTCTCCTCCTATTTCGATAAAAAGGTATATGACATCGACCCGAAGATTGATGCGGTGCTCAAGGTGGTGAACCTGAAAGGGCACGAAAAGCTTCATGACCGCGCGGTGAAGAGCTTTTCAGGCGGGCAGCAAGCGCGACTCCTCCTCGCATCGGCACTCATACAAGATCCAGACCTCTTGCTCCTCGACGAGCCGACAAATAACTTGGACAAGGCCGGTATCGAGCACCTCACCACCTTTCTCGTCGAGTACCCGGGGACCTGTGTCGTGATCTCACACGATGCAGAGTTCCTCAACGCATTTACCACGGGTGTCCTCTACCTCGACGTCTTCACGCGCAAGATCGAGCAGTACCCGGGCAACTATCACGACGTGCAGCGCGATATCCTCGCGCGTATCGAAAAGGAGAATAGGAAGAACGCCCAGCTCGAGAAGAAGATCCAAGAGAACAAGGACAAGGCGAACTTCTTCGCGCAGAAGGGCGGCAAGATGCGTCTCGTCGCCAAGAAGATGCGCACTGAGGTCGAGGAGATGGAGGAGGCGAAGGTAGATGTGCGCAAGGAGGACAAGACGATCCGCCCCTTCACCATTCCCGCGCAGGAGGAGCTGAGTGGTGTTGTGTTCGAGCTCACCTCCTACACGATCCCGCACGGCAAAAAGCCCCTCGAGAAGAAGGCGCGCGTCTCGCTCCGTAAGAACGAGCACCTCTTGCTCAAGGGCCCAAACGGTATCGGCAAGAGCACGCTCTTAGAAGCTATCGCGAAGGGGGTCGCGGGAGGGGCGACTATCACCGAGGGGGTGAAGGTTGGCTACTATCGCCAAGACTTCTCTACGCTCGACTTCGACCAGGCAGTCTTTGATGCGCTCATGAATGTCATGGGACAACCCGACGAGAAGCGTCTGCGCTCTGTGGCCGCAAGCTTCCTTATCACGGGCGATACGATCTATACAAAGATTGGCTCCCTCTCGGAGGGGCAGAAGGGCTTGGTCGCATTTGCCTCGCTCGTCCTCGAGCGGCCCGGGCTCCTCATCCTCGACGAGCCGACAAACCACATCAACTTCCGTCACCTTCCGGTTATTGCAAAGGCGCTCGACCAGTACGCGGGTGCGATGATCCTCGTCTCGCACGTGCCCGAATTCGTCTCTCAGATCCGTATTGACGATATCCTCGATTTAGAAAAATGAAGAACAGGGGAGTGATATAGTGGGGGCACCATGGGTGAATTCTTCGGGAAGCCGCTGAGACGTGCAGAAGAATATTGGGACACGCTCGGCCCCGGGCTCACCACCGGCGCTGCCGACGACGACCCTTCTGGCATCGCGACCTACTCGCAAGCAGGAGCGAAGTACGGGCTCCAGCTTATCTGGACCGCACTCTTCACCTATCCCTTTATGGCGGTGGTGCAAGAGATGTGCGCGCGTATCGGGCTCGTCTCGGGGCAGGGTCTCGCCGCAAATATCCGGAGTCATTACCCAAAGGGAGCGCTCTACGCGGTCACTGCGCTACTCTTCTTCGCAAATGTGTTTAACATCGCCGCCGACCTCGGTGCGATGGCGGCAGGGACGCGGCTCCTCTTACCAAGCATCGCTCCCGAGCTGCTCGTCGTCGCTTTCGCGCTCGTAAGTCTCTTGCTCCAGATCTTCACCACCTACGCGCGCTATGCGAAGTATCTCAAGTACTTGGCGCTCGCGCTCCTCTCCTACGTCGTGGTCGCCTTCTCGGTCGGGCTCGACTGGGGTGACGTGCTCCAGCACACACTCGTCCCCTCGATGACCTTCTCGAAGGACCAGATCTTCTTGATCTGTGCGGTGCTCGGTACCACGATCTCGCCGTACCTCTTCTTCTGGCAGACCTCGCAAGAAGTTGAAGAGCAGATATTGAAAGGGGAGGTCACGGTCGAGGAGCGGCGCGAGCAGGTTGACGCGCAGTCGGTGCGCCGCATGCGCACCGACGTGTGGAGCGGGATGCTCTTCTCGAATCTCATTACCTTCTTTATCTTTGCTGCCTGCGCGGGTACACTCTATGCGCACGGCATCACGAATATCGCGACCGCAGACCAGGCCGCACTCGCGCTGCGCCCCTTCGGCGAGTTCGCATTCTTGCTCTTCGCAATCGGTATCGTGGGCACCGGACTCCTCGCCGTGCCGGTCCTCGCCGGCTCGAGCGCGTACGCGATTGCTGAAGCCTTCGGCTGGAAGGACGGCTTATATCTGAAGTTGAAGCAGGCACGCGCCTTTTACGGCGTCATCATCGTCTCGATGATTATCGGTGTTATCGCGAACTTCATGCACCTCGACCCGATCAAGGGGCTTATCTACGCCGCCGTCGCAAACGGCGTGATCGCGCCGGTGATCCTCTTCTTCGTCGTACGGCTCTCAAGCGACAAGGAGCTCATGGGCGAGTACACCAATAAACCCTTCATCTCGCTTGTCGGCTGGGTGACTATCGCAGTCATGACCCTCTCTGGCCTCGCAGCGATCGCGACCTTCTGGTTCTAGATAGCGTGCGTTGTTGCATGAGGCGCGTTAGTGTTGTATATTGAACTGACAGCCCACGCGGCTATTTTATTTTTACTACCAAGCGAAGCGAATCAAATGAGAATCTCGATTCTCATTTGTGAGCGAGCGAAGGGAGAAAGCTTACTTATGGAAATTCGCAATATTGCTATCATCGCGCACGTCGACCACGGCAAGACCGCGCTCACTGACGCTATTCTCAAGCAGACGGGAGCAGCAGCCGAGGGCACAACGATGGACTCAAACGCGCTCGAGCTCGAGCGCGGCATCACGATCTACGCCAAGAACGCGGCGGTCGAGTACAAGGGGACGAAGATTAACATCGTCGACACTCCCGGCCACGCCGACTTCGGCTCTGAGGTCGAGCGCGTGCTGCGCTCGATCGACTCAGTGCTCCTTATTGTCGACGCGCAAGAGGGCCCGATGCCGCAGACCCGTTTCGTATTGAAGAAGTCCTTGGAGCTCGGGTTGAAGCCTATCGTCGTCCTGAACAAGATCGACAAGCCGGCCGCTGACCCGGCGCGCTCGCACGACCAGGTACTCGAACTCTTCATGGAGCTCGGCGCCTCTGATGAGCAGTGCGACTTCCCGGTGGTCTACGCGATCGGTCGTGACGGGCGCGCGGCACTCAGCCCCGACGAGCTCCTCGTAGGCGATGAAAAAGATCTCTCGCCGCTCCTCGACCTGATCCTCGAGAAGGTGCCGCCAGCAAACGCGACTGCCGATGCGTCTGCACCGCTTATGCTCCAGCCCTTTAATCTCGCCTACGACAACTTCATGGGTCGGCTCGCGGTCGGCCGGATCTACGAGGGTACCGTGCGTCCTAACCAAACCGTCTTTATCAAGAAGCCGGACGGCACGATGCGCACTGGCCGCACCACAAAGATATTCACCTTCAAGGGTCTCGAGCGCGTCGAGGCTGCCGAGGCCTGCGCCGGGGACATCGCGCTTGTCGCCGGCCTGCCCGACATTTATATCGGCGAGACCGTTACGACGAACGAGTCGGCGGCCCCGCTCCCGGCGATCGCTGTGGACGAGCCGACGATTGCGCTCAACTTCTTGGTCAACAACTCGCCCTTTGCCGGGAAGGAGGGTAAGTACGTGACGAGCCGCCAGATCCGCGACCGACTCGAGAAGGAGCTCGAGGTGAACGTCGGTCTCAAGGTCGATTTCGATAAGACAGAAATATTTCACGTCAGTGGTCGCGGCGAGCTTCATATCGCGATTCTGATCGAGAACATGCGTCGCGAGGGATACGAGATCCAGGTCTCTCAACCGCACGTCATTATCCGCGAGGAGAATGGCGTGAAGCTCGAACCCTTTGAAGAGGTCACTATCGATACGCCGTCAGAGTTTCAGGGTGCGATTATCGAGAAGCTAGGGGCACGCGCCTTCGTGCTCCAGAATCTCGTCCAGCACGGTAACATCGTGCGCCTTACGCTGAACGGCCCGACGCGCGGGCTCCTCGGCTACCGGAACATTTTCATCATCGACACGAAGGGTGAGGGTATCCTCTCTTCGCGTGTGCTCGGCTTCCAGCCGTATGCGGGTGAGATCAAGAAGCGCCAGGTTGGCTCGATGATCTCGATGGCGACCGGGAAGAGCTTGGGCTACTCGCTCTGGTACCTGCAGGATCGCGGCCAGCTCTATATCAAGCCGGCGACTGAGGTGTATGAGGGTATGGTGATCGGCAACACCTCTAAGGGCGAAGAGATGCAGGCGAACCCGACAAAGGGCAAGAATCAGTCGAACGTCCGCTCCTCGGGTATGGACGAAGCGCTCACGCTCGTGCCGATATTTGATCTCACGATCGAACGCGGGATGGAGATCATGTCTGATGACGAGTATCTCGAGGTTACTCCCAAATCGGTTCGTTTGCGCAAACAATATTTAACAGAAAACGATCGGGCAAAAGCGAGACGGTAGTCGGAGCGCAAGCCCCGTTAGAAATCTGATTTCTAACGGGGCAAGCAATACCTCACCGAGAACGACCGCGCCAAAGCCCGCCGCTAAATTCTGGTATAGTTTCAGGATATGACATCCGCTCGTGCGTTTGTCGGGGATTTGCTTAAAAAGGCTGATGTTGAGATCGGCGGTGGGCGACCGCAAGATATCATGGTGCATGACGAGCGGCTCTATAGTCGCGTGATCCGCTACGGGACGCTCGGCCTCGGTGAGGCCTACATGGACGGCTGGTGGGAGGCGAATCAGCTCGATGTGTTTTTTGATACGGCGCTTCGTGCACACCTGGAAAAAAAGTTCGAGATGAATATTTCATCCGCTCTTACTGTCGCGAAAGCATTTATCTTTAATCAGCAGTCAGGCAAGGACGCCTTCACGGTCGGCGAGGTGCACTACGACCTCGGCAACGACCTCTACACTGCGATGCTCGGTACGCGGATGGTCTACACCTGCGGGTATTGGAGTGGTGCGAAGACGCTCGGCGACGCACAGGAGGCGAAGCTCGACCTTGTGTGTAAAAAAATTGGATTGAAAAAAGGCGACCGTGTGCTCGATATTGGTTGTGGTTGGGGGAGCTTCGCGAAGTTCGCCGCAGAGAAATATGGTGCAGAAGTTGTCGGGATAACTATTTCAAAAGAGCAGGCAGCTCTGGCTCAAGAATTATGCAAAGGGCTTCCCATAGAAATTCGCGTTCAGGATTATCGTGAGGTGAATGAGAAATTCGACCATATCGTCTCTATCGGGATGTTCGAGCACGTGGGCGTGAAGAATTATCGTGAGTATTTTAAAGTTGTAGACCGTTGCTTAAAAGATGATGGTCTCTTTTTGCTGCACACGATCGGTTACAACCTCTCGCTTCTTACGAGCGATCCGTGGATTACGAAGTATATATTCCCGGGCGGCGTACTGCCGTCTATCGCGCAGATAGGGAAGGCGATTGAGGGAAAATTCATCGCCGAGGACCTTCATAACTTCGGTGCCGACTATGACACTACTCTAATGACTTGGTTCAAGAACTTCGACGCAGCATGGCCCACGCTTCGTGCGAAATACGGGGATCGGTTTTATAAAATGTGGAAGTATTATCTCCTTTCTTGTGCAGGTATTTTTCGTGCACGTGAAGCACAGCTCTGGCAGATCGTCTTGTCAAAAGAGGGTGTCCCGGGCGGCTATCGAAGCGTGCGTTAGAGAGATAAAAAGCAGGCCACCGATGCGGTGGCCTGTAGGGGGTTGCGTGAGAGAGTCATGAGACCTTGGCGATCTCTGCCGCGAACTTCTTCGCGGCTTCGACGGGGTCGGGCGCAGCCGTGATTGGTAGACCGACGACGACCTTCTCCGTGTTGCCGAGCACGTACCCGCTCAACACCTGCACGTCCAACATCTGCAGCGTCTCCAGGGTGCCGACGACGGTATCCGGTATATCGTTGAATTCGCCATCGAAGAACACCTTCTCATTGAGAATATAGAACAATGAGCGGACTTTCTTAAGCTTGAAATTCGCCTCTTCATCGCTTCTGGCCGAGACAAGCTGGGCCAGTATAGAAGTGACAAATCGTAGCCCGATCTTGAACCCGCCGACATGCGGAGCAAGTTTGAGTACAAGATGTACCGCGTCAGCCGGTGTGAGAGCTGCATCGAGCTCTACGATTAGATTCTTTCTTTTCATCCATATACCTCCCAGAGTGATTGAAGAGCACGCAATTACATCCCGAAACGGGCTAATTACAGGGCTACAGTACGCAACATCGAGCATAAAGTCAAAGCTGCGGTATACTCTCCTCTATGACCCTCATCGCCAACAAGAAAGCCCACCTGAAATATGCCCCGCTCGAACACTACGCGGCGGGTCTTGAGCTTGTGGGTACCGAGGTGAAGGCACTGCGGGACAAGCTCGGCTCCCTCGACGGTTCGCGCGTGGTGGTGCGCGGCGGGGAGGCGTTTATCGTCGGGATGACGATTCCGCCCTACCAGGCCGCCAACACGCCGAAGAGCTACGACCCCGAACGCCCGCGGCGACTCCTCTTGAAGAAGAAGGAGGTCGCCGAACTTCTCGCAGCAGAAGGAAAGAAGGGCTTGACAATCATACCTTTTGAGGTGTATACTGCAGGGAGGCTCATGAAGGCGCGCATCGCGATTGTCCGCGGCAAGGGCAAGTCTGACCGCCGCGAAGACCTTAAGAAGCGCGACGCCGAGCGCGAGACCGGACGCGCGCTGAAGAATCGCTGATCAATCGCAGAAAGCACAGAAATGGTATTCTGTTCTCTCTGGGGGTGACCGGCTTTGACGGTCTGTACCTTGAAAGACGTGCGGCGCAGTGCACGCTCGTATGCCACTCACAATCCAACGAGCAACCAAACTTGCCAAGAACACTCTTGCAAGCGTGAAGTCGCCGTACTTCGGTATGAAGGACTTCACGTTCGCGTACGCGACCGCCTAACGGCTCCTCGCCTCGCGACATCTCTCCTCTCGGGTTCTTACAGCTAGAGGAATAGGTGGAATGGTCTGTAAGATCGACGTCCGGCCTCCCGCCCGACACGTCTAAATAAGGGATCGAGTAGGAATGGTTTCGTCTGCGTTCCTCGCATCCTACTTTAAAGATAACGCTGACTACGCGTCGTAGACTCGCTTCCTTGGCCAGATTCGGACTCGGGTTCAATCCCCGACACCTCCACATGTAGGGACTTTTGAGCACCAATTTGCTCAAATAGCCCGTAAATTAAGGATTTCTCCGGTGTTTGAAACCCAGACACCGGGTCATATCGCAATTTCGCAGAAAAGATCAGCTTCAAAACTGATCTTTTCTGTATTATATCCGGTCTTGCCCATACAGCCGCCGGGTTACGCAACACCGCGAACATCTGCTTAAGAGCGCCTTCGAAGTCCCCTGAACGTTCTGTAAGCCGCTCAATCTGAGTAGCAAGAGACCGCTCTTCACGTCCCGCGCGCATAAGCTGATCCTCATACACACTCACCAAATCTTCTTCCTGTGCTCTTGAAAGACGGGCTGCCAGTCCTTCCGTTTGTCTCCGTGCAGCTTGCAACCTCTTTTGCAGAACTGTGCGGTGCTCGTCCAGCTTGCTTACACGCTGACTCCATACATCCAAGAGAATTTGATTTGCAAGTTCCAGAAGTTCAGGACGAGGTTTTATTTTATCAAGTAAGACATCAAACCTATCTTCGAGACCTGACTTTGTTATACTCTTGTTCTTGAGTTGGCATCCATTCCAACGACACCAGTAATAGGGGTACTTCCTGGTCTTCCCCTTCGTCCAACTCGCAGTTAGTGGATGCCCGCAATCCTTGCAGAGGACAAACCCACGCAAAGGAAAATCGAGGCAGTAATCCTTTCTCGAGATCAAATATGATTTTCCAGTCAGCTTCGCTTGAACCCGATCGAAGACCTCAATACTTACGATTTCTTGATGCAAGCCCTTACGTCTCGCAATTTCCCACGCCGCATACTCGATATGGCCGGCATAGAGAGTCTCTGTGAGAAGTCGACGTACTAATGACATATGAACGGGACGGCCATTTCTGAAGTTATTGATTTTGAGGAAATTGCGGACAGCGACCTGGTCGTACAACTTGTCCGATGCATAACCCTCCAATGCCATTTTGATAAGCTCAGCTTCAGGAGAGATTGGAACAAGGATCTTCCCGTGTTCAGGATGTTTCTCGAATTTATAACCTGTTGGTGGGCAGAAAGACCAGTACCCTCTCTCAAGCCGAGCCTTTTGTTTCTGGATAACCTGCCGCCTATTTTGTTTGCGTTCCAGTTCTGCAGCTCCCACGAGAATCTGCTGAACAAATGACCCCTCGTCAGAGTCATCCATAACAAAATTCGGACTTTCCAACTTAATCCCTCGCACCCTGAATTCATCCTTGAGCTTCATGTAAAATGCCGTGTCTCTCGAGAGACGTTTCAAATCATCAAAAAGGACCACATAATCTCGGTGAGCATGTTTATCCGCATGCCCAAGTAAGGCGGACATTGCTGGACGATTCATAAAGTCTCCGCCCCCACTGAAACTATCTCTAAATACTTTCTCGACCTCGTAGCCCTTACTCTCGGCATAAGCACGGCAACGATGCTCTTGTGCATCTAACCCATGCCCTTCCGTTGCTTGCCTCTCGGAAGAAACACGTGCGTATATAAGGGCAAGTCGTGACATGGAGTCTTAAGTGATGTTATGCCGTGGAATCTGAGTTATTGCAACTCGATTTTGTGGACAGACCGTCTCATTCTCTCCATCTTCCAGACAGAGCCAGTCTTCTACTATTTTATGAGCAAAGACATAGAGTGCATCACGAACCGCCTCCAATTTTTCATCGGTAAGTTCACTACCCGCGTATTTCCTGCATTCTTGTAAGGTAAGCATGAATTGGAACAGCCGGCCGCGTGGTGACGTACGCTGCCGGCTGTTCCAGTGACGTCACCAGGTCGCAAAAAACGACCATATGCCAATGGTCGCTTTTCAATGCAAATGTGTAGAGATACTTTTAAGAGGGTGCTTTAAATGGTGCCTCTTTTTAGCCGACGCCTTCTTAGAACAATATTTTTAATGTAATCAGAATCTATAGGTCCATATTTCGTAGCAATGAGTCGGGCTATACCTATCTGCTTATATTCGCCTTTCTTAAGTCCGAGCTCTGCACGGGATTTCTCATATAAACGTAGTATCTCTTCATCTCTATCTTTATGAGTCCAACGTCGGATTCGGCGTGTGGGTTTTCCTCGCTGCTTATCAAGACTTTGCTTAATATTGTTCCAGGACTTTTTCAAATATTCTTGCGTCTCTTCCAAACTGGCGTAATCGTAAATCAATAAACTAACAAAGGGCTTCTTGTCTTTTCTATGCTGCTCTGTACAATATCCACTTGGCGTATCAATCTCGTAAAAAGGATGCGGTCGAAGCGGATATAGATTCTGGGTTTCGTTGGTGACCACATATTCCTCTAATGGATTAATGAAAGAGTTCGACAGTTTGTAGTGCCGTAATATGTCCGCGAGCGCATCTAAAAACTGGCTGTACTTATTTCTGCCGAGAGATTCGTACCATCGCTTGGTATCGCCCTTTTTTAGTCCGCCCTCCGGGATAGTAAACGTGTCTCGACATTCTCGAACATGTGCTTGAAAATCGTCCCTGATGGAAATTTGATAGAAAAGCTCATCACTCTTAGTGTCACCCTTCATATTTATCTATGGAATCATAATAGTGTTCTTTTCAATTAGGCGATCAATAGTCGCTTTTTCTTCATCAGTAAGTCCGTCGTCCATCTCTCCTGAATGCTCCATGCCAAATCGTTCATGCCAGTCCTCGACTATCTTCATCCACGCCATAACTCTTGGAGCGTCGCCGTGCTCGAGCGTAGTGCGGTAAAGTGTCCCCACTACGTTCTTGGTGAGTTCACGCATATCCATCTTAAAGTCCTTAAAATCGTTACCATTTTGCATCTCTCGCTTCCAATGAGAGAGTGTTGGCTCTCCCACTCCAAACTTCTCCGAGAACTCCCCCTGCGATCGGATGCTATAGAGCTCAACCGTCTCTATATCTGTAATCCCCAAAAGATTAAGCACATGTTCTCCTTTTCCCAGAAAGATACGCGGCTTCAGTAACCACGCTCGGAAAGCTGCTCTTGTGCTCTCCATCTTGTTTCCGCGCCCGACACCAGCCCCAGATTCCTTATCGTTTTTAGCCTTTTCGACCAGAGTCGTGTGGCGCTTAATTTGTGCAGTTTTTATCGCCATAAGCGTTCATTTTGAAAACCCTAATCTTTACGGGAGAATACTTTGCATTTTCTTCCTAAACTCAGACGTCATTTCTGGAAACATTGGCATTGAACGAACAAGGATGAATAAATACACAGGCAGTAGCATGAATATCGAAAAAAGCGGTATTATCACGAATTTCGTGAACACATCCTCTAAAGTCTGTTCTTGAGTTTTCATAATCGACTTTATACCAATTTTACCTTTATCCTGATACCATATCAATGTAGCCAATAGAACAGGTTGCACCGACCTAAACCACCGCTCCGGCGATGGCATGGTCACGAAATCATAGGACATAGAAAACCCGTCATCACGGCATGTCCTATGTTGCGCTGGGAAACTGGCGTAGACCCGCAAGGGTTCGTGGTGGCGGGTTTTGCGTTACCCAATAAAAACATAGGACATATGGAAAAGAAACTGGTATTTGCCGCACTCTTGCTGCTGATCGGATTCCCCTCATTTTCACACGCAAGCACACTCGTGAGTCCGTACTATCGAGGAGATACTTTTGTAGATCCTTACTATCGGACTGATGCTGACAGTAACCCCTACAACAACTACGGGTTTCCAGGCAATTACAACCCCAATACCGGGAAGACTACTACGGGCAATCCCGACACCTACCTTTCTAACTATTACGGCATCGGGAGTAGCGTCGGTGGCAGTAGTAATGCCGATCTTTATAAAACACTCAACGCAGGAGGATTAAAAACTGTTCCGCTACCGGATCCATCCGAAAAACTTTTCAAAGAGTTGCAGGATTTTCAAAACGAACTCGAGCAAGAGAAGAAGACCATAGACGACAGACTGTACCAGCTACAACTTAAAAACTCGACAGGAATCTTTGCCTCATGCGTCTATCCTTCGAGCTTGGGATGCACCACAGAGAGCCAGTATTCGAGCATGCGTGCTTTAGATGCAGCTACTGGCATAAACAGTACAGATAAATTGAGTCAATGCCGATCCCAAATAGATACATACCAACAGAAACTAAACGAATATAACCAGTGCGTGAGCACTACTCAAAATCAGGCATTGGATAGCATTGCCGACAAGGCTGTTGAACTTGCTAAGTTGAAAAGCGAAAGTGCTTACTATCAATCCCTAATCGCACAAAAACAGAAAGAAAGTGCCAATCTACATGTGATGGTTCAGCAAGTCCGTCAGCAAGTCGAGGCTTGTCAGAGCAGTCACGGTTCTTTGGCGACTTACAACGGCAATACAAATCAATGCAAATGTAGGGATGGAATGGCACCTGACACCGGTAGTCCATATCAATGCATTCCACTCGTCATATGGTGCAAAGTCGAGAGTGGCATAGGCGCTACCAATAAAGTCGATGTGTATGTGGACTCAGTAAATAGAGACGTAATCTGTAAGTGCGATACTGGTTATCAATGGGATACGAGTAGCGCGAAATGTATTCAGACTGTCGCACCAGTAAAGATGACCCGAGCAGAGTATCAGGCAAAGTATGGGACAGCACCGGGCACAACGCTCAGTCTCTCAGAGATAGACCCGTCTCGGGTTACCACAACTGCGCCAGCAGTACCAGCAAAGAAACTCTTTGAGTCTTCAGATATTGAGATTAAAAAACCGAAAGCAGCTATTGCACCGACATCTACAACGTCGACTTCATTCAGAGTCTTAGTAGCTGCAACTACCAGCTCATCAGATCAAGTATCATCGACACAATCTAAATCGCCTCAAAAACAGAATCTGCTTCAGAAATTAAGATCGTTCCTTTTCGGATGGTGGCGATGATTATGAACTTGGCTTTCCTGATAGAGAAGAGGGTTACCAATTAAAACATATGGCATATGTTCAACATATTTTGGACTGAGGGGATTCTTTTAGGAATACTCCTTGTCGGTATCCAGTGGTATTGGAATTACCGAAGTTTTGTATCAGAAAAAGAAAGGGAAGCGAGACAGATGAAAACTGAAAATAAATTTGAAGATATCAAAAAGCACATCGATGATCACTTTGAGAGATTCGAGGATTTGCTCGACAAGAAAGTAGATTTTCTCGAATCAGAGATCGTTGCTCTTGACAAAGAAGACAACAATCCATTAAAAGCCTGGGATCAGGCACCCTAAGTCAAGCATCTCAATCAAGAACACTAAACTTGCTTGCGTGAGCTTTGATGGTTGCTGCGATTATTTCACCGAGTCCTACCGGTACAGCATTTCCAATGTGGCGGGCAATCTTCGTCGCAGAAACATGTCCTTTTATACCGAAGTCATATCCTTTTGGAAAAGACTGTAGTAGTGCGGCCTCGCGTAAAGAGATTGCTCTATTTTGAGTTGGATGACCATACCTACCTGTACCCAAGGTTGTACAGTGCGTCGTAATCGTTGGAGAGGGTGTGTCCCAACGCATTCGACCATAGACCGTGACTTTGTAAGAATCTCCTGATGATTCTTTATAGCAATCAGGAAGCAGGTGCGCTGGCCAGCTCGTGGCACTTCCTCCATTTTTGGGAGTAGCAATGATTCTTTTTTTGTTTAGTGCACTAAGCTTACTTGCTCGATGCAATGCATCTTTAGAAGAAGTCTGCCCCTCAGCAATCCGAGCCAAACTACTTATTTTATCTCGTACAGTAACAAACTCTTCAGGTCCATGAGTCTCGGGTAACAAAGAAATTGGTCCGAGTCGTGAAGCCAGCAGTACAAGGCGACGCCGCCGTTGTGGTACACCATAGCCTGCCGCATCAACTACTCGGTAGGAAACATAATAATCGCAATCTTCAAGAGCCTTCAAGAACCTCTTAAAGATTGGATATTTTTTAGTGTCTGCGAGATCCTTCACGTTCTCCATAGAAACAATCTCCGGTTTTACCTCACGAATTAAAGAAGCAAAACGCTCAAGGGGTTCCCAGTTTTTGTCTTGAGCACGACCGGTACGACGCTTCCTGTTAAGAGTAGAGAACGGCTGGCAAGGCGCACATCCCATCAAAATACGTATGCGTGCTCCATCAAACAACTCTTCTATTTCGGATGCTTTCACTTCTGCTATATCTTTCTGTACGAACGTAGCTGCGTTATTTTTTTCATACGCATATTTGCATGAACCATCGTTGTCGATCCCAGCAACAACATCAATTCCTTTTCGAAAGAATCCGTGAGTGAGGCCTCCAACCCCGCAAAAAAGGTCGATGGCCTTCATATCGTCTGTCATGGAAACTGAACGCCGCATACCTTACATAATACGGTGAAAAAGAACGAATGTCTCGAGGGAGTTATCCACGCCTGCCCCTGTTGAAAATAATGAAACTGGCCGTTCGAGGGATCACCAGAGTCGGATAAACGAAATTCTCTGCAAGTCCATCGATCTTCGTATCAAACAACCACAACGTTGGTTTATCTCGTACAGCGTTTTGCTGAACCACTGCGTCATTGAGTGCTCCCGACTCAAACTTCTCCGTAGCGAACTTGGCACCACGAGTCGCTGGTCGGAATTGTAAATGTATTCCGTCTCCAAGTTCGGTAGCCAAGTCTCGTAATATCGATGGCATGTGTTTGTCGCGCCACTTATTTTTACCCTTCGTTTTGACAAAAGATAGCAAGTGAATCGCTTCGTCAGTGGTCACAAGTTTGCCTGTACTGTTCCCTTTGGTTTTATAGTCGGGGAATAGACTGTTAAGAGCCTCGAACGCTTTGACGTGCACTCGCTTGGAGGCTGGTTGCTCCAGCAATGGGAAATCAGGAAACACCTGGGTTGCAGGCTCCAGATAATCCATGCTTGAGACATCCATAACCATACGACGTGTAGGATTTATGTTTGGTGCGATTCGCACGAGGAAAGTAGTGCCTCGACCTTTCATAGCCTCGATGCTTTTTCGTAGCCTCTCGTCACTTAAATATATTTCTCTGAAAGTATCGTAGATTTGTGGCGGCAGAAAGACTTTGGTGTAAGGAAGGGTGTGCTTACGATAACCGAACATGCGGGCATGCTGGTACATCGTATCCATTTGTGTCCGAGCAGCCTCACGAACATAGTAGGTGATCAGTAGGTTTTTAATAGCCAATCCTCGACCCAAAGTATTGCCGCCGATAAGAAAGTTGAGATGGGACCCGTACACAATCTCCTTTCCTTTTTTCTTACCCTTCATATTTATTACGAGATACTTGCTACGATCAATCACATCCGTTAAAACCTGCAATACCTTATCGAAAGAGGGCGTATTCCCGCGACCATGACGGAACTTATCATAGGTCTCCTTCAAATCAGCATAATCGGTGCTGGTTGTTTTATCCAAGGCATCTGATATTTCAATGACATAGTCTCGCATCGCATCTGCAACGCGTTTGTGGTCGTCGGTTTTCACACTTGGATGGCACAGAAACTTATAGCCTCCCTTTTTGGGTAGTGGCTTTTCAAGTACAGCAACTGCAGCTGCGACAAGGAAGTATCTTATTGCAGTTCGTAATCCATCAGGTGCCCCGCGGCCACCACCAAGTAGGGCGCTCTTCTCATTGGAATCAATCAGAGAGATGAGCGGGTTTATTTTCGGATCTTCCGTTCCAAAAAAACGCTCCCCTCCCACATAATCCTCGCCGGGCTCAAGTAGCTTCGTAAAAGATGGTCGATGGACACTATCGGCGTTCGACAATAATAATGCTTGAGGAGTACCAGTTACGCTTACAAACACATGATGTTTTAAGACGCTCCGCACCGAATCGACATCTTTATCATGGATGAGCCTGCATATCGTGCTCGCAGCCACAGAAGGATCGCGCGTTGCGCGACGTGCTGCATTTGTATCCAAACTTGCCTGATCGCCCTCGTCATCAAAAATAAGAGCTGGCACATTTGCTGCACCTATATTCCGCAAGAATTCTGTTGCTTGTTCGAGTCGTGTTGATCCTTTGGAGCAAACAATGACGATGCCGCCCCTACCTCTTTTCAAAATTCTCTTGCCCTGCAAAACCTCATCGAAATCACCTTTTGAGTAGACAGTGGCACCTTCGGGAAGGCCCGAGTCGAAATCTTCGTGCGTCTGCCCAACGAGCAGATCAATGTTACTTGTTAGAACAACAACAACTTTGAAACCATTGTCGAGCGCAAGAGCAGCGCTTGTAACCATAGCACGCGTCTTTCCACTCTGTATCCTTCCGTATACAAGCCCAGTAGGGCCATGTCCGGTACGCGCTGTGTGTGTGCCACCACCTAAAGAACCACTACCGAAAGCTCCTTCATATGCCTGAACAATGTCGGATATAATCCCCTCAGCATTCTTCCGTGCTTGTCTTTTCTCCTTCGCTTTAAGAGGTGGATCAATGGCCTCAATCGCAGCATCAAGTTTTCGACTATTAGTGTTCATACCGAGAGCATAGTACAAACAAGAGAGGACGTAAATCTACTCTATCTGCCTCCGACATCTCGACAAAGAACCCTATACTCAATTACCATCATGTGACCCCAAGATGCTGAACGTGAGCCAATTTGGCGCCTTGGGGCACCATTCCTGTGCCTTGCAGTGAGTCGTACCAATCAAATATGAAGCCCTGAATTGAGTTCCAACTTTCTACCGGCATGTCCACAAAACACACAACGAGCGCCTTCGGGCGCTTTTTGCTTTTGTCAGGCAAACAATTTCTCTATTTCAGCACGCTTGGCGAGCAGGTCGTCCCAGCCCATCTGGTACGACTCTGCTATCTCGCGCCGGGAGCGTGTGAAGAGGCCGCTCGGGAGCGGGTACGAAGGGCTCACCACGAGGATCTCGACGTCGGCGGGGAGGTGGTCCCAGTGCGTGCGCTCGAGATCGCGCCGCACGAGCTGCCGGACCATCGGGCCAGCGAAGAGTGTGTAGAGTCTCGTGAAAAATTTGGAGAGTCCACTTAGCGTCGCGGTATTCGAGATCACGATAATCTTCGTCGCCCCCTCCTTGCGCGCTTTGCGGATAAGCTCTGCCATGTTCATGTTCAAGTCGCCATCGATAAACGTGTGCGCACCGAGGCGCACCGTACCGCCATAGAGGATCGGGACCGCCTTTGCGGCGCGCATCACTTCGTAGGGGTTGAACCACGTGTTGTTACTCACGTATTCGGTGTGGCCGGTGTCGAGGTCGGTCACCGGGACAAACCAACGCGTCTTCGCCTTGCCAAATGCGTGCTCGTCGAGCGGCAGCTCTTCGCGCATGATGGTGTCGACGATGTAGTCGACGCGGAGCTTCGGCGGGAACCGACGCACCACCTCGCTTGAGGGGAGGTAGCGCAGCCATATCTTCTCGATATGGCCGTATTGCCCCGCGAGATAGTAGAACATCGCGCCGACGGAGCCTGAAGAGGAGATAAAGATGTCGGGCTCGGTGATGCCGAGCTTCTTTGAGAGCGCGACGAGCGCACCGGCAGCATAGGCGCACTTCATCCCGCCACCGCTCGTAATGATCGCCACTTTCTCTTCATTCATGCAGTAGAGTATACCCCGTAGTAGAGCTCTGCTTCACTACAGGGTATACTGTCTCTCTATGGCACCTGTATCTCCCAAGCCCGTGAAGAACGGCTCCGCGCAAAACGGAAAGTCGAAACCAAGACTCCCGAAAGGGGGCAAGCGCAGCTGGAAGCCTGGCCTCGGCGGCCCCTCCTTCTTCGGCAATTTCATCACGACCGTTCTCATCTTCCTCCTCCTGATGAGTGTGTACTCGCTT